>JAIEPV010000011.1 GCA_019748215.1 Hyphomicrobium sp.
AAGGCACCCGACCAGCGTGGCAGCGAAGCGACAGCACCGGCCAATCGATCGGCCAGCAGACGATGACGATGGGTCCGGCAGCGATGTTGGACGTAAGCGTTTGTGCGTCGTCACCCGCGAGGCGCATGAGCCGGACGCGCTAATTCGCTTCGCCCGGTCGCCGGAAGGCGACTTGGTGCCTGATCTCGATCAACGCCTTCCAGGCCGTGGCGCGTGGGTAACGTGCGATCGAAAAACGCTTGAAAAAGCAATAAAAACAAAGGCTTTCGCAAGAAGTTTTAAGGCTGACGCTCGTGCTTCCGCTGATTTACCAGAGCGGGTCGATGGTATGCTGTTGCGCCGCCTGACCGCAACGCTCTCGCTTGCCAACAAGGCCGGGCTGGCGATTGCAGGGTTCCAGCAAGTCGACTCGGCGCTGGAAAAGGGGCAGGTCGCCGCAGTGCTCCACGGACACGACGCGGCGGCGGACGGTCGCGGCAAATTAGACCGAAAATTCAGGGCGATCCAACGCGACCGTGGCCTCAAAGCTCCGATCGCGGATGTCCTCACCATTTCTGAAATGAGCTTGGCCATGGGCCGCCCATCTGTGGTACATGCTGCCCTCATACCCGGAGAGCTGACGGATCGGTTTCTGAGGGAGGCGGAGCGCATTCTGCGTTACCGGGCTTCTCCAGCGACATTCGAACAGGTTTTTTCTGAGAACGCTCCTGATGAGCCGACGCAATTTGAAGGTTGAACGGAAAACGCATGACGGACTCGAACGACCAAACGGACAAGACCCTGCGAGCTGGAGCGCGCAAACCGCTTTCGCTGCAGAGAACGGTCGAGTCCGGAAGCGTGCGGCAGAATTTCAGCCATGGCCGATCGAAGTCAGTCGTCGTTGAAAAGAAAAAGACGCGAAAGCTTGGCCCAGGCGGCGTTGAGCTCGCGCCCGAAGCGCCGGCGCAAGTCGCGGCACCCGTCATCGACAAGCAGCGGCCGATCACACGTCCATCGACGTCTCCTTCGACCGGCGCCGCATCATCGGCACAGCAGCGCACCTTGTCGAACGAGGAACGTGACGCGCGCGCCCGGGCTCTGGCAGCTGCGCGTGCCGACGACGCCGCACGCCCGCCTGAAGCCGAACCAGTTCGCTATGAGCCGGTGGCGCGCGAAGCCGAGGCCGTTGCTCCGTCCGTGACTACGGCGCCTTCAGCGTCGAAGATCGAAGCTAACATCACTGCAAGCGCACCAGCGTCAGCATCAGCGGCTCCGTCATCAAGCCCATCGACGCCATCGGCGCGTCCGCCGATGGCGCGTCGGGACGATGCACCGCGCGACAGTGCGCGTCCGTCGTTCTCCCGTCCGGGCCCGCGCCCAGGCGGCGCACCAGCGTTCATGCCACGCGAGGCAGGTCGACCGCGCGAACTCGATTTTCCAGGTCCGCGCCGTGGTGCCCCAGCTCCCGCTGCTCCCGATCCCTCGCTTGAAAAACCAACGCGGGCCGTTCGTCCGGTGGTTGCAAAGCCCGTTGTCGAGGACGACGACAGCCGCAAGCGTGGCCCCGGCGGCGCGAAGATCACGCGCCCTGCCGTCAAACTTCCAGACGATGGCCGCCAGCGCCAGAAACTGACAATCACGAACTTCGATCGCGAAGCTCAGCAGCGCTCGCTCGCGTCGCTGAAACGCAAGCGCGACAAAGAACGCCTGAAAGCCATGGGCATTCAGCAAGTCCGCGAGAAGATTTCCCGTGAGGTCATCATTCCTGAAGCGATCACAATTCAGGAATTGTCGAACCGCATGACCGAACGCGCCGTCGACGTCATCAAGTATTTGATGAAAGAAGGCGACATGCGCAAAATTACGGACGTGCTCGACGCCGACACCGCAGAGTTGATCGTTCAGGAATTCGGCCACACCACCAAGCGGGTCTCTGAATCCGACGTTGAAATCGGCTTCGTCGGCGAAAAAGACGCCGAAGACGCCGCCATGGAATTGCGTGCGCCGGTCGTCACCATCATGGGCCACGTCGACCACGGAAAAACGTCGCTACTCGACGCCATCCGTTCGACCAATGTCGTGTCCGGGGAAGCTGGCGGCATTACGCAGCACATCGGCGCTTATCAGGTCATCGCCTCGAACGGCGACAAGATCACGTTTATCGATACGCCTGGCCACGAAGCTTTCACCGCTATGCGCGCCCGCGGCGCCAAGGTGACGGACATCGTCGTTCTTGTGGTTGCAGCCGACGACGGCGTCATGCCGCAAACCGTCGAAGCCATCAATCACGCCAAGGCTGCCGGCGTGCCGATGATCGTTGCGATCAACAAAATCGACAAGCCGCAGGCCGATCCCAAGCGCGTGCAAACCGATTTGCTGCAGCATGAGATCGTCGTCGAAAGCATGGGCGGCGAAACGCTCGAAGTGCCGGTCTCGGCCTTAAAGCGCACCAATCTCGATAAGCTGCTCGAAGCCATCCATCTGCAGGCCGAAATTCTCGACCTCAAGGTCAATCCGAAACGCCCAGCCGAAGGCATCGTCATCGAAGCCAAGCTCGAGCGTGGACGCGGGCCGGTCGGCACCGTGCTGGTTCAGCGCGGTACGTTGAAGCTCGGTGATATCGTCGTTGCCGGCATGGCTTGGGGCCGTGTGCGCGCCTTGATCGGCGACAAGGGCAACAACATCGCGTCGGCCGGACCGTCGGTGCCGGTCGAGATTCTCGGCTTCGATTCCGCGCCAGATGCCGGCGATCAATTCGGCGTCGTCGAGAACGAAGCGCGCGCACGGGAAATCACCGACTACCGCATCCGCAAGCGCCGCGAGACGCTCGGCTCAGCCGGCACGCCGCGCACGCTCGAGCAGATGATGCAGACGCTGAAAGATGCGGCTGGCCAGAAAGAATTCACGCTGCTCATCAAGGGCGACGTGCAGGGCTCCGTCGAAGCCATTATCGGGTCTTTGAAAAAGCTCGGCACGGAGGAAGTGATCGCCCGCATCGTCCACACCGGCGTCGGCGGCATCACGGAATCGGATATCGCGCTCGCGTCGGCATCGAAGGCTGTGGTCATCGGCTTCAACGTGCGTGCCAACGAACAGGCAAAGCGCGCTGCCGACAATCAGGGTATCGAAATCCGCTACTACAACATCATTTACGACTTGGTGGATGACGTGAAGGCGGCGATGTCGGGCTTGCTGGCACCGACCAAGCGCGAGATCTTCCTCGGCTACGCCTCGATCAAGCAGGTCTTCAACATTTCGAAGTTTGGCAAAGTCGCCGGCTGCCAAGTGACCGAAGGCAAAGTCGAACGTGGTGCGAAAGTGCGCCTGCTGCGCGACAACGTTGTCATTCACGAAGGCTCGCTGTCGATCCTCAAACGCTTCAAGGACGACGTGAAGGAAGTGACCACCGGTCAGGAATGCGGGATGTCGTTCGCCAACTATCAAGACATCCGCGAAGGCGATCAGATCGAGTGCTTCCAGGTCGAGGTCATCGCAAGAAGCCTTTGATCGCTCACGCGTGCGAGCGCGATCGGGGGATAAGATCCCCCCGATCGGATTGCCACTTGAGCCAACGCGGATGACGGTGCCGGCTCAAGCCCGCTGGGCGCTGCGCCGGCAAGTTTTTTGAAAAGCTGTTCTTTAGGAGCCGTATGCGGTCCAACCCCGCGGCGGAGCGACAATGACGCGAAAGAAATCAGCCAAACGCCCGAGTTCGGGTTCAGGCGGCTCAAGCGCCGGGCCAGGCAAACTCGCCGGGTCTTCGCCCGCCAAAGGCCCGACGCAGCGCATGCTCCGCATCGGCGAATTGATCCGCCATAAAGTCGCAGAACTTCTGGCGCGGGGCGAAATCCATGACGACGTGCTCGCGTCGCACGTGGTGACGATCCCGGAGGTGCGCATTTCGCCGGATCTGAAAATCGCGACCGTCTATGTCATGCCGCTCGGTGGCAAGGATGTTAAGCCGGTCATCACAGCACTTGCCCGCAACAAGGGCTTCATCCGCACGGAAGTCGCCAAGACGCTGAACCTGCGCTATGCGCCCGATCTGCGCTTTCTCGAAGACAAAACGTTCGAAGAAGCGACGCGCATCGATCGCCTGCTCGATAGCCCCAAGGTGCGGCAAGACACGGGTCGGTCTTAAATCATGGCACGACGCAAGAAGGGCAACCCGGTTCACGGCTGGCTGATCCTCGACAAACCGTTGAACATGACGTCGACGCAGGCGGTTGGCGCCGTGCGCCGCGCGTTCAATGCGCAAAAGGCGGGGCACGCCGGCACGCTCGATCCACTCGCGACCGGCATCCTTCCGATCGCGCTGGGTGAAGCGACGAAGACGGTTCCGTTCGCGGTCGATGGCGAGAAGGCTTATCGCTTCACAGTGCGATGGGGTGGCGAGACGACGACAGACGACACTGAAGGACCGATCGTGGCGTCGAGCGATCGGCGGCCGACGGCTGAGGACATCAACGCGCTGCTGCCAGCGTTTCGCGGCGTCATTCAGCAGGTGCCGCCGCAGTTCTCAGCCATCAAGGTGGATGGTGCGCGGGCCTATGACTTGGCGCGCGACGGACAAAGCGTAATTTTGGACGCCCGCGAGGTCGTCATTGCACGCTTCGTGCTCGTCGATCAGCCGGATCCATCCACTAGCGTGTTTGAAGCCGAATGCGGCAAGGGCACTTATGTGCGCGCCCTCGCACGCGACATGGGTCGCGCACTCGGCTGCTATGGCCATGTCATAGCCCTTCGCCGGACGCGCGTTGGGCCGTTCGACGAAAGTAATTGCGTGACGATGGACCAGGTTCAAAGCGCAGCCAACGGCACAGACGCCGACGTCGATGCCGACACCGACGCCGACGAGGTCATGCGGCTATTGGCGCCGGTTGAAATGGCGTTGTCCGATTTGCCTGAGTTGCTCGTGTCG
>JAIEPV010000120.1 GCA_019748215.1 Hyphomicrobium sp.
GACCTGTTTGAACCTGTAGCAGACGGTCGGCGGCGATTGGTCAAAGCCATCGCGTTTCTGGCGCTGGCATTGATCGCGGTGATCTTGTTGGCGAAACAGTTTGCAGTGGTCATCACCTACGGCGTCGAGGGCATCGGCGCGCCACTCGGCGTCACCGGTATCATTATCGCTTTCATTGTCTTGCTGCCGGAAAGCATCTCGGCAGTGAACGCCGCCAAGCGCGATGATTTGCAAAAGAGCATCAATTTGGCACTCGGCTCATCGCTCGCGACCATCGGGCTGACCATACCGGCGGTCGCAGTTGCCAATTTGGTCATGCAGCAGCCGTTACATCTGGGTCTTGAAGCGCGCGATGCGGCATTGCTGATCACGACGCTAGGGGCCAGCATCTTGACCTTCGGCACCGGCAAAACCAACGTCCTGTTCGGGTTTTTACACCTGGTGCTGTTTGGCACGTTCATGTTTTTGGCGTTTGTGCCGTAACGGGGCCGGCGATGCCTTGAGGGCGACGCTATCAAAGCAAACCACTGAGCGTGCCCGGTCCTTCGATGACGTCGATCCCCAACAGGAGTTTCAGCAGCACCGCCACAATCACGATCACCATTACGCTGACGACAATGAGGCTGCATGTCGCCACCGCATAGGCCGCCATAATGCGGCGCCGTTTGGTTTGCCCCGATTGTACCAGCCGCGACATCGAGCGGCGCTCGCGGCCGATCAGCAGCGAGACGTAGTAGCGGCGCTTCAAGACAGGAACGCTGACGCGATAATCCAACAGATGTGGAGCGTCGATCGGCACGCTGGCACGCGCCAGCGCCATCATTTGCTCGCCCGTGAAACTGCTGCGCATCGAGAACGGCATTCGCGCCATCAGCCGGTCGAATGCCGGGTGCGCGTTGATCACGGTCTCCGCCGCTGCTGATCCGGCATCGGGCAGCCATGCCGGCGCATAAAACGGTTCGGCATCTGAGTGACGCTGATGATCTAGTGACATCGTCATGGCGGCTTTTCTCGATGCGTCGATCGCGGCGCAGGATGCGCGCGTGCTGCAGTTAGGAAACGCGATCTTTCTAAAGAGGCGGCCTCTCGGGCGGCCCCATCAGCCCCGTACCGCTAATGTTTGGCGTATCAACATTCGAACGTTAGAGTAGTGCAGATCGACGCATTTTCTCGCGGCCCGGGCTAGCAACCGTGATTGCCGGAATGACTTGCGACAGGCAGCGCATTTATAGATAAGGCTCTCACTCCATTCATTTAGATGATTTAACCGGCTTTCCATGTCCTCTCCGACCGACGACCGCGTGTTAACAGTCGCTGCCCGCCCGGAGTGGGCTGCGGCGCGCCGCATCGTTGTCAAAATCGGCTCGGCGCTGTTGACCGATCGCGTCACCGGGCAGTTGAAGTCCGTGTGGTTGAATTCGTTGATGGATGACGTCGCCGAACTGGCGCGCGCGGGCAAGGACGTGGTGCTCGTGTCGTCGGGCGCCGTGGCTCTCGGCCGCCATAAGCTCGGGCTGCCGAAGGGATCACTCGAACTCGAGCAGAGCCAGGCTGCAGCGGCGGTTGGCCAGATCAGCTTGGCGCACGCCTATCAGGAGCTGGCGAACGCGCGCGGCCTGACCGCTGCGCAGATTTTGCTGACCCTGGGAGACACCGAAGAACGCCGCCGTTATCTCAACGCCCGCCAGACCATCGACGTGCTGCTGGCGCTGAAAGCCATTCCGGTCGTCAACGAAAACGATACGGTCGCGACGACCGAAATTCGTTACGGCGACAACGACCGGCTGTCGGCGCGCGTTGCGTCAATGGTGTCGGCAGATTGCCTTGTGCTGCTATCCGACATCGATGGGCTCTACACAGCTCCACCCAACGACAACGCCAATGCCCGGCACATCCCGCTCGTCACCGAGATTACGCCTGAGATCGAGGCCATGGCCGGCGATGCCGGAACCGAGCTTTCGAAAGGCGGCATGAAGACCAAAGTGGAAGCCGCAAAGATCGCGCTCAATGCCGGGACCAACATGGTGATCACGACCGGCAAAATCATGCATCCGCTGCGCGCCATCGCGGCCGGCGCCAAGGTGACGTGGTTCCTCGCCAAATCGGACCCGGTAACCGCGAAAAAGCGCTGGCTCGCCGGCCACTTGGTTCCAGCCGGGCAGGTGTTCCTCGATCCGGGCGCGGAGAAGGCGCTGCTCTCCGGCAAAAGCTTGCTGCCGGCGGGCGTGACGCGCATCGACGGCTCGTTCGATCGCGGCGATGCGGTGATCATTCGGGCATCTGACGGCCGCGAACTCGGTCGCGGTTTGATTGCCTATCCAGCCATCGAAGCGCGGCGTATCATCGGCAAACGATCAACCGAAATCGCCGCGATCCTCGGCTATGAGGGCCGCGATACGTTGATTCACCGGGATGATATGGCGCTGCACGCCGGCGTCCTTCGAAGCTAAGATATTGGAAGCTGGACATTGATACGATGACGTCGGCTGAGCGAAAAAACGGCGATGCGATTGCTGTCATGCAGCAGATCGGCGATCGCGCGCGCGACGCGAGCCGGGCGTTGGCGCAAGCCTCAACGGCGCAAAAGAATTTGGCTCTCACTGAGGCGGCCAAAGCTCTGCGCGCATCGACCACGGCCATCGTCACTGCGAATGCGCGTGACATCGCGGCGGCCAAAGCCGCTGATCGTCCGGCGTCTTTCATCGACCGGCTGATGCTCGACGAAAAACGGCTCGCGGCCATCGCGAACGGTCTGGATGATATCGCCCGCCTGTCTGACCCGGTTGGCACAGTGCTGGCTGAATGGACGCAACCGAACGGCTTGCACTTTCAGCGCGTGCGCGTCCCGCTCGGCACTATCGGCATCATCTACGAAAGCCGCCCGAACGTCACCGCCGATGCCGGCGCGCTGTGCCTCAAAGCCGGCAACGCGGCGATCCTGCGCGGCGGCTCGGAAAGCCACCATTCGAGTGTGGCCATCCACGCCTGCCTCGTCGCCGGCTTGAAGGCGGCTCGACTGCCCGAGACAGCCATTCAACTGGTACCGACGACCGATCGTGCGGCAGTCGGCGAAATGCTGAAAGGCTTGAACGGCGCCATCGACGTCATCGTCCCGCGCGGCGGCAAAAGCCTGGTGCAGCGGGTGCAGGACGAAGCGCGCGTGCCGGTGTTCGCGCATCTTGAAGGCATCTGCCACATCTACGTCGACCGCGCCGCCGATCTCGCCATCGCCGTGCCGGTGGTGCTGAACGGCAAAATGCGCCGGACGGGAGTATGTGGTGCCACCGAGTGTTTGCTTGTCGACAAGAATGCCGCGACTGACTTGCTAACGCCCCTTGTCACCGCGCTATTGGATGCCGGCTGCGAAGTTCGTGGCGACGCGGCGACGCAACGCGTCGATCGGCGCGTCAAACCTGCCGCCGCCAACGATTATGGTTTCGAATTTCTCGACAAGGTCATCGCCGTTAAAGTCGTCGATGGCGTCGACGGTGCCATTGACCACATCGCGAGGTACGGCTCGCAGCACACGGACGCCATCATCACCGGCGATCAACAAACGGCCGAGCGGTTTCTTGATCGCGTTGATTCAGCGATCGTGCTGGTCAACGCCTCGACGCAATTTGCCGATGGAGGTGAATTCGGTTTCGGTGCCGAGATCGGCATCGCAACCGGCAAAATGCATGCGCGCGGCCCGGTCGGCGTCGAGCAATTGACCAGCTTCAAATACAAAGTTCGCGGCGCTGGCCAGATCAGACCAGTATGAGTGAACCCGCATGAAGATCGTCGCGTTGCTCGGCAAGCTGAGGCAGTCAGCCGTTGGCTAGAAAAATTCCTCAGGCTGATTTCGGCGCGATCGCTGTCAGGCCGCCTCACGCGGTCGCGGGCCAGCGCATCGGCGTGATGGGCGGCAGTTTCAATCCAGCCCACGATGGCCATCGCGTGGTTGCAGAGACAGCGCTTAAAAAACTTGGCCTCAATCAGGTCTGGTGGGTCGTGACGCCGGGAAATCCGTTGAAGTCGAACGGCGGCCTAGCGCCACTTGACGAGCGGATGGCACAGTGCCGCCGGCTGGCTCGCGGTCGACAGATGAAAGTCACCAGCTTCGAGACAGCGCTCGGCACGCCGTACACGGCGGCGACGCTTGGCTTTTTGCGCCGACGGTTTGCGGGCGTGCGGTTCGTGTGGATCATGGGCGCCGATAACCTCGCGACGTTCCATCGCTGGCAGCATTGGCGCGACATTGCCGAGACGATGCCGATCGCCGTTGTCGATCGGCCGGGATGGCGGCTGAAATCTCTCAGCGGGGAAGCAGCTCAGCTGTTGTCGGCGTATCGGATCGATGAGCGCGATGCTGCCAGCTTGGCCGCCCGCCGACCGCCCGCGTGGGTGTTTTTAACCAGCCGATTGTCGCCGCTATCCTCCACGGCTTTGCGGTCGGCGACTGGCCGTCATCGATCGTGACAATCTAAAGCACTGAATATATTGAGTTTATGACATAAGAAGTGATTGCAAATGTGATTGCGAGCGGGTCTAGCCAGCGGTATATTGTTGGAGGTTCGAAAGGTTTCGAACTTTTTTGACCGCGCGGGACCAACCAGCAAAGGACGCTGACCGCTTGATACGATCCACTGCCGAGGGTGCCCGCAAGAGCACGTCTCCCACCAAGCCCGCCGCCGCTGTGCCGGGCTCGGCTCAAATGCTCGCCGACATCGTCAACTGGCTTGACGAAGCGAAGGCAGAAGCTGTCGTCACCATTCCGCTCGAAGGTAAATCGTCACTTGGCGATTACATGATCGTCGCCACCGGCCGGTCCGATCGCCACGTCGGCGCCATCGCCGAACAGTTGCGCGAAAAGATCAAGGGCGCGGGTGAGCGCAACGTGCGCGTCGAAGGCATGAACACCTGCGACTGGGTGCTGATCGACAC
>JAIEPV010000023.1 GCA_019748215.1 Hyphomicrobium sp.
GCTCCACAACGCAAAACACGTCGTGCGACGCACCAATTCGATGCGGCAACGCCGTTGACGCAAACGTAAAGCCAGATGCCGTAAAGGTAAAGTGGTCCGCAAGCCATCGTGGCTGCCGGGCGCTGTAAACTGTCGTTCGCAGCAGGATTCAATAACGAGAGCGGTACCGGGCCCGGTAGGCGCCGGGCGGCAGGCACGGACGGACCTTGCCACGAACATGGCGGTGCCACCGCCGGCCACGTGCGCAGGAGCGATGCGTGCCATGGACTTTTTCAATCCCGGCGACGTCGCGGGTGGTCGCCAGATGCGCGCCGATGCCGCCACCAGGGGCGGCGCTGGCCGCCGTCGAGTGTGCAGCGGCGGCGAGAACCGCTATGGCAACGAAGAGCGCCACGCGCATGGTTAACACCCCTCGTTGGATCGCAATTCGATCGCGGTTGCTGACGACCATTGGCGATGCAAACGCTGTGCCGCATTAATCTATGCGGCGTTGGAGGCCGAACAACAAAAACGGAGTGGGCTGATGGCCCACTCCGTCTGCGCTCACACCGAGCCGTGCAGCGTTAGTAGCGGCGATAGTAACGCGGCGGCGGACATGGAATACGGTAGCCGCGCTTATGGCGATGCCAACCGGCCGGCCCTCGGCCGCAGTACCGATGCACACCGTGGGTTTTCTCGACCAGCTTCGTCTCCTGCTCAAGAACCGACTTGATACCGCCGCCGAGTGCGGGCGCTGCATTAGCGGTCGCGGTCAGCGACGCGACAGCGAACGCGGCGCTGGCCACCGCAATCATAATTCTCATGCTTTATGCTCCCTGTGTGGACATAAGTTCGGCGCGCGCGTTGAACCCGCCGCCACCCGCGTTAACGCGCGACCCCCGGAAATCCGTTCCAAACGTGCCAAGAAAAATGTCAGCCGCGCCCGCGATACGGGGCGACGCCCTGATCGGGCAGCCAGACTTCGGCCGGCAACGTGCCGGTCTGCCAGAACACATCGATCGGCATGCCACCGCGCGGATACCAGTAGCCGCCGATGCGCAAGTAGTGCGGCGCGATCAACGCGGCGACGCGCTTGGCAATCGCCACCGTGCAATCCTCATGGAAGGCGCCGTGATTGCGAAACGCTGAGAGATAGAGCTTCAGCGACTTGCTTTCGACGAGCCAGCCATCCGGCACGTAATCGATGACAAGGTGGGCAAAATCGGGTTGGCCCGTCACCGGGCACAGCGACGTGAACTCGGGCTGGGTGAAACGCGCGACGAAATGCGTGCCGGGATGCGGGTTTGGCACGCGCTCCAGCAGCGCCGCCTCGGGATTGTCCGGCAGCGGCGTTTGGCGGCCGAGTTGCGAGACGTCTGGCGGTGTCGTCGTGCTCATTGCGCGCTCACTCCGCCGCCAGTGATCGCGCTAAGTGCGGCCCGCTGTAGATGCAGCCTTCATGGCAGCTATCGCGCGACACGTGCACTTCGGCCAGCCCCGGGACTTTGTTGGCGATGCGGTTCCAGATCCACATCGCGATCCGCTCGAGCGTCGGCGCCGCAAGGCCGTCGACCTCGTTGAGCAGACGATGATCGAGGGCATCGCGCGTGTCGGCGAGCGCCGCCGTCAGCTCATCGAAGTGAAACACATAGCCGGTGCCGGGATCGGGCTCGCCGTCGACGACGACGCGCGCGCGGAACGAATGCCCGTGGATGCGGGCATTCGGGTGGCCGGGGGAGGCGTTCGGCAAAAAGTGCGCGGCCTCGAATTGAAAATCTTTGTAGATGCGCATGGCCGGTGAATAGGCGATTTCGCGCCCGAATTAAAGGCTGCTTGACGGGGTGGCGTTAATGCCGCGCGTATGAGCGCAGCACGTGTGTTGCAATCAGCGAATACACAGCACCTTATGCGTTTGCACCGATAGCCGCCAGGGTGGGTTGGCGAGGCAGAAGGCGATAGCCGCCTCGGTATTTGCCGCCATGTTCGGTCCGTCCATGGGCTGAACGAAGCGGTGCTCGAAGTCGAGATCGGCGAAACGGCGTGGATCGAGCGCGCTCTGCGGATAGACGACCTTGAGTTCGTCGCCGTGGGTTTGTTGAATGTCGGTGCCAGCCTTCGGCGAAACGCACACCCAGTCGATGGTGTCGGGCACGGGAATGGTGCCGTTGGTTTCAATGGCGATGTTGAAGCCGCGCGCATGTAGGGCGTCGACCAGCGCTGCATCGACCTGGAGCATCGGCTCGCCGCCGGTCAGCACGATGAAGCACGGCCCGTGAGCCGCGGTGACAACGGCGCGGCACGCCCGCGCGACGTCATCGGCGGTTGCGAACTTGCCGCCGCCACTGCCGTCGGTGCCGACGAAATCGGTATCGCAAAACTGGCATTGCGCCGTTGCCCGGTCGGCTTCGCGGCCGCTCCACAAATTGCAGCCGGCAAACCGGCAGAACACCGCCGGCGTACCGGCGTTGGCGCCTTCGCCTTGCAGCGTGTAGAAAATTTCCTTGATCTGGTACATGGCTGGATTGAGTGCTGCGGGACGAATTCGCTGTCAAGGTTCGAATGGATTGGCGCGCGCGTCCGATGGTTTAGCGATCGGTTATTCGGCCCGCGTGCACGACGATGGAGAGGCACCCGCATGACCACGGCGAGCACGCAGCGCAGCTACCGCTACTACGATGTGGTTATGGTGGCGTTTGTCGTTGTTCTCGTGTGCTCGAATTTGATCGGGCCGGCCAAAGCGGCGACGCTCGATCTGCCGCTGATCGGCGCGGTGACGTTCGGCGCCGGCGTGCTGTTCTTTCCGATCTCGTACATTTTCGGCGATATACTGACCGAGGTTTATGGCTACGCCCGGGCCCGGCGCGTCATTTGGACTGGCTTTGCGGCGTTGATTTTCGCAGCCGTGATGGCGGCCGTCGTTGTCGCCTTGCCGCCGGCGCCCGGCTGGCCGAACCAGCAGGTGTACGAAATCGCTTTCGGCAATACGTGGCGCATCGCGGCGGCTTCGATGTTTGCCTACTTCTGCGGCGAGTTCGTCAATTCGTATGTGCTGGCGAAAATGAAAGTCGCGAGCGCGGGCCGCAACATGCGCCTGCGCTTCGTCGCCTCGACGGTTGCGGGCGAAGCCATCGACAGCACGCTGTTTTATCCCCTCGCATTTTGGAATTCCGGCATCATGCCGAACGAACTGGTGCTGACCTTGGTGCTGTCGCAGTTCATCGCCAAGACGCTTGTCGAGGTGGCGTTTCTGCCGCTGACGACGCGCATCGTCATGGCGCTCAAGCGGGCCGAGAACGAAGACGTGTTCGATCGGACGACGGATTTCAATCCTTTCAAGATTGGTTAGGACGGCGTTTGTGGCGCCACGTCTGGCATCAGGTGCCGGCCGCCGCCGACCGTAACGGCTCATCGAGGATCATTTTCTTGCGGACGAGTTCGATGGCTGTGCGCACGCCGGCCGGTTTCACCTGCATATGGCCGTGGATCGGGTGCAGCATGAGGAGGAGTGCCAGCCCGGCGGTGAAGTTGACGAGTCCGAGGTTATGGCTGATGCGGGCTTGGTTCACGACGGCGTCCTTGGTGGCGTTGGTAGGGGTGTGATACCGCCGACGCAGCCGGGCCACTGTTCCACTCGGAACAGGCGTGAAACCCTTTGAAGTTTGGCTGCTACGTCGCGACGCTCAAGCGCCAGGCGGCATACCCCTTGGCGCGCAAATCGCAGGCCGGGCAGGTGCCGCAGCCATAACCCCAGGCGTGGCGATGGGACCTGTCGCCGAGGTAACAGGTGTGCGTTTCTTCGATGATCAGCTCGGTCAATGCGGCGCCGCCTAGCGCATCGGCCAGGGCCCAAGTCCCAGCCTTGTCGATGAACATCAGCGGCGTTTCGATGGTGACCATGCGGTCGAGGCCGAGCGAGAGTGTGCGCTGCAACGATTGGAGCGTGTCGTTGCGGCAATCGGGGTAACCGGAAAAATCCGTCTCGCACATGCCGCCGACCAGCGCCGCAAGTCCCCGCCGATAGGCCAGTGCCGCAGCATAGGTTAGAAACAAGAGGTTGCGTCCCGGCACGAACGTCGTCGGCAGTCCGGCCGCGCTGAATGTGATTTCGCTGTCGCGGGTCAAGGCCGTGTCGCTGATGGTGGCGAGCGCGGGCAGGGGTAACACCGTATCGTCGCCGAGCTTGGCTGCATCCGCCAACGACTGGCGCAACGCCGACAGGACGCGCGGCCGCTGCTGCAACTCGACGGCGTGCCGCTGGCCATAGTCGAAGCCAACGGTTTCGACGTGATCATAGTTGGCGAGCGCCCAGGCCAAGCAAACGGTGGAATCCTGTCCGCCCGAAAACAGGACGAGGGCTGCCGATGCGGGCTTCAAATCGGAGGTCATGAGACGAGTTGAAACAAAACGGGGGGGCCTGTTCAACCAAAAATGCCGGTGCGAAACAGCAGGCGTGCGGCGTGGGGATGGCAGCCGTTGATGTTCCCACGCTGAAGCCCGCCTGATCGGGTAGTGGGGCCCCGCCCGCCAGGACTTTGAGCTTTCATCATTCAGGTCTACAACGCCGCTGGCTTGCACGCGAGGCCGGATGCTCGTGATGATTTTGCTTAGGGTCGGTCCGCTTTTAGTAAAATCGTGGACCGACTCTTGGCTCTCTGTACTGTCGTGCTTCTTTTCGGAAAACCGGTTCACACTTTTCCGGAAGCACTCTAGCCCCACCTTTGCAACGGACCCCCCATGACCGCGATCGTCGACATCCTCGCCCGCGAAATTCTCGATAGCCGGGGCAATCCGACGGTCGAGGTCGATGTTATTTTGGAGGATGGCTCCGAAGGCCGCGCCGCAGTTCCGTCAGGGGCATCGACCGGCGCGCACGAAGCCATCGAACTGCGCGACGGCGACATGAGCCGCTATCTCGGCAAAGGCGTGCTGAAAGCCGTCGATGCGGTCAA
>JAIEPV010000092.1 GCA_019748215.1 Hyphomicrobium sp.
AAAAATTTCGCCAACGTCTTCGCCAGCGAATACTGGTTCGATGCCTATGATCTGCCGTTCCCCAAGCGCGTCATCACCGACACGGGCAAGACGCAATATTTGTTCCGCATCAACAAGGGTCTCGAAGACTACAACGACAGCATCAACGCTCACATGCCGGAAGAACTCCGGCCCATCCCGTTCTCGAACATGATCTACTTCGGCGACGGAGAAACCGATGTGCCGAGCATGGCGCTTTTGAAAAAGAACGGTGGAGCTGCGATCGCCGTGCACGCGCCGGACGGCTCAGCCGAAAAATGTGTCGAACTCTTCAACGCAGGACGCTGCGATTTCTACGCCGGCGCCGACTATCGCCAAGGCTCAGATTTATTTCGCCGCACCGCACTTCTGCTCGACCGCATGATCGCAGATATTCGGGTTAAAGAGGAAAGCGCCGGGCTGGGCTGAGCTGAGCCCGATCTAGGATTATTGTAATCGTGATTGGTCGTCATCGCCAACGTCGGCGAAGGTTCGGTTCGGTTCGGTTCGGTGACGCGTGAACGTCTGCCTTCGCGGATATTTTGTGCAATTCCCGAATGGCTGCAGTGATGAGCAGTGCAAAGTTATCGTGCTCATGCCGGGCAATGCGCTGCAGCATCACATATCTCTTCTGCTGACTGTGGAGCGCGGTAATTAAATCAGCGGTCTCCATGGTCAACGGATTGGGCCGCCGCTTGTCTGTCAGCATATACGTCATTTTTCCTATCCGGCTCAATTCGACCGGGATGTTGGCATCTTCGAGCCGAGCGCGAAAGGCATCGAGAAGGCGCGTCCAATCCGCCTTCATGCTTGCCAGCAATTGATCGGGAGTTTTGCCCGCGACTGGTATCGAAAAGGCTTTGTGCCAAATGGTCGAACCCGAGGTCGGTTTGATTTCTTCATCGAGCCACGACTGGGCGATCTCATCAGCATTGTAGGATGACATTTTTGCGTGCGCATTGGTGATGAAATCCCGCAAGCTTTCCAAATCCCTGCGCAGCTCGTCGCTCGCCATGCGCATGGAATGCGACGACGCGACGGCGGCGCTGAATTGGTAGGTCATTTCTTTTTGAGTTTCGCCGAGGTGATGAAGTTGGGACAGCACTTCCAGCCTGTTCAAGCGTCTTATAGCTGGACCATATCGCAGCAGTTAAACAGCACAAAACAGAAGCGCGGCAATTCCAATAGTCAGAAAAATCAGAAGCGTAAGCGGGCTCTGCAAAAATGCATCAATGAGTTGGAAATCCATTTTCCGCCCCGCGCGCCGACTGTGGCAAAATTTATTCTAACGCTCGGGGATGGCAAATCAACTCGATTGAATTTGATCAGCGTACAGTTGGATTGGTAAACGATCGAGCCGGCGCCGTTGAAAAGAGTTTCCGGCAGAATCGCGCGACGCATTTCTAGATCGATTTTGCGCGATCCAATCTAAGTCGCGAGATGACTGCCTCCGCTGGCTTTGCCGCAGCAATTTCTGGAATAGGCATGCCGAGCTGCCACACGACGCGCGTTCGGCGTGGTGCCCTGCTACTTGCCTTCAATCTTCACGCCCGGCAAATCGATTTTGACGCTCGACTGCTGGGACTCGTAATAAAAATAGCCGAGTACGCCGACGGCGACGACCAATGCGCCGATGACCAGTGACTTTCCATCCATGCGAGTTTGTCCCCCGAATTTGAATCAGACGAAATCTAAGCTATTGGCGGCGAAGCCCAACAAGAATTGATTGTCGCTAGCCAAAGCGCGGAGTTAACGATCTCGCGCCCTTATCGTTCCCCTCAAGTTGATCACATCTGCGTTATCTCTTATCCCCGCCGAGTGCGGCCCCCGCATAATCTCATCACCTCGCCTCGACCAACGACGGACAGTCTCGAGACCGTTTAAAGATTGGGGGTGGGGTGCAGGTCCGCACGTTGGCGCAAGGGAGTAACGGCCCGAGGCCAACGGCGCAGCGAACCGTTTCGATGCTCTGAGAATGGAGACCCCTCCTGGCGGAGTAAGGAACCGCCCATATCGATACGGTCGATCAGAACACCTGCAGCGGAGCGCGCGATGAGCGCAAATCCTCCGGAATTTTTACGCGCACATCTTGCGCTCCGCTTCCGTTCTTTATTTGGCGCCGATGACTGTCGGTGCCAGCAATTCTGCGCGTGCGCATACGCCCATCGTTACCACTGCGACGTGCGCTGCTTGTCGTTGGAATAATATAAACGAGCAGGAGCCATCGGTCTGCGTGTCACAAAAATCAACGGTGTGCTGTCGCAGCGTCTCTCGGCAATCCGTCTCGTACCTCGTCCAGCTACCGCCCGGAACTCTCGGTCTGCGTGTCCCAGAAATCAACGGTGTGCCGACGCAGCGTATCTCGGCAATCCGTCTCGCACCACGTCCAGCTCCCGCCCGGCCGGCGATATTGCGGACCGAGCTCGGTGTAGCGCACGACCGCAGTTTCGCAGCCGTGATGGCCGTAAGTACTGCACGCTGTGATGACGTGCGATCCCGCAGGTTTCGAGGTCGCGCGTGACGACTTATGGGCTCGATCATGCGCCGAGGCCGGTGTTGCAATGCCGACGGCGATCGCCGCTGCCGCAAGTGCAATCGTGGAAAAATGAACCATCGCAATCGTCCTCTTCAAATAAATCGATCGTGACCCGTCTTGAGCAGCATAGGCTCGATTTTAATACGCGCGAACGTCATTCGCCCGCTTGCTTGACCGTATCAAAAAATCTTGAACATCGGCCGAATGCCCATTGCTCGACGCTCGCAGTGAGTAAAAGTATGCCGATACTACGGTCGCACTCGACGATTCTACACTACGCCCTCGGCATGATCGGCCAATCGCACCACGGCGTATCATCGCTATGACTATTGAGCTATCGCAAAGTTCCCCGTCAGCGGTCGGTTCTGACCACGGCACAGCGCCGGGTGCGGCTTGTATGACAGTTTATCACGACGGCTCGTGTCCGTTGTGTCAGCGCGAGATTTCGCTGATTCAATCTCTGACCAGCGGGCAGCAGGTCGTGTTTTCAGACGTCAGCCAAATCCCGCCGGACGCCCGCGTCGCCACTGATTTGACGGCCGCCGATGCGATGCGGCGCTTTCACGTCCGCCGCGCCGACGGGTCGCTGGTCAGCGGGGCTGCGGCCTTCATTGAAATGTGGAGCATGTCGCCGCGACTGCGACTGCTGGCAAAACTTGGCCGCGTGCCGTTCGCGGTCCGCATGCTCGACGCCGTTTACGTCGCCTTCTTGCGCGTGCGCCCGCCGTTGTCGGCTGCGCTGACGCGCTACGATCGTTGGCGGGCTGACAGGAAAATTCGCTGACGGCTTGTTAGAGCTCTAGTTTGTGGACGTTGGCCGTTGCGTCGTCGCTTTGACGATACGCTCGACGCTTGCATCATTGGCGCGTTGTTCAAACAAGCCACGCGCATCGGCATCGAGCAGAGCCGACATGACGCTGTCGTAGTGTTTTTCGTTGAACGACACGAGCACGAGATCGACGCCGGCTTGCAGGGCTTTAACCGCAGCGCCACCCGCCCGATCGGGACTACGGGTGATCGCGCCCATGCTGAAATCGTCGGTAATCAGCAACCCTGTGTGCCGCCACTTGGCGCGAATGAGATCGGCGATGATGACCTTTGAATAGGAGGCGGGTGTCGATGGGTCGACGGCGTTGACGCGCACATGGCCGAGCATCGTCGCGACATACGGCTTATCCATCAGGCGGCGAAACGGCACCCAGTCGTTGAGCGCAAGCTGATCTTCGCTGGCCGCAATCTCGCCCGTCGTCACGTGAGTATCGCGTTTGACACGGCCAAGGCCTGGAAAATGCTTCAGCGTGCACATGATGCCGGATCGCGCCAGAGTTGCGCAGTACCAGCCGGCAACCTTGGCAACAAGCAAAGGTTCGGCCGCAATCGACCGCAGGCGCAATCGCGTTTCGCCATCGCTGCGATTGTTCGGATCGAGTTTCAAATCGACCACCGGCGCAAAATTGAGTGTGACGCCGAGGCGCTTCATCTCTGCCGCCTGCGTCGCGGCATAAGCTTCCACAGCAGCTCGGCGTGCCTGGTCGTTCGAGAGTTTGGCGATGACGGCTGACAGCGATGGCTGACGCTGGAGCGGCGGCGACAGCCGCGAGACCATGCCGCCTTCCTGATCGGCGGCGATGATGAGGGGCGGCAAGCCTTGCACCCGGCGAATGGCTTGCAACGCCTCGAGTTCAGCAGCCAGAACGCTTGCGGGGCGGCCTTTGGCGTTGTGATCGGTGATAAACACGCCGGCGATGGCCCGCATTTCGACGAGATGCTTAACCTCGGCGTACCCGTGGTAGCCGACGATGATATGGCGGCCGATGCGGGCAAGCCGTTGCGGTTCGTAAGCCAGCACTTGTGCGCGCGTTAACTGCGGCGCTGGCGATGCCGGCGCCACCGGAGTTGCTGCGAGAGGTGCCGGGCGCGTGGCAATTTTCGCCGGGCGTGCGTGTCGCACCGCTCGCTTGCCATGAGCTTTCTTGCTATCCGCTTTCTTGATTGCGTGTCGCGACTTGGCTGCCGCGTCCGACGGTACAATCGCGCCTTCGAGAGACACGACAAGCAATGCGATCAAACCGACGCTCAGCACGCGTGCGATTGGCAGCCGATATCGCAATCCGCGTAGGCCGCGACGGACAATTGTGCTAAACTCGGCCCTAGTGCGTGCGGAGGTCATGATCCGGCTTGAACAATCTCGTTTTTAAGGTCGCTTTGCCAAGCGAGAGTTATCAGCAATTCAAGTCCGCGGCGGATATGATTTTGCCGATCAATAAATGCGGACTGGAAAATATCGTTGCACGAGTTCTTCAAATCGGCCCGACGCGCGAATTTTCTTCAGCGCGTCGTTGATCAGCAAGCGAATTTCGGGGTCGTTTTTGGCGACCGCAATGGCCAGGCCTTCGCCAAAGTATTTGGGTTCAAGATAAGGACCGCCCTTCATCTCGCAGCATTG
>JAIEPV010000131.1 GCA_019748215.1 Hyphomicrobium sp.
ACTTCAGTGCCGACATCCTTGCGCGAGCGAATTTCGATCAGTCCGCCGTGTAGTTCGATGAGAGCTTTGGCGATGGGCAAGCCGAGGCCAGTCCCTTCCCGCCAGCGAGCCTTGCCGGCGTCGACTTGGCCGAACGGCGTCAACGCGACGGAAATGTCTTCCGGGTTCATGCCGACGCCGCTGTCGCGGATCAGCACCGTGACACCGCCGTCGTGAGCCCGCAGCGCTTCGACATCGATGGCGCCGCCCCGCGGCGTGAACTTGATGGCGTTGGATAGAATATTGGTGAAGATCTGGCGCAGCTTGACGGCATCGCCGCGTACGACTGGCAAATCATAGGCGATGGTCTTGCCGATCGTCACATCGGCCTCTTTGGAAATGAGACGGAATGAATTGATGCTTGCGATCAGGATTTCTTCGATGCTGACTTCGCGACTGTCGATGGTGTATTTGCCGCTTTGAATCTTCGAAATATCGAGGATGTCGTTGATGACCGAGAGCAGGTGGCCGGCCGCGTCGTTAATCAGCACTGCGTACTCGACGATTTCGGAATCCGGCAAGTTGCGGCGCTGATGCTCGGCCAGCAGCTTCGAAAATCCGATCACGGTGTTGAGCGGCGTGCGCAACTCGTGGCTCATGTTGGCGATGAATTCAGATTTGACCTTGCTGGCGAGTTCAGCTTCGATGCGGGCCGACTGTTCAGCGACGCGAGCGCGATGGCGAAGAACAGCGTCGCCCAGAAGCGATGCGTATTCATTCATCAACGAGTTTGACTTCGAAGTCCCGAAGGCTCCGTTGTACATTGTGCGGCTCTTGTCTCGTGCAATTAACGCCAGCGCCCAAGTTACGGCTGATGTGCTAACCTTGAGTTAACCCGATCCTTTAGTGGACCGTCTTGCATAGGGCGTGCTTTACCACATTGCCTTAGCGATGTTGCGGTTGTGCCACGAACGGCTGTTTCCGTGTCTTCATCCAATGAAAATCCGCTCACGCAACATCCGCGCCTCTAAGTTGTGGCGCGGCTTAGGACTGCAGTGCTGCTTCGCGACGGGGATGAGCGTGGCAAGAGACGTTGAAAATGGTTTGTCTGCAGGCATCGGCGCCTTGTTGGTTTGCGCGGTTCTGACGGTCGATATGGACGCCACGCGGCGCGGTGAATTTCGGCTGGCCGGGGCGCGTGCTGGACCAGCGATCAATCAATTTGAAGTGAAAGATCTCCAATCAGCGCCGGGCGATTTCGAATTTCAAAGTCAAAATGCGTTTTCATCCGGACAACCTCGGCGTCGAACCATCGACAACGGCGGCGGCGATGTCATTTATGACGACAACACCGTAATCCGGCAGCGCGAGGCGCTGGAAGTACAACTCGGTATCACCGATTGGTTTCGCGTCCGCGTCGGCATCGAGTATGAGCAAGAGCGCTTGGATGACCCGGCGACTTTAGCCGACGCTGGACGCTTCGGTGATCTGCAACTCGACGAGGTCGCTTTCGAAGGCGTAGTCGTGTTCGTCAAGCCGAAAGCCGAAGGCGTCGGACTTGGATTGCTGGTCGAGTATGGGCTGCCTGTATCAGGGGAAGCTGAAAGTCAGAGCGAACTCTACATCGGGCCGATCGTTGAAGCGCACAGTGGTGCCTGGACGATGATTGCGAACCTGGCGTTCGTTAAGTTTTTCGGCGGCGATGCCGAACACGGGGATCTTGATTTCGTCCGTGATGAGCGCTGGGACTTCAGCTATTTCCTGCAAGGTAAATACGACGTTTCGCGGTCCGTCGCACTGGCGCTGGAAGCCTATGGCACATTCGAGCGGATCGGCGACACGGGCCGCCGGTCAGACGCATCGATGGTGTTTGGAGACATCAATCAGCATCGCGCCGGACTGGTCGGCTATTACACATTCTTTCCGGATGAGCGCATTTCGTCGACGCGAGGTCGCGAGGAGAGTTTATTGACGAACGACGACAGTGATGATGAGAAAGAGCTATCGGTCTCGATTGGCGCTGGTGTGCTGTTCGGGTTGAACGAGCAAACCCCCGATGCAACCTATAAGCTGTCATTGGAAGTCGAGTATTAGTCTCAGCCGCGATCGGTCTCAACGCATGATAAATCGGAAGGGCTGGGTGAAGGCGAGCGGCTTGGTGCTTACCTCCGGCGGGATCGGCGGAAACGGAGCAGCGCGTTCCAGCGCAGAAATGGCTGCTTTGTCGAGTAATGGTGAGCCGGAACTCGTCGCCACCTCGGTCTTCAGCAGTTCGCCCCTCAGCCCGACCGTGAAGCGCATCAGCACCGTGCCACCGATGCGCGCCCGCGGGTTGATCTTGGCCCGCTGCACACGCTGATTGATCTGCCCCATGTAACGCCCATAAGCTTTGGCGTCGCTGCCCGACTTCGCTTCACCTGAACTTTGCTGCGATAAAATCGCAACCTGATCCGGGGCGCGCTCCTGAACCTGAACCTCAGGCGGTGGCACCTGCTCGACCACCGGCGGGGGCTCTTTGACCTCGGCGATCGGCGCTTCGCTCGGGCTATCGGTGGCCGTGATCGCGTCATGAAGTTCGTCGACGGGCTTGATGTCTTCAGGCGGCGGCGGCGAGGCATTGACCGGCGCAATCTCGACGGTTTCGATGGTCTCGAGCGCATCACCAAGTTTGGCGAGCCCCTCGATCGCGATTCCTGCCTCGACATTCATTGCGTCGGTGCCGGAGCCCGACTCGAGCACGTCCGTCGGCTGCGCTGGAGGCCGCCAGATCACGGCGTATGCCAGCGAGCCGTGGACGAGCAGCGAGAGCGAAACAGCTATGGTGCGAAGGCTGATCATCGGGTGGCGCGTGTGTCCCTTACGGTCGCTGCACGGCGGCGGCGCTGGCGGGTGTCGGCTGTGACAACAGCGACACGCGGGCAAAGCCGGCCTCGCCGACGCGGCCGAGGAGTTCCATGACATCGCCATAGGCGATGGCGCGATCGGCACGCACATAGACGATGTTCTCAGTGCCTTCCGCAGCCTTGATGGCCTGCAGCCGGCCGGTGAGGGTTTCGCGTGTCACCTGTTCGTCGCGGATGTACAAATTGCCGTCGCCGGCGAGGGTGACGACCATCGGCTTTTTCATGGCGCCGAGTTTGGACGCCGACGTTTTTGGCAAATCGATCTGAACGCCTTGCACCATCAGCGGTGCTGCGACCATAAAGATGATGAGCAAAACCAGCATCACATCGACCATCGGCGTGACATTGATTTCAGCCATCGGCTTGTAACCGTGATCGTCGTCCGAGCCGCTGCTGCCAACCGAAAGACCCATCAGCGTGCGCCCTCTAAGCCGCGCCGTGACAAGGTGCGCGCCAGATCGGTGATGGCGGGAGCAATTTTGTCGGATGCTCGCCCAAGCGCGACGGTGATTTGATTGTAGGCGATGACGGCGGGGATGGCCGCTGCCAAGCCAATGGCGGTTGCGAACAATGCTTCCGCAATGCCGGGGGCGACGACGGCAAGGCTCGTATCTTTGGTCTGGGCGATTGCGGTGAACGAATTCATGATGCCCCAGACAGTGCCGAACAGGCCGATGAACGGCGCAGCCGAGCCAAGCGTCGCCAGGAATGGCAAGCCGACTTCAATGCCTTTCAATTCGCGCTTCATGGCGGCGCGCATGGCTTGCTCCAGTCGATCGCGTAACTCTCCATTAGCCGCGTTGCGCTCGCCTTCCGTCCATTCGGTCGTCGCAGCCGTGGTGATTTTCTGGTTCAGGCCACGAGCTTCGCTTGATGGCAACGCGCCAGCACCGGCGGCATCTTGTAACCGTCCGATTTCGCGGCTGAGACGCCACATGCGAAAGATTTTTTCAAAGATCAAAGCCCAGCAAACGATCGACGCGAGGATGAGCCCAACCATGATCGACTTAACGACGATATCGGCATGATTGAAAAGAGACAGAATTGAAAAGTCATGCGCGGTCGTTTCGTTCACGGCGAACTCCAGTGCAGCAGAATTTATTTCGAAAGCTGGACAGTGCTCAGCGACGATGTCGCCAAGCGCTGCAAACAGGCGTCGACCGGGCCGGCTTCGGTTTTGCAATCGATTACGTCATTGATGAGGAATGACCCGATCTTGTCACACGCCATCTGATCGATTTCGAATAGCTTGACCGATTTTTTTTGCGCCTTCAGTGGCGCCAGATCGAGTGCGAAGCGACGGCCGATAACGGCATCGGTTTGAAAAAGCACGAGGTCCAGTTTCAGTGCCTGATAGGATTGATCGGTCGTATTATTGACGACGATATAAGCGCGGCAACCCTTGTCGAATGTTTCGAGCTTGTTCAATTCGACTGACAAGGCGGTCTGCTGCCTTGGCGCGGCCGACGCCGATGTGTTCGGCGTCGCGGCGCTGGGAGACTGTGTGGCATCAGGCGCGCTTTGCGCCATGGCGGCAGTCGACAACGCGCCGCAGGTGATGATCGCGAGCGAGATCGCGGCCGAATGATAAAAGCGACGCCGGCCGAGGGGCGAGAAAACGGTCGCTGAGGCGAAGATCACGATATGATTTCCAAAACGCAATGGGCGACTACGAAGCTCCTGCATGTAACGAGTTTTCTGCCGATGGGCCAGCGCCATTCGCGTCAATTTTTCGTGCCTTTTGCGGCTGCGCAGCTTGAGGGCGTTTAGCTTAGATTTCAGAGAGTTCCGGCTCTGCCTGCGCGACAGCAATCGCTTGGTGTTTTGCGTCGCAATGCAGCGAGAAAAGTTCCCGAAGCCCGTTTTGGGGAGAGCGCGGTTGCGCGACGGCGATTGAGCCATCGCGGCGCATCAGCAACCCGGAATGCCCAGCCGTCCGTCCTTCCTTCGTGCCGATGGGGCGACGTGGCGCCATTGGTGCCGATCTAAAATAGCAGATCGGTCAAGCGCGGACGCGACATGACGGTGCGCACCGGCAACACACGTTGGCAATCAATAATATTGGGAAATATTCCCTAGGTGATCGTTATTGACCCGACAATTCGAACCGCATTTGAGTATCGAGGGAAATTT
>JAIEPV010000239.1 GCA_019748215.1 Hyphomicrobium sp.
CTACACAGATGTGTTCGACATGGAGACGCGTCCTGAGCTCATCCTGCTGCAGAAAAGCATGGTGATCGTCGAAGGCGTTGCGCGAGGTCTTGATCCGAATTTGAATATGTGGGGGGCGGCCGAGCCCGTTGCGCGAGAGTGGATGGAAGCCAATCTAGGATTGAGTGGACGATTGAAACAAGCCGGGCGTGGGGTTGATACGATCCTCGATTTCGTCGTGCGTGCTCCAGCTCTTTTAACGCGCGCAGAAACGGCAGCGACGAGCCTTTCCACCATGGCGGGAACAGGCCTGCGCTTCGATCAGGAAACGCTTGCGCGGCTGAACGTCGAAACGGGTCGAACATCGATGTTAAAGCTGGCCGCGCTGTGGATTGGCGCTCTCAGTCTCTCCGTGATCGCCGTTCTGCAACTGGCGCGATTATAAAAAAACTGCGGCACGACCGCCGCAGTTTTATTGATTGCCTAAAATAGCCAGCTGTAAACAGATAGCCTACTGGACCGAGTTTGTTTTGGGCTTCACCGTTTCAGTGGCGCCAGTCTTTGAGCCAGCCGTTGGCGGAGTGCCCGCGGTTCCCGGCGTTGTCGTGGTGCTCGCGCCAGCCTTGGCATCGTCGCCTGGGTGCATAGGCGGCACCGAGTCACCAACGCTCTTCGTAGCAGGCCGTTGCTCACTGGTGACGGAGCCAGACTCGCCGGTCGACCCAGCAGGCGGCGCCTTCATCTCAGGCACCGATTCTGTTACCGCGTCGGTCGGACCCTTTTTGGCGGGGTCAATCTTTTGTGGCTCGGCAGCGATCGCGGAGCCTGTCATGACGATCGCAGCAGCCGCTGCAATTAAAATAGGTTTCATCGGTTGCTCTCCAAGTCGTTTCCTCACAATGGATCAACGCCCAGTAGCTTCCGCTGTTCCGATCCGCAGTCCGCAACACAGATTTTCTCAACCCGGATCGCGGCATTTTCTGCTGCACTCGGAGTCAGTGTGCGCAGCGACCGCGATGGACCCACTGCCCGGCAGACACGATTTGGTGAGCATGGCGGAACAATCGCGCGGGCGTGGTGTTTCGCGAACCGAAGTTGTTTTCCTGGAGAGGGACGTGATGATCGAACTTAGCGATGTTTCGTCGGCGCCCGGGCGGCCGCGCAATCCAGACGATCCGACCGGTATCCCCGATGATTTGCCGACAAATCCCGATACGCCGATCCCATTGCCGGACGAGAGCGAAGACGACACCGACATCCCGATGCCAACGCCAGAACCGCAGCCGATGATCGATCCGACGCAAATTCCAAAGGAGCCGCCGCAATACGTTTAGATCCTTGGTCGCCTGCGGAAAATGTTCGCGATCATTTTGCTGATTTACGCGCACCGACAACATGCGTGCCATGCGCGATCGTGGCTGTTGCTTGCATAGCTGCCGCAATAAAGACGACGTCGGCGATCTCCGCTTCGGTGGCGCCGGCATTTTCCGCGTTCATACGGTGCACTTCCAGGCTGTAGGGACAGCGCGTGGCAAGCGCGACGCCGAGTGCGATCAACTCCTTGTATTTTCGCGGAATGGCGCCTGGCGCCATCGCCGCCCGATCGAATTGTTCAAAGGCTTGCATGGCCGCATGGCTGAGACTTTTAAGATGCGGCAACTTCGCGAGGTTGGCCGTGTCATACATTTGTGTACCCCTTGGTTCGCAAACTATTGCTCGCCCCCGATCCGCTGGCGCGATGGAGTGCTGAATAAAGCAAACCGGATAGCGCGCGGATTGTCGATCATTGTCGAGCTGGAAGGCCGGCGCTAGGATGTTCATCGCGGTGGCGTTCGGTGCTGCCTCGCAATTAATGCGGGACGCGCGACCAGACACAGGTTGCGGCCGTGAGCACGAGGACGCGACCTATGGAAAACCGCCCGCCATTGCCGCCATTCACACGCGAGACTGCGATTCAAAAAGTCCGCATGGCGGAAGACGGTTGGAACAGTCGTGATCCGCAAAAGGTCGCGCTCGCCTACACAGAGGACAGCCGCTGGCGCAATCGTGCCGAGTTTCCCGTCGGCCGGGACGCAATTATCGAATTTCTAACCGGTAAATGGTCGCGCGAGCTTGAATATCGTTTGATTAAAGACCTTTGGGCATTCACCGGCAATCGCATCGCCGTGCGCTTTGCCTACGAGTGGCACGACGCGAGCGGCCAGTGGTATCGCTCTTACGGTAACGAGAATTGGGAATTTGACGCGCACGGGCTGATGGCTTGGCGATACGCCAGTATCAACGATCACGCGATCGCCACCAACGATCGCAAGTTTCACTGGCCGCAGGGTCGCCGTCCGGATGATCATCCGGGATTGAGTGATCTTGGTCTTTAAATCGTGGACGTTGTGGATCCTGTGACTCCGCCACGAGATCGCCGTATCCACCGCTGAAAATCATGATGCGGGCAAACGGTTACAAATCTTCTGCACAGACAGGAGCATTGACCATGACCAACGTCAGCGAAAATTTCTCGTCTGGGACAAAGACCAAAATCTCGCAAGCGGTGATGCCGCATCTGGTGTGTGCCGGCGCCGCCGACGCGATCGCGTTTTACAAGAAGGCATTTGGGGCTGTCGAAACCATGCGATTAGCAGGCCCCTTCGGCAAATTGATGCATGCCGCAATCACCATCAACGGCGGGACGATCATGCTCGTCGATGAAAATCCGCAATGGGGGGCGCTGTCACCTTTGACGCTCAAAGGGTCGCCGGTGACGATTCATCTCAATGTCGATGATGTCGATGCGGTTGTGGCGCGGGCGGTCGAAGCCGGCGCCACGTTGAAAATGCCGGTGGACGACATGTTCTGGGGCGACCGCTATGGCATTGTCGTCGATCCGTTCGGGCATAGCTGGTCTATCGCCACGCACTTGCGCGACATGGCCGTCGATGAGATCGAAACGGAAATGCGAAAAGCTATGCCGTCGATGCATTCTTAATACCGCTCTGCATCCAAAATGCGTGTCGAGCGTTGCCTGATGAGGCAAACCGGCAACTTCTGGAGAACGCGTGATGGCGCAGACACAAAAAATTTCGACGTGCTTGTGGTTCGACACCGAAGCCGAGGATGCCGTCAATTTTTATGTGTCGACTTTCGAAGATTCGCACGTCGTTCGAATGTCACGATATGGCAAAGATCAACGCATGCCGGCCGGCACAGTTCTGACGGTGGAATTCGATCTCGCCGGTACGCGGTTTATGGCGCTCAACGGCGGTCCGCTTTTCAAGTTCACGGAAGCTTCGTCGATGGTGGTGAAGTGCGACACGCAGGCCGAGATTGACCGGGTGTGGGATGCGCTGCTCGCCGACGGCGGAACCGAGGTTCAGTGTGGATGGCTGAAAGACAAGTACGGCTTGTCGTGGCAGATCGTGCCGGTCGAGCTCGGCGACATGATGCAGGATTCCGACAGCGAGAAGACGGCTCGCGTGATGGCGGCGCTGTTGCAAATGGCGAAGCTGGATGTCGATAAGCTGACGGCTGCTTTTAAGGGCGAGACGGTCGGGTGACAGGCGCAGAAAGCTGCAGCGATCAATCGATTCAGCTGCGCTGCCCGATCACCTTAGCTGGTAAGCCGCCGACAATCGAATAGGGTTCGACGTTGGCGTTGACGACGGCGCCGGCTGCAATCACTGAGCCTCGCCCAACCGTCACGCCATCGAGGATCGTGACGTGCGCACCGATCCAAACATCGTCTTCGATGACAACGCCGAGCTTGCTCAATCCCTGTTTGGTGATCGGCACGTCTCGGTCGGCAAAAATGTGGTTGGCAGGAACGATCACCGTGTGGGTGGCGATACGAACGAAGTTCCCAATGGTCAATCCGCCGTGGCCGTACAGGACGGTGAACGGATTGACGGTGCAATCGGCGCCGATGGTGATCCGCACGCCGGAATAGGTCATCAGCATAGCGTACGGGAAAATTATGGTGCCATCGCCGATCGTAATTGTTCCACCGGTCGCATCCACTGTGCTGGACCGGTGGAGAATTACGCGGTTGCCGATCTTGATCGAAGCCTCAAGGCCGAATATTGCGCAGGTTGTATCGATCCGGCATTTTTCGCCTTGGACAATTGAAGTCACACTGGACGTTTTGTTTGCTCGATCCATATTTTTCAGCAGACGTGAGAACACCGCGTCAGGCCCCAATCATATTTTGTGCGATTTCAAATTAGATCGAGATCGGCCGCTGATATTCTTAAGTCGACCTTGGCATCGTTAAAAACGCAAAACGCGCCGGCGAGAAAGCTCGCGCGGCGCGTTTGTGCATTGAGATGCAAAGAGGGTGCACTGATTGACTTCTTTTTTGCGCCTTCCGACTCCGCTTTCGCGGAGCCTGCCGGAAGGCGCTGCAGTGTTTCATTCAATCTCACGCCTTTGCAGACCTGGCAACGACCTACTCTCCCGCGTCTTAAGACGAAGTACCATCGGCGCAGGGGCGTTTCACGGCCGAGTTCGGAATGGGATCGGGTGCAGCCACCCCGCCATAATCACCAGGTCGGCGAAGGCGTGAGTTTGAATTTCGCACATTTGGTCTTTCTAATTCTTACGCTCATCGTGGAGGCACTATTCCGGCGCGGATGCGAGTGGGCATCCGAAGCACCAGTAAAAAAGTGCCGCCCTCGCGGAGCTGCCGGCGCGCGTGCGCGCCGAATAGCAGCGTGAGCGATAACGATGAGCATTGCTTAATGAGAGCAATCAAGTCGATCGAGTTATTAGTACCGGTAAGCTACATACATTGCTGTACTTCCACACCCGGCCTATCAACGTGGTGGTCTTCCACGACTCTCGAGGGAAAACTTGTTTCGAGGTGGGTTTCCCGCTTAGATGCTTTCAGCGGTTATCCCTTCCATACATAGCTACCCTGCTGTGCCGTTGGCACGACAACAGGTCCACCAGAGGTATGTCCATCCCGGTCCTCTCGTACTAAGGACAGATCCTCTCAATTTTCCAACACCTACGGCAGATAGGGACCGAACTGTCTCGCGACGTTCTGAACCCAGCTCACGTACCACTTTAAATGGCGAACA
>JAIEPV010000173.1 GCA_019748215.1 Hyphomicrobium sp.
TCGATAAGCAGGTGTCCGCGGCCGTCGATACCGCGATAGCGTCCGTGCACGTGTGCGTTGTCCATCGTCACCGATATTGCTTCACCCTCGATGCCGGATCGCCGACGCCATTCCGGCGCGATCGCGGTCGCAAATCCCCGTCCGTCGTCCCACGCCGTCAGCCAGTGGTCGAGTTGCTCGACCAGCTTGGCGAAGGCGTCGGTTCGAGACACGCGCCAACCCTGGTCGGCGAGTGATGTCGTGGCCCGTCGTAGATTATTGGCAGGAACACTGGCCAGATCGTTGGCCAGATCGTTGGCCAAGCCGCCAGGATGTTCACAGATATTCAGCCCAAAGCCAATAATGGCGAGAAATCCAGGCTCACCGACAGCCGTCGTCGTCTCAACGAGAATCCCCCCGGCCTTAGCCCCTCCGATCAGCAAGTCATTCGGCCATTTGAGCCGGATGTTCCTCGTCTCCGCAAGAGGCGATGTGGCGCGGCACGCTGATTGAACGGCGTCCATCAGCGCGATGCCGGCGATCAGCGCCAGTTCGCCTGCCTGGCGGATCGGCGCCCGACTGCGAACTGCGACGCTGGCTTGGAGATTCCCCGGCGCTGAGATCCAATGCCGCCCAGCCCTTCCGCGACCGCCGGTCTGCCGGTCGGCCAACACCCATAACGGCAGCGCCTCGCCCTGAAGTGCCAATCTCAGAGCATCTTTGCTGGTCGATACCGTTTGTTCGAGGTGGATAACGCGCACGCCATCCGGGATCATGGCTGCAACATGAGCTTAGCGCACACCGCCCGGCATCAGCACGGCAGCGGCCGCCGTCGCCGCGTCCACCAGCGACCCGCCAATGAATGGCAGTGCGAAAGCCGCGACGAAAAGTGCCGACAGACCCATCACCGCCAACGCCTTGGCTTCGACCGGCTCGAACGGAGCCGCCGCCTCATCGAAAAACATGATCTTGATAATGCGCAAATAGTAGAAGGCGCCGATCACGCTGGCCACCACGCCGATAATGGCGAGTGGATAAAGGCCCGCCTTGATCGCCGGCAAAAACGCGTACCATTTGCCCCAGAACCCGGCGAGCGGCGGAATGCCTGCCAGCGAAAACATCAAAAGCGCCAGGATCGCCGCCAGCCGCAAATCGGTTTTCGCTAGGCCAGCAAGTGCGCTGATGTCCTCGACGGCCTCACCGTTGCGCCGCATCGATAGGATGCAGGCAAAGCTGCCGAGCGTCATGGCCACGTAAATCGCCAGATAGATCAGGACGCCCGCCGTGCCCTCGGCATTGTTCGCGGCAAGGCCAACCAGCGCGAAACCCACATGACCGATCGACGAATATGCCATCAGCCGTTTGATATTGGTCTGACCGATCGCCGCGAAGGCGCCTAGCACCATCGAGGCAATGGAAAGGAAAATGACGATCTGCTGCCATTGCGGCGCGATCGCTGGTAGGGCCGACTGCGTGAAGCGCAGCAGCAGGGCCATCGCTGCAACTTTCGGAGCGCCGGCAAAAAACGCCGTCACCGGCGTCGGCGCACCCTCATAGACGTCCGGCGTCCACATATGGAACGGCACCGCCGAGATCTTGAACGCCAGCCCCACGAGCACAAAAACCAGACCGAAAATCAGCCCGATGTTGCCACCCATGCCGTCGGCCTTCACCGCCTGCGCAATGGCCTCGTAACCTGTCGAACCCGTTATTCCGTAAAGCAGCGACGCGCCATACAGCAGCATCCCCGACGACAGCGCGCCGAGGACGAAATACTTGAGCCCAGCTTCGCTCGATCGCACATCGTCGCGCTTGAAGGCGGCGATGACATACAGCGCCAGCGACTGCAATTCGAGGCCGAGATAAAGCGCGATCAAGTCATTGGCTGATACCATCATCAGCATGCCGAGCGTGGCCAGCAGCACCAGCACCGGATACTCAAATAACAAAATCTTGGCGCGGGCAAAATCGTCGATCGTCAGCAGCAGCGCCAATGCGGCCGCGACCAAAATCAGCACCTTCAAAAAGCGTGTCAGACCATCGCTGACGAAGGCCCCATCGAACGCCGTCGCTGTGAGCGGCTGCAGCGTCGGCATGGCGATCACGACGCCAGCGGCGATCAAAACGCCAATCGCCAGCCATGCCCCCGTTCGGCCGGCCGCGCGTTCGTCGCGCGTGAAGGCGCCGATCATCAGCAACGCCATCGCGCCGATGGCGAGGATCAACTCGGGAAGGACTGGCAAATAGAAAGCGGCGTCCATAATATCAGTCCTTATGGCGCCAGCGCCGCAGCGGCGGGCTTGATCGCGGTTTCATAGTTCTGCACCAGGTTCTTCACCGACGCCGCCGTCACATCAAGCACCGGCGCTGGATAAATCCCGTAGAAGATTGTCAGGATGACAAGCGGCGCCAGCACGGCGACTTCGCGCGGCGATACGTCGAGCAAGCCGCGCAGGCTTGGCTTCTCCAGCGCCCCGAAAATCACGCGCCGATAGAGATACAGTGCGTAAGCAGCCGACAAAATCACGCCGGTCGTCGCAAAAATGGCTACCCACGTGTTGGCCTTGAACGCCGCCAGCAAGGTCAAGAATTCGCCGACGAAGCCGCTGGTGCCGGGCAGCCCGACATTGGCCATCGTGAACACCATGAAGGCGAGCGCATATTTCGGCATGCGTTCCACCACCCCGCCGTAGGCCGCGATCTCGCGCGTATGCGTCCGGTCATAGACAACGCCCACACACAAGAACAACGCGGCCGAGACGATGCCATGCGACAGCATCTGAAAAATCGCGCCGTCGATGCCCTGCTGAGACGCCGTAAAAATTCCCATCGTCACGAAGCCCATGTGCGCCACGGACGAATAGGCGATCAGCTTTTTGATATCTTCCTGCACCAGCGCCACGAGCGACGTATAGATGATGGCGACGATCGACAGCGTGAACACGAATGGAGCGAGTTGTTCCGACGCAATTGGAAACATCGGCAGCGAGAAGCGCAAAAACCCATAGCCGCCCATCTTCAGCAGAATGCCGGCCAGCACCACCGAACCCGCCGTCGGCGCTTCGACGTGCGCGTCCGGCAACCAGGTGTGCACCGGCCACATCGGCATCTTCACCGCGAACGACGCAAAGAAGGCGAGCCACAGCCACCATTGCATATCGGCCGGAAACTTCGTCGCGAGCAGCGTTGGAATATCGGTCGTCCCCGCGTGCCAGTACATCGCCATCATGGCGAGCAGCATCAGCACCGAGCCGAGCAGCGTGTAGAGGAAAAACTTGAAGCTGGCGTAGACGCGGCGCTTACCGCCCCACACCCCGATGATGAGAAACATCGGGATCAGGCCGCCTTCGAAAAACAGATAGAACAGCACGAGATCGAGCGCGCAGAACACGCCGAGCATCAACGTTTCGAGCACCAGAAACGCAATCATGTATTCCTTGACGCGGTCTTCGATGCTCTCCCAGCTCGCCAGGACGCAAAGCGGCATCAGGAACGTCGTCAGAATAATAAACAGCATCGAAATGCCGTCGACACCCATCTTGTATTTGAGCGGCCCGAGCCAGGCATATTCCTCGACGAACTGGAACCCGGCCGACGTCTTGTCGAAGTTCCACCAGATCAGCAGCGACACGAAAAATGTGATCAGTGTCGTCCACAGCGCTATCCAGCGTGCGTTACGGCTCGCATCAGCGTTGAGCAACGCGATCAGCAGCGCGCCAACCAGCGGCATGAACGTGACGACGGAGAGAATGTTGCTCATAGGCCGACGCCTCCAAGCCCGGCACCGCTCATCAGGCCGGCGTTGTAGGTCAGCCATGTCAGCAATGCCGCCAAGCCGATCAGCATTGCGAAGGCGTAATGATAGACATAGCCGGTTTGCAATTTGACGACGCGTCCGGTGACGCGGCTGACGCCTGCCGCCGTGCCATCGATCGCGCCATCGATCACGGCTCCATCGCCGCCCTTCCACAGGAAGCGTCCGATGGCGAAAGCCGGTCGCACAAAAATCACGTCGTAGAGTTCGTCGATGTACCACTTGTTTAGCAGGAACAGATACAGCGGCCGGAACGTCTTCGCCGTCGCTGCCGGCAGCCACGGCGCGCCGATGTAATAGATCCAAGCGATGACAAATCCCGCCGCCATCGCAACCAGCGGCGAAAACACAACCCAGGCCGGAACCTGATGCATCTCGTGCAGAATGTGATTGCTCTCAGCCCTGAAAATCGAAGCGCCCCAGAAGGCCGTTTCCACGTCGCCGATGAAAAAATCCTTGAAGGCAAATCCGGCACCGATGGCACCGATCGACAGCACGGCGAGCGGAATCAGCATCACCGCCGGGCTTTCGTGCGCATGCTCGTGCGTGTGATGATCGCCGCGCGCGCTGCCATAAAACGTCATAAACACCAGCCGCCACGAATAAAACGACGTCATCAGCGCCGCGACAACCAGCGTCCAGAACGCATAATTGTTGGGGGTGCCCGCCGCGTACGCCGCTTCAATGATGGCATCTTTCGAATGAAACCCTGCAAAGCCGAACACGTGCGGAATGCCGACGCCGGTCAGCGCCAACGTGCCGATCAGCATGGCGGCGAACGTCAGCGGGATTTTTTTGGCAAGCCCGCCCATGTTGCGCATGTCCTGCTCGTGGTGCATCGCATGGATGACCGAGCCGGCGCCGAGGAACAGCAGCGCCTTGAAAAATGCGTGTGTGAAAAGGTGGAAGATCGCGACGCCGTAGGCGCCCACACCGCAGGCGACAAACATGTAACCGAGCTGCGAGCACGTCGAATAGGCGATGACCCGTTTGATGTCGTTCTGCACCAGCCCGACGGTCGCCGCGAAGAACGCCGTCAGCGCGCCGATAAACGTCACCACCTGCAACGCATCCGGCGCCAATTCGAAAATCGGCGACAAGCGCGCGACCATGAAAACGCCGGCCGTCACCATCGTCGCCGCGTGGATCAAGGCCGATACCGGCGTCGGTCCCTCCATCGCGTCCGGCAGCCATGTGTGCAGCAGGAACTGCGCGGATTTCCCCATCGCGCCCATGAAGAGCAACAGCGCGATCGTCGTCAGAATGTCGACGTCGTATCCAGCGAACA
>JAIEPV010000198.1 GCA_019748215.1 Hyphomicrobium sp.
ACCCTACATAGGGACGGGGGCTTTTGCGCTGATCCACGGCGGGCTTCGTCTTGGCCGCACATCGGGTGCGGCCGTCGACAAATCCCTTGGTCTCAGCGCAAAATCCCCTCGTCAGAATGGGTCAATCTAAGTCGGAAGGGCTCTAACACAGCGCGCAAAGTTTGGCGTTCAGTCCGGCGGGCCCCGATCGCGCTTGCCGGGTTTGCGTTTGTCACGCCATTGCGTCAGAACGCGCCGTTCGTCGGGTGTCAGCTTCGCCGCCGTGTCGATTAAAACGCTGCTAATCGCCGTCTTCAAAGTTGCCTCGGCATCGGTCATGCGTTGAAACGCGCCTTTGGCGGCGTCAGCGCTGAAAGGTTCGGCGGCAAGTGCATTGTTCGCGTCAGTCCATGCACTTCGCGCCGCATCGCGCAGTGGCTTCAAGGTTTCACGCGCCAATTTGACGTCGTTGCGCACCACGTCCTGGCGCTCTTTGGGTAGCTTGCGAACAAAGCCCATCAGGCCTGCGTCATCACCGCGCCAAGGTCCAGGGCCGCCATGCCGGTGATGCCAGAACGCAGCGCCCATGCCGCCGATCACCAGCAAGTTGACCGCCAGCGAAGCAATCAATCCGGCATACAGCCAGCGCGGTCGCTGCGCTGACGTCTCACGTCCGTCTGTCGTCATAGCAAGTCCTCTTCCAACAACCCATCGGCGTCATCGACGCTGGCGATCTGGGGCCCCGAAGCATCGTCGCCGGAGCTTCCGATCAAGAGTTGCGCTGCCGGGTCGACGACGGGCGACTGACCAACGACGATTCCAAACACCAGCGACGCGGCGAGCGCGGCGGCGGCAATGGCGTGATCAAAGCGCCGGATCGGCCTTCGCTGCGGCACTGATGACTGGGACGCCTTCGGCATGCCCTCCGCACCGACGAGGCGCGGCTGGCGCATCGCAGCTTCGTCGATGCGCCCCGCGAGACGCGCCACGGCGTCAGCGCTCAACGTTGGTGCGGCATCGAGCAATCGATCGAAGGCCTCCGCCTCGCGCAGCATGCGTCCGGCTTCTGGATTTGTGGAGATGATCGTCGAAAGCGCGTGGCGCAGAGGCGCCGGCCACCGCGTCCGATCGGCGCCGTACGCTTCGAGCGCTGCCTCTAAATCATTGAGCGTCATCGCGGTGCGATCGCTGCTGGTCATGTCATCACCTTTAATCGCCGTTCTACTGCAACCATCGCTCAGCCCCCGCTCACGGAAATGAGACTGCGCCATTCTGATTTCAAATCCGCCTTCAATTGCCGTCGCGCCCGTCCAAGCAGAGACTCGACCGCCTCGTCCGAAATGCCCATGACGTTGCCAACCTCGATCTGGCTCATGCCCTCGTAGTGAAACAGTGTCAGAGCGAGGCGCTGGCGATCGGGAAGTTTTTTCAACGCGCCATCGACCCGCCGCTTCATCTCTTCGCTTTCCATCGCCACCAACTGCTTTGCCTCTTCGGGCACTTCCGGGAGTTCATCGACAGGCATCAGCTTGGCGCGACCGCGCACCCGATCGATGCACAAATTCGATACGACGCGGCGCAGCCAAGGCCTTACGCCGGCAGGTCCGACATCGAGTGATCCACCGGATCGCCAAAGCCGCAAGAATGTTTCTTGCGCCACGTCTTCGGCCTCGGCATCGTCGCGCAACATCCGGCGCGCGATGGCCACCACCGTTTTGAGATGGCGATCGGTCAGCAGACGAAATGCAACGCCGTCACCCGAGGCGACCTTCGACACCAAAGCGGCCTCGTCGGTAGCGTCCGGTGAAGCCGCCACTGCATTAAAAGCGGGTTCGCTGTCCAACGATGTCGGTGCCACCAAAACCCTCGCCATCTGGCCACCAGCGTCCTCGCGCGTGTCAGCCATTGCGCCTCCGAAACCCTATCATGATGCCTCGGAAAGGCGGAATTGGCCGGCTGTTCACTGAAAAGAACGTGCGTCAGATTGAAATCCGTCGGCATTTTCCGCTAAGCAATCAGCCGGTCGAACAGCCGCTGGATACTATCGGTGGCCGCCCGCAGCCGCGTTTCGAGGTCGGCAAAGTCGCGCGCACCTCCGGCCCGTGACAGCAGCGCCTTCAGCCCCTTCGGGGAGGTCGCGGGATCAAAAGCGACGTCAAGACTGAGCCGCAGCACTTGGGTCAGATCGTGCAGCAGGCGGCCAGCGATCCGCAACTGCCGCTGATCGTCAGCGCTCAGCACGCCGGGAGCGACCATTTTTTCCAGCGCGATGAGCGTCGTCTGATCTAGAATTTCGGGGCAGGTCGCGGCGTTGGCGAGTTGCAGATACTGTGCAATAAACTCAAGATCAACCAGACCGCCGCGACCTTGCTTCAAATCCCACAGTGCCGTCGTGCCCTTTTCCGCAGCAACGCGCTGGCGCATGTCACGCACATCCGCTGTCAACTTCACGCGCTCACGCGGCGCAACCAACACGGCGTGAATGGCCGCTTCGACTTTGTGCGCGAGTGCTGCTGGCCCAGCGATCACACGCGCCCGGGTCAGTGCCAAATGCTCCCACGTCCACGCGTCTTCGTTGTGATAGGCGGTGAACGCCGACAATCGGGTCGCCACTGGCCCTTTTTGACCCGACGGCCTCAGCCGCAAGTCCACGTCGTACAGCGAGCCTTCCGCCGTCGGAGCCGAAATGGCAGTGATCAATCGTTGAGTCAGACGTTGATAGTAGTGGCTGGGCGCCAGCGGACGTCCGCCATCCGATAGCTCGGCTTCGGCGTCAAAATCGTAGATCACGATCAGATCGAGATCGGACGATGCCGTCATCTCGCGGCCGCCAAGTTTTCCCATCGCAACGACGACAGCCTCACCGCCAGCGACTTGGCCGTGTTCTATCTGCATGTGCTCCAGCGTTGCCGCCAAAAGCGCGGCGACGAGCCGCTCGGCAAGAATGGCGTACGCCACCCCTGCCTTCTCGGCCGTGATCGATCCCGTCAGCACGCGCACACCGATCAGAAACTGCTCCTCGCCGCCGATCACGCGTGCGGCATCGAGCAATCCCTGCATGCCATCGTCCGGATGAACCCGGCGCGCTTCTGCGAAAGCCCGCGCGATGACGTCATCGATCGCCCGGGCACTCATTTCACCACCGAGCACGCGCGGATCGAGCACGGCGTCAAGCAGCCGGCGGCGGCGCGACAGGATCCGCGCGAGGCGCGGCGTCGAGCCCATGATGTCAGCGATCAAGCGCAGCAGCGTCGGATTGGCCTTCAGCAGCGAAAAAAGCTGCACACCGGCCGGCAGCTCCGCCAGGAACCTATCGAAACTTGCGACCGCACCATCCGGATCGACTGTGTCCGCCAGCGATTCAATCAGCATCGGCTGCACTTCCGTCAACAATTCGCGCGCCTTCGGTGAGCGAACCGCTGGCGTGCGCCCGTGATGCCATCCCCGCACGATGGCTAAAACCTGCGTCGGCTGCGAATAGCCGAGCCGCTTCAATTCTGCGAGCGTGTCGGGATCATCGCTGGCGCCGGCAAACACCATGTTCGTTCCAGCACCCGTCAACTCCACCGCGCCATCGAACAACCCAGCATAATGGCGTTCGACCGTTTCGAGCACACGGGTGAGCGCCTCAGCCAACGCTGCCCCATCTGCGAACCCGGAAAACCATGCGAGGCGCTGCAGTCCGTCAGGGTGATCCGGCATATCGTGGGTTTGCTCGTCGGCGATCATTTGCAGGCGGTGTTCGAGCCGACGGAGAAATTCGTAGGCCGACGCCAGTTCAGCCCTAACGTCGGCGCGCACCCAGCCGCGCTTTTCGAGCGCATGGAGAGCGTCGAGAGTGGCGCGAACGCGAAGATCAGGTTGTCGTCCACCGGCGATGAGCTGCTGCGTTTGCGCGAAAAATTCGATTTCGCGAATGCCGCCTCGGCCCAGCTTGATGTTGTGTCCGAACACCGCGATGCCGCCAAAGCCTTTGTGCGCATGGATTTGCCGCTTCATTGCGTGAATGTCGTCAATCGCCGCAAAGTCGAGATATTTGCGCCAGATGAAGGGCGATAACTCACTGAGAAACTCGCCTCCAGCCTGCATGTCACCGGCGCAGCATCGCGCCTTGATCAGGGCCGCTCGTTCCCAATTCTGGCCAACTGTCTCGTAGTAGTCATGCGCCGCTGATGTCGACAGCGCGACTTGCGTCGCCCCCGCATCCGGCCGCAGCCGCAGATCGGTGCGAAAAACGTAGCCGTCCGCCGTCCGTTCTTCGAGCAGCAGCAGCAGCTCGCGCGTCAGGCGGACGAAAAACGTCTGCACATCGCCTTTGCCGACATAGCTCGATCGATCGCGATCGAAAAACACAATCAGGTCGATGTCGCTCGAATAGTTGAGCTCGAACGCGCCGTGCTTGCCCATCGCCAGCACGAAATACCCCGATGTCGAATCCGGCGCATCACCATCACTTGCGGCCCACTGGCCTTTGGCTACGGCGGCGCGAAACACAAATCGCACAGCTTCCGACACCGCCGCATCAGCCGTCTCGGATAAGACGCGCGTCACTGTCATCACCGGCCACACGCCACCGAGATCGGCCAGGGCCGTCAACAACGCGACCGCCGATTTGAATTTCCGCAAAACGCTTTTTGCGGCGACGACAGAATCAGCCCTCCGCATCGCCGCGCGAAGCTCTGCAGACAACACCTCGAAGCGATCTTCCGGCGCGGTCGCCAAGGTTTGCGCGAGCCGCTCGAAGTCGGCTGTTGCAAGCTGCATTAAATACGGGGACGCCTCGAACACGCCCGCAAGCAGTCGCGCGACACCGGCATCGTTGAGCAACTCGAACAACGGGCCGTGACCGGTGCGGCACTCGTCACGGAGCCGAGTGAGCCGCGCTGCGCCGACGCCGTTCACCGCTGAGATTGGCGCATTGGAGATGCGAGTTTGGAGACTAGCTGGCGCGGCATCAGGCATCTTCTCACCTCGCCGCAGCTAAAACCGCAGCGTCATTCGGTGGCTGTAGCTGATCAACGACGACGCGCTCCGACAGCACCAGGACAACCTTCAAACCGGGCTGATTATCCTCGATCCGCACCGAGCCGTGGTGCAGCCGCGCAACGGCCGCGACGAGGCTGAGACCAAGCCCGGT
>JAIEPV010000203.1 GCA_019748215.1 Hyphomicrobium sp.
GCAGCGGGGTAAATCGTTCCGAGATAGTCCCAAGACCCTGGCCGTGACCAGGTGAGGTTCAAAGAGGGCGTTGTCCCTCACCTAGCTTTCCGATCGATCCGCTGCAACCTTTCGAGGAGGCCACTCTTGCGGTCGCTAAGATCGATCTACACCCACGCTTCGGATCTTGCGGTCGAACCGAAGACGCAGGAACTTTTGTAAATGCCTAATGAGAGTGTCACCAATTAGGCACTTCGGAATTGATCGTAGACACCTATCTAATGTTCAGATTCGTGCCAGAAGATGCGGGCGATTGCAAGTTTTGCTTTGCCTGTTGTTATTAGGCTACGATCGTCGATGACTTAAAGTAAGCATAACGTATCAAGTTATTGAATTTATTGAATTTCCCATTTTTTTCGGATGTTTTTCGGCTAATCGATGCCGGCTGAGCATCGAACAGCGACCGATCATTAGTTTCCGATTTGTGGCCAACCGTTCACGCCGCGTCGGCGACGACCCGGTTGCGGCCCCGGCGCTTGGCCGCGTAAAGCGCGTTATCCGCTCTCTTGAAAAGCGTGTCGGGTGAGTCGTCGGTGCGCTCCAAGGTGCTGAGGCCGACGCTGGCCGTCACGCGGATCGCGTGGGCGAGGCTGGAACCACTGCTCGCGTCATGGCTGGTAGCGGTGCTGAACGGTTCGGCAGCGATGCACGCGCGCAACCGCTCGCCGACCTGATAGGCGCGGGCGATGTCCGTGTCCGGCATGATGATTACGAACTCTTCACCGCCAAGCCGGCACGCGAGGTCCATGCCGCGTGTATTGCGCTTCAGTCGCACCGCGAATTCGCGCAGCACCGCGTCTCCGGCATCGTGGCCATGAGTGTCGTTGACGATCTTGAAGTGATCGATGTCTGCGACCAGCATCGATAGCCGTCGGCCAGTGCGCAGACAGTCCGAGACGAGTGTTTTGAGGTGGCCTTCCATGTAGCGGCGATTTTGCAAGCCAGTCAGCGCGTCGGTGATCGACATCTCGACGGTTTCAGCGAGGCGGTGGCGCAGAAAATCCGAGTGGCGCTTGCGCTTGATTTGCGTTTTGACGCGGGCGTGAAGCTCGTGGCGGTCGACGGGGCGCATGACGTAGTCGTTGACGCCCATGTCGAGCCCCCGCAACAGGCGGGCTTCGTCGCCAACCTCGACCAAAATGATGATCGGCAAATGCCGCGTGCGTTCGAGAGAGCGGATTTGCGAACATAGCCGGAGGCCATCGGCCGATTGCAGCGACAGCGAAATGATCACCAAATCAAAATTGTGTTCCGCGAGCTTGACGAGAGCCGCCTGGGGATCGCGCTCTGCAAACGCATCGTTTGATTTCGAGAGAACTTCCAGCAGCCGCGCCGCAGAGCGGGGATGATCGTCAACGACGAGAATGCGACCCGACCGGCCCGACAGCGCCTTGGCCAGCGCGCCGTCGTCGGGGATCCCCATATCCTTGCCGGTCGACGCCCGCATGACCATTTCATCATTGAGCATCTTCAAGCGGGCGAGATTTTTGACGCGCGTCACGAGGGCGATGTCGTCGACCGGCTTGGTCAGGAAATCATCGGCGCCATTGCCAAGGCCCTGGACCCTGTCGGAGGGCTGATCAAGCGCCGTCACCATCACAACTGGCAGATGATGCGTCTTGGCATTCGATTTGATGCGCCGGCAAACTTCAAAACCGTCCATCCCCGGCATCATGACATCGAGCAACACCACATCGACGCGTTCGCGCGTCAAGATGTCGAGCGCTTCGGGGCCGCTGTAGGCTGACAACACCTCGAAGTATTCCGCCTGCAGGCGTGCCTCGAGCAACTTCACGTTGGCAAGGATGTCGTCGACGACAAGAACGCGGGCAGTCATGGTATGAGGGCCTTGAAAGATGCGGCCGTGCCGGACACGAAAGACCTAGTGGTTCGATGATGAAACAAATGACGGAGTCGTCGACATCGGCGCCGATGGACCGATGAAGCGGCGGACGGTTTCGAGGAACGACATCACCGATATCGGTTTCGAAATGTAGGCTTCGCAGCCGCCCGAGCGGATACGCTCTTCGTCGCCTTTCATGGCGAAGGCGGTGACGGCGATGATCGGGATGTGGCGAAGCGCGTCGTCATCCTTGATCCATTTCGTGACCTCGAGGCCTGAGACTTCCGGCAGCTGAATATCCATCAAGATCAGATCCGGGTTATGGCTGCGGGCGAGATCGAGCGCATCAAAGCCGTTGCGCGTCTGGATGGTATGATAGCCGTGGGCTGCGAGCAGATCGTGAAACAGCTTCATATTGAGTTCGTTGTCTTCGACGATCAGTACGGATTTGGCTGCGCCACGCGGTTCGACCGGGCGCCGCTCGAGGGGTGTTCTGGTGTTTTGAAAGGTCATGCAGCCCGACCGCTTGCGTTGTACCAACCGGTTGTGCACCGATTCTCGGCGAACGCCCGCGCCCACTGTCGCGCCGAAGCAGTAACCAACAGTTAATCGAAACGCGAATTTGAGGTCGACATGGTCCGACAGCGACACAATCCGCCCGATCCCGACGCGGCCAGCGCCTTGGCGCTTCAAGGTTTGGGATTTTTGGCGGCGGATGCCGATCGGCTCAGCCGCTTCCTGGCGCTGACCGGCATGGGGCCCGCAGAGCTGCGGGCCAGCGCCGGCTCGGCTCATTTCCAGGCTGCGGTGCTCGACTACCTGCTCGCGGATGAAAGCCTGTTGCTGGTGTTTTCAGCCGAGACCGGCATTGCGCCCGAGAGCGTCGCGCCGGCGTACGCGCTGCTCTGCGGCGAACGGTGAGCACGACGATGCGGACGGCGCATCACGTGATTTCTGATCGCATCGGCGTGGATCTCGGCGGCACAAAGATTGAAGCCATCCGCATGGCGCCGGATGGATCAATCAGCGCCCGCCACCGCGTCGCCAGTCCACAGCACGATTACGCGGCGACCATCGCTGCCATCCAAAATCTGGTTGACCGTCTTGAAGCGGATGGCCCGATCGGCGCGTCGCACAATATTATTCCAGTCGGGATTGGCATTCCGGGAAGCCTCTCGAAACGAACCGGGCGCGTGCACAACGCCAACTCGACGTGGCTGAACGGGCGCGATTTACGCGCGGACGTGATCGCCGCTCTCGGACGCGTGGTATCGATCGCCAATGATGCCAACTGCTTTGCGTTGTCGGAAGCAACCGACGGCGCCGGCGCTGGTGCGGCGACGGTGCTTGGCGTGATCCTTGGTACGGGAACTGGCAGCGGCATCGTCGTCAATGGCCGGATCGTCGACGGTCCACTGGGGATTGGCGGTGAGATTGGGCACAATCCCCTGCCGTGGCCCAAGCCCGATGTTAAGCCCGAGCTGAACGAAGTTCCTGGACCGCAGTGTTGGTGCGGTCGCTTCGGATGTCTTGAGACGTGGGTGTCAGGGCCGGGTCTCAGTGCCGACCTCGCGCGTGTCACGGGGGCACGATCCACCAGCGAAGCGATCGCGGCAGCGGCAGCATCCGGCGACGGCGTTGCGATAGCGACGCTCGATCGCCACGCCGGCAGGCTGGCGCGCGGGTTGGCGCACGTCGTCAATATCGTCGATCCCGACGTCATCGTACTCGGCGGCGGCCTATCGAATTTCCCGCATCTCTATGAGGCGCTGCCGAAACTGATGTCGGGCTACATCTTCAGCGACGACGCCAACGTCGATATCCGCCCGCCGAAATGGGGCGACGCCAGCGGCGTCAGAGGCGCTGCGTGGCTCGCGGAAATTTAGCTCGCTAGCGTCTGTCCGCTTTCAGTGGACTCATGGACCGACGCTCGCTCTCTAACTTGTCGTGCTTCTTGTCGGAAAACCGGTGCCCACTTTTCCGGAAGCATTCTAGTGATCGGCGGAATTACACTTTGCCGGTTCGAGGAAGGTCAGGTCTTTGAGCACGCCGGCAATGGCGAACCCGCCATAATCGATCTTGAGATTTCCGGTGACGCCGTTCTCATAATACTGCACCGACAATTCATAGGTCGGCACGGCGTCGATTTTGTTTTGCCCGGGCTCGAAGTAGCTGATCGACATCGGCCACGAGTCGAACTCGGCGAGCCGATCGGCGCCGCTGACGGAGGCCTTTGATTTGACGGCGCCCCGCTCGTTCTTTTTGCCGATGGCCGTCGTGGTCAGATAATACTTGTCGCCCTTTTCGGCGCCATCATACAGATTGGCTTGAACGATCGAGCGGCCGTCGCGCGCGGCTGTGATCAATGCGGCGGCATGCTGCATCGGGAAATACACGTCGCCCGGCAAAGTGACGCGCGATTTCGCAGGCTTGACGAGATCGACGCTCGCCGAAGCGCCGGCCTTACCGCGCATCGCGTCGCCCTGGCTGGCTTCGGCGATTTTGTCATTTTGATATTGCGTCGAGGAAAAGCGCAGGCGGCTCGCGGCGGCATCCTCGAAACTCGAGTTGCGCAAATCGTTGATCGTCTCGGCGCCTTCCTGGTTGGTCATGCGCGAGACGAAACGCATGGTCTGGGTGTAGCCATCACAGGTCGAGCCGTTGAATTCATAGACCATGCGGCCGGTCAAGCCTTCGACGCCGGAGCCCGTCGCCGAGCTCGCGAGCGAGATGTCGTAAATGGCGCGGTGCGGAATAAAGCTGACCGCTGGACCGGCAAAGGCCTGCGTCGAGATGGAGTTCACCGCTGCTATCGCGATAGCAGCGGAGATCAAATGTTGTCGTCGCGTCAACAAGCGATGGCCGGAGTTGCGTTGTGGCTGGTGGCTGATGACGTCGTTCGTGGCCATGGCTGGGTGAATACTCCGGTCGTCAGGGGTGCCGTCGACGTGCTTTATGGCAGTGTCGCCGCCGCTAGATTGTAAGATGTGACAGCGGCCATTGCAAAGTGGCCAGAGCGCAGCGCAAAGTGGCACGAGCACGACCAAAACAGTCAAAGTCGTTGAAATGACAAAGGTTCCTTAACATGACTGCCGATGCCGAAGCGAATTTGGCCGCCCTGGGCCTGAAACTACCCGAGGCCCCACAAGCCGTCGCCAATTACGTACCGACCTTGGTCTCCGGCGATTTGCTTTTCATTTCCGGGCAAATTTCCAAAGATAGCGCCGGGCATGTTGT
>JAIEPV010000218.1 GCA_019748215.1 Hyphomicrobium sp.
TATTGGTAGCAAATGGCATCGAGCTCAAGCCAGCACTTTGAGCCCGTGCTTCTCGACTACGGCCAGCAGCTTGAGCGCCATGCCGCTGGGTCGCTTGGTGCCGGCCTCCCACTTCTGTACCGTCGACTCGCTGGTGTTCAAATAGCGCGCGAACACAGGTTGGCTGACATGTACCCCCTCGCGGATTCGCTTGATGTCCTTCGGAGGAATCACCGACGGCGCAGTGAGACACGATTCGTCAAATTCGCGCATGGTCGCCTTGTCGATGGTCCCCGCGCGATGCAGCCCTCGTGCGGCACTGTGGATCGCCTCGAAGGCGTCGCTCTTGAACTTCGCTTTACTCTTCATCGCATAGCTCCAGTAAGTCACCCTGATTGAGCGCGGCCCTCAACTCGGTGTTCGTCATGCGGCCATAGGCCTGCGCCAGTTTCTTGAAATCAGCAAGCTCATCGTCATCGATGTTGGCCCGATCCTTCTTGGCGAACAGGTAGGCAAAGATCCAATGCCGTCCGCCCTTGGCCAGGACGATCGAACGATGCATGTTCTTGTTCAGCCGCTTCTTGAACACACCTCCGCCGAGATCGTCAGCCTTACCCTGCATCACCTCACGAATTGCCGCAATCAACGCAGGATCACCGATGCGCGCCTTCCTCGCCGCCTTGCTGAACCAAGCCGTCTTGAAAGCTCGCTTCAGAGGTTTTTTCAGCGCGGCGTAGTATAGCACCTAGTCCTACTTTTGTCACGGCCTGTCCCGACAATTGAGCGCAATAGGAGTACCTACAGTACGGTCTTGGTGTTGCGAGGCAGGTGCGAGGCCACCCGCATGCTCTGCTCTTGTCTGTGCGCGCTGGTGGAAATCTGCACAGACCTTGGGCGGAATCAATGGGCGGCAAACAATTGAGTTCTTGATGCTTCAGCGATGGCAACGACGCAGGGGTGCGATACCCGGCGCTCGACCGAAATCGCGAAGAATTCCTCAATAATCTCTTTCGTTCGGCCGATAGCTTTCGCGCCATACTGCGTTTCGATTTCCGATTCGATAACAGTAGGTCCGATAAACACTCCCATTTCGCGCTTTCCGAACGCCTTCATCAACGCGCTATCGTTTCGCCGCTTGCGGCAAGAATGTAACGCCCGCGCCCCGAAAGTATCGTCCAGACATCGCGACCGGCAGGATGAACATGCGGTGTTATGGACTGCCCCGGCGCAACATGCCAGGCGACAACAACCGCGTCGGAGGCTTCGGTGATCACTGACCGTATTGGCTCACCGCTGGAAGTTTGAAAGAAGTCCTTGCTGGGAAAAATGGGTCGGTCACTCACGTTTGTCGCCTTTTCGTGGAATGGCACAAACCTCGTTCAAGCAATTGTTATACCGATCGCGACCAGTTGCTGGTAGAACTCCACGAAAGCCCGTCGCGAAAACTTGTTTCTCAGACTCTCGATACCGTTGGGGTGTTGGCTTCAAGGTTTTGCGCCATGAAATCCGCGAACATCTTCACCTTGGCGGAATGACGCCGCTGTTCCGGGCTGACCAGATTTATCGGCAACGGCGATATCGGCCACTCCGGCAGCAGGACCTGCATCTGGCCGCGCGCGAGTTCGCCGCTGAACAACCACGTCGGCGAATAGCAGATACCCATTCCAGCCAAACCCGCGGCGCGTACCACCTCGGAACTGTTCGTGCGCAAGTTGCCTTCAACGGGTACACGGACGTTTGACCCATCCGGCATTTCGAAGTCCCAAACGTTGCGCGCATTGAGTTCGGTATAGACGACACAATTGTGCGCGCGCAGATCGTCAGGTATGCGCGGTGGTGACAAGCCCGCAGGCAAACGTTTCAGGTAATCGCGACTGGCCAGCACCGCGCGATGCGCGTAACCGATACGCCGAGCGACCAGCGTGCTGTCGTGCAATTCACCGATCCGCGCCGCGACATCGATGCCCTGTGCAACCAGATCGACAAAACCATCGTCAAGCTTGAAGTCAATCTTCACGGCCGGGTGTGCGCGCATGAATTCGTCGATCCGCGGCATCAGTACGCGCAGACCATAACCAACCGACGCCGCAACGCGTAACCAACCCGTGAGTTTTTGCTCGCCGCTACGCAGCCGGGATTCCGCCTCACTCACCTCGGCGACCAAGCGCCGCGCCTCCTCGAAATACTGCATGCCGTCCTGCGTAAGTGAAAGCGCCCTTGTGGTGCGTGTCAAGAGCTTGGTACCCAAATGCCTTTCCAGTGCTGCGACCTGCTTGCTTACCGCGCTCTGCGTGCTGCTTTGTTCGCGGGCAACCACCGAGAAGTTGCCGGTTTCCACCACTCGAACAAAGGTTTGCATGCTTTGCAAACGATCCATAGCCACCCTTATTTAATTCCCAACTGGAATTAATAATAGTCTTTTTCTACGTCTAGTGCGACAAGCAAGCATCAATAACAATGGGCACCGTCGTTCAACCACTCAGGAGATTGCAATGAAACAACCCACCATTTTGATCACCGGCGCGCTCACCGGCATCGGCCGGGCCACCGCCCTGGCGTTTGCCAAGACTGGCGCCAATGTTCTTGTATCCGGTCGGCGCGACGATGCAGGTGCCGCGCTTGCGCTGGAGTTGCGCGCACTCGGCGCACGAGCCGAATACGTGCGGGCCGATGCAACCAAGGAAGCCGAAATCAAATCACTGATCGCTGCGGTCATTGATCGTTTCGGACGGATCGACGTCGCAGTCAATAACGCGGGCACGGAAGGCGTGCTCGGCGCGATAACCGATCAATCCGAAAATAACTATCGTGCGACTTTCGACACGAATGTCTTAAGCGTGCTGCTCGCCATGAAGCACGAATTGCCGTTGATGACGGCGCAAGGCAGCGGCTCCATCATCAACCTGTCGTCGATCGCCGGCAAGGTAGGCATGGCTGGTGCGTCGATCTATGTTGCAAGCAAACATGCGGTGGAAGGTCTCACCAAAAGCGCCGCACTTGAAGTCGCTGCAACCGGCGTGCGCGTCAATGCCGTTGCACCCGGCCCCGTTCAAACTCCGATGCTCGATCGCTTCACCGGCGGCAACGCGGGGGCTAAGGCCGGCTTCGAAGCCATGATGCCCGCCAAACGCAGCGCCACCGCCGACGAAATCGCCGAAACCATCCTGTTCCTCGCCTCCGACAAGGCGAAATTTCTCACCGGCCAAAGCATCGCGGTCGATGGCGGCTATACCGCGCAGTAACGATCGACATCACTTCCTTTTACCCATTCCACCAGGAGCTCGTCATGAAAACCATTACCGTACCGGCCTACAATCAAGTCAACATTGCGAACCGGGAAATTTTCGACAAACTGAAAAACACCCTGGGGTTTGTTCCCAATCTTTTCGCGACGTTCGCACATTCGGAAACCGCGCTAGAAACCTACCTGACGCTGCAAAACGCCAAAAGTTCGCTGTCCGCGAAAGCCCGCGAAGTCATCAACCTTGTCGTGAGCGAAGTCAATCAGTGCGAGTACTGCCTTGCCGCGCACACCGTGATGGGCAAGATGAACGGATTGACGGACGCGCAAATCGCCGAGATTCGCGGCGGGCGCGCGAGTTTCGAGCCGCGTCTTGACGCGCTGGCTCAATTGGTCAAGGGGGTCGCCGCGAAACGCGGACACCCCGACCCGCAATTGGTGCAGGCCTTCTTCAAAGCCGGCTGGACAGAAGCCAACCTAGTCGATGCCATCGTCGTCATCGGCGACAAAACGATCAGCAACTACCTGCATGGCGTCACCCGCGTGCCCGTCGATTTCCCCGCGGCGCCCGCGCTGACAGCCGAGTTGGCGCTTATTTAGCCGCCGCACCACAAATAAAAGGGAAATCTCATGTCCGTCATGATTGCAACTCTCGCGCCATCGGTACCCCGTTTCGACAACCGGTTCGCACTTGGCATTTCAGTAGGCCTTCTCGCGGCAACCATCGGCGCGTTGTACACAGTGGTCGCGCGCTGGGGCATCAACCATGGACTGCAATCGACGGACCTGACCTTCCTGCGTTTTGCAGTAGCCGGGCTGGTCACGTTGCCGGTACTCGCCCTTGCGTGGCGACGCGACCAGCCCGGCATGATCGCTCGCTGGCGTGCGTGGTTGGCGATTGGCGTGCTCGCCGGTCCGCTCTTCGGACTATTGATGTTCACCGCGTTTCAGTTCGCGCCGGCATCGCATGCCGCGGTATTTCCGTTTTCCGCGATGAGCGTCATGGGCACGGTGCTCGCGGCCATCGTGTTAGGTGACCGAATCACCGCGCGAAAAACTCTTGGTATCGCAACGGTGTTGTCAGGACTCATCGTGCTCTCGGGTGTAGACGCTGCCTCGCTGACCGGCCACGCACTGATCGGCGACGCACTCTTTGTATGCGCGGGCACCATGTGGGCCGGATTTGGGTTGGTGTTGCGGCGTCACAAACTCGATCCCTTGCTCGCAACAGCGGTGGTTTCATTCTTCGCGCTGTTCACGTACGTGCCGATTTATTTGATGGGCGATGGCATATACCGCCTGCTCGACGCGGCGCCCGCGGTCGTGTGGGTCGAAGTGCTCGTGCAAGGTTTGATCGCAGGCGCGGGCACGCTCTACACCTACGCGAAAATGGTCTCGCTGCTCGGTGTGTCACGCGCCGCGGTATTTCCCGCATTGGCGCCTGGCATTGCCGCATTGCTCGCTTGGCCGGTGTTGGGGCATATACCCGACACCTACGAATCACTTGGCCTGGTGATCGCCGTCGTTGGGTTGTTAGTAACTGTGACCAGCGGCAAACCGGCCACCTCGAATTCCGTGGCATCGCGCTAAACCGCATTTTAGTCAAAGGCAAAAATCAGCCACTCCAGATTTCACCTAACGAGCCATTGCGCCGGCGACAGCCCGACTCGCTTGACGAACACGCGAGTCAGCGCCACGCTACTGGTGTATCCGACCGCTGGCGCCACCATCTTCAGCGATTTCCCGCGTTTCAACATGCTCTGTGCGACGCCAATCCTCCAATCGGTCAGATAGTCAAGCGGCGTCATACCCACGGTCTCGCGAAAGTGCAGTGCGAAACGAGCGCGCGACATTCCGGCCGTGTCCGCAAGTTGATCGACCGTCCACCCCTTGTCAGGATGCGCATGCATCGCAAGCATCACTTTGGCCAGACGCGGCTCGCCCAGCGCTGCCAGCATACCGCCCTT
>JAIEPV010000171.1 GCA_019748215.1 Hyphomicrobium sp.
TTCGGTGGCAGATTCGCTGCGGGGAAATGCGGATGCTGGCGACCACGCCCGTCGATGTATCGATCATCGTTGTCAGCTACAACACGCGGGCGATGACGGCCGCTGCGCTTTCGTCTATCCATGCTCAAACGCGTGTCTGCAGCTACGAAGTCATTGTCGTCGACAACGCTTCGACGGACGGATCCGCCGAGATGATCGCGCATCATCCGCTGCAACCAGCTCTCATGGCGCTGTCCGAGAACATTGGTTTTGCCCGCGCAAACAATCGAGCCGTCCTCACCGCGCGCGGCCGCTACGTGTTGCTGCTCAATCCCGATACGATCGTCCTTGATACCGCCATCGATCGCCTCGTTGCCTTTGCCGATGCCAATCGCAACGCAGGCATCTGGGGCGGGCGCACGGTATTCGCTGACGGCCGCCTCAACCCGGCATCGTGCTGGTCACGGATGACGGCCTGGACCTTGTTTTGCCGGACGAGCGGGCTCGCGGTGCTGTTTGCGAATAGCGAATTTTTCAATGGTGAAGCTATCGGTGGCTGGCGACGCAACACGGTTCGCCATGTCGACATCGTGTCCGGATGCTTCTTTCTGATCGAACACGATCTTTGGGACCGCCTGCAAGGTTTTGATCCCGCATTTTTCATGTATGGCGAAGAAGCCGATCTCTGCTTGCGGGCGCGGACGATGTCAGCACGGCCGATGATCACCCCCGATGCCACGATCGTTCACTATGGCGGCGCTTCAGAGACCGTGCGCGCCGATAAGATGATTCGCCTGCTGGCCGCCAAAATGACGCTCATCATGCGGCATTGGACGCGAATATCCGTCCCGCTGGGTCGAGCTTTACTCAGCGGCTGGCCGCTGTCGCGGCGATTGGCAATGGCTCTTGCCGCGCTCGTCTCAAGCGACGATCGCATTACACACTCTGCCGCGACGTGGCGGGAGGTTTGGCGCCGCCGCTCCGAGTGGCAACGTGGCTATCGCTCAACTCATCCAAGTCTGAGTTCTCCAAGTCTTGCGCCGATGGCGGCTGCCACACCGATCCAACGCCGTCCTCAGATCCTGGCGCGCAGCGACACATGATGACTCCATCGACCGTCAATGTTTTCAGCGTCGGCTCGCGGCCGCAGACACCAGCGTATGCGGTCGCGACGCTCGTCACCGATCGCCAGCATCACGCCGACATGCGCGCGTCGCTCATCGCCGGGGGATTTTCGCAAACCGATTGCGAATATTTGGCCGTCGACAACACCGGAAACAATCAAGCGGACGCCTATCGTGGCTTGAACGCGCTTCTCAACGCGGCCGAAGCCCCCATCGTGATTCTGTGCCATCAGGATATCCGCCTGATCGCCGATGGGCGATCGCATCTCGATCGGGCACTGGCGGCGCTCACGACCTTCGATCCGACGTGGGCCGTCGCTGGCAACGCCGGCGGCATCGGCCCGGGACGACTTGCGATCCGCATCAGCGATCCGCATGGCCGCAACCGCCACATCGGCAAACTTCCCGCTCGTGTCCAATCGCTCGACGAAAACCTTTTGATCGTTCGCCGCGATGCCCGCATCGGGTTTTCAGGCGATTTGACCGGCTTTCATTTTTACGGCGCTGACATCTGCCTGCACGCCAGCCAGATGGGTTACGCCGCCTATGTCATCGATTTCCACATCGAACACATTTCGCCCGGCCGCAAGGGCGCAGACTTCGTCGCGGCCGAAGCAGCCTTTCGCGCCAAGTGGTCGAAAGCCCTGTCGCCACGCTGGCTGCAAACCACATGCAGCCTCGTCCGCCTGTCATCCGGTCCGGTCAATCGCGCCATGCAGGGACGATTAGATCGGGTGTTTTCCGGCGTCATCCGCAAATTGCCCCGCTCATCGGGCTGGAAACGATTGAAGGCTGAACGCGCATGATCCGATCTGCTGAACCCGACAGCTTGCTGTTTGCCACCGACGATGCCGGATTAGGCCGTCGTGTAGCGCTGCAGGGCACCATGTTGTTTGCCGGCTTCGGCGTCGCGCAGATGCTGTCGTTCGCGCGCAACGCGCTCATCGGTCACGCACTTTCGCAATCGGATTTTGGCATCGCCGCCACCATCACGCTCATGTTGCAGCTCATCGAGACGTTGTCTGATCTCGGCTCCGACCGCTTGATCGTCCAGGCTGATGATGGAACATCGGATCGTTTCTTTGCGACCGCCCACCTCGTGCTAATCGTGCGCGGATTTCTCATCGCGACGATGATGCTCAGCGCGGCACCGGCGATCGCAGCGTTCTTTCAGGTTGAACATGCCAGGCAGGCTTTTCAATTGGCGGCGTTCGGCCCGTTTCTCAAGGGCTTCATGCATCTCGACTACCGCGCCGCGCAACGGCGGTTCGACAACCGGCCGTTTCTGTGGATCGAAGTCGTGCCACAGGCCGCAGCTCTCGCTCTGACCATTCCGGCGCTGGCGCTCAGTAAAGATTATTCACTCGTCGTAGGGCTGACGCTTGCGCAAGCCGCCATCGCCGTGTCGATGTCGCACCTGCTCGCATCGCGACGCTACGATGTTGGCCTCGACGTCGCTCTGATCAAGCGCCACCTCGCCTATGGATGGCCGATCTTGCTCAGCGCCCTCCCTGTCATCGCCGTGTTTCAGGGTGATCGCATCATTGTCGGCCGGCTGCTCGGCATGGAATCTCTGGCGGTTTACAGCGCAGCTTTCATGGTCACGATGGTGCCCGGATTGATGGCCGGAAAAGTCGGCCACTCGCTGCTGCTGCCGGTGTTCTCGGACGCGCTGCGTAACGGACGCGGCATCAAGATGCGCTATCAGTCGGCGGTCGAAGCGATAACCCTGTTCGCCGCACTGTATCTCGCTGCGTTCTGCATCGCTGGGAATTGGCTTCTGCCGGTTGTCTTCGGCGCGAAGTACGCAGGTTTCGGCGCCATTACCGGCTGGCTCGCCGCGATGTGGGCCGTGCGCATGATCCAATCCGTGCCGGGCATGGGGCTGATGGCCTACGGTCACACGAAGCCGTTTCTCGTCGCCGGCATTTTGCGGGCCCACGCTTTGCCGTGCGTGCTACTCGCCGCCTTGACTGGCTGTGGCTTAGCAACGCTGGCCGCGATCGGCGTCATCTTCGAAGTTGTATCGCTGGCCTATGTCGTCACTCGGCTGGACCGCTTGGAACCGCAGCTTGGCCGACTTCTGTTCGACCGCGCGATGTTCATACTTCCGGCCGGCGTTGGCGCGACGCTGCTGAGCGTCGCTTTCGGGGGCACGCCATCGGCGCTGCTTCTCTCCGGCCTCATTGCCATTGCGCTGATTGCCGCGATCGGCTTGGCGGTCATGCCAACTCTGCGACGAGAGTTGCGTCGCGCTCTCGTAGCCGATACGCCGCTGGTTGCTGCCTAGCCAACGTTGCGTTGGGCTTCGACAGCCAACGACGACGCAAGGTTCGGCGACGGGCGATTGGCAGAATGCGCCAAGGCATGGTCATAGGCAGCCAACAAGCGCAACCGCTCTTGATCCCAGTTCAGCAGACTGCGCGCCCGCGCCAAGCCTTCCTCGCCGAGCGCGCGATGCAGAACCGGATCGACAGCGACGCGCATGATTTGCCGCGCGAGATCGACGGGATCGTTGTCGGCGGCATAAAGGGCCGCCCCGCCGGACACCTTGCGGCCCTCAATCAGATCAAAGCCGACAAACGGAATTCCAAGGCTCATGTATTCGAAGACCTTGTTCATCGAGATTTTGTCGTTGTAGCTGTTCTTCGGATCGGGAATGACGCCGATGTCGAAACTCGAATACGCCGTCAACAGCGCTTTGCCGGAGAGGAACCCGGTAAAGTTGACATAGTTTTGCAGGCCCTTGTCGTGAACCATTTGCTGCAAGCGCGGCAATTCCGTGCCCGATCCGACAATCGCGCACTGCACGTCGCGCCGATTCAGGCGATGCACGATGGTGTCCATCGCTTCGATGAGCAGATCGACGCCATCCTGGGCGCCCATGATACCGACGTAACCCAACAGCGTCTTACGACCGTTCTTCAATGCCAAGCTCGGCGCGACGCGATTGAAACGTGACAGCTCTGGAATCGAGCGGACAATGAAGACACGATTGGCCTCTATGCCACCACGCCGGAGAGCAATGTCCTTAAACGTCTCGTTCGTAGCAATCGAAACGTCTGCGACTTTGAATGTCAACTTTTCGAGCCACAGCAGCAACCGGTGCATCGCGCCGCGCCGGCCGAACTTGGCTTCATAGAGTTCCGGATTGAGATCGTGATGGTCAAAGACAAATCGCTTGCCAAACAGAAACTTCCAAAACGCCCCAATCACGAACAGCAGATCCGGTGGATTGCAAGCCTGGATGACATCAAACCCGACCTTGCGGTACGCTTTGATCGACAGCGCAAATTCCCACGCCAACGCCCAGCCATATTCCAGCGCATAGCCAAGCGCACCATCAGCTTCGTACGGGAGCGGATGGCGAAAGACGTGAATATCTTCCAGGCACTCATAGGCGGCCGTATGTTTTCCGCCCTTCGGACAGATCACCGAAACCGTGTAGCCGGCGTCGCGCAGCGCAAGCGCTTCCTGCCAGACGCGTCGGTCGAGCGGCACGGTCAAGTTCTCAACGATAATTAGTACACCCGGCCCGTTCGACACCACGTAGCTCCACCCTCTGATCCGCGTTCATCAGGATCGGAGCGCATCATCCTCTGAAATTGTAAACGAAGGCTGCAGTGAAGAGTTCGAAGTCCTATAGTTTTTGTGTCCCAAAAAAGGACAACAAAAAACGTCGTGGTTACGAAGCGCCGGCTTGCGATCCGGCGGGTTTGCTGGCACATCTCAAACGTTGACGAAGTGTTAAAATGTTGCGTCGCATTTGAGGTTATCCCGTGTTTCAAGCTTTCTCCCGTGCCCGCCGCCAGCCGCGTGCGTATTGCGAGATCGACCTAGCCAGTGTTCGCGAGACAATCCTTTATATTGCCAGCGATCTTCGCGATGACGCGCAGCATCGGCCGCTTGCCGACGCGTTGCAGGCAGCGTTACGAGAAGTCGAAGTTCTGGAAGGGGCCGGCACTTCAAAGCGGCGCCCGTCGATCGTTCGCTCAGCATTCGCGCCGCGCCAGGTTTGAGCGCGGCGGATCTGGAACGCGGCTCGCTGCGGCGCTGATCTAGAACTTGATTTTGATCCCACCATACGCGGCGAACGGCA
>JAIEPV010000245.1 GCA_019748215.1 Hyphomicrobium sp.
ACCCTCTCCCCAAGGGGAGAGGGAATTGGCGGGCAGCTCGCCATGCCAATGAGGCGATGCCGCGTTCCCCAAGGGGAAAGGGAAATTGTAGCGACGGTGAAGGGGGTCGTCCTTCTCCCTCGGGAGAAGGTGCCCGAAGGGCGGATGAGGGGGTGTTCAAGCGGCACCGGTTTCCACGCAGTGCGCGCACAGTGTCACTGCCCCCTCACCCTAACCCTCTCCCCAAGGGGAGAGGGAATTGGCGGGCAGCTCGCCATGCCAATGAGGCGATGCCGCGTTCCCCAAGGGGAGAGGGAATTGGCTGCGACGGTGGGAGCGTGCGGCGTCCTTCTCCCTTGGGAGAAGGTGCCCGAAGGGCGGATGAGGGGGCGGTTTAATGAGCGCGCGCTGACAGGCACCCACAACTCCCCCCTCACCCTAACCCTCTCCCCAAGGGGAGAGGGAATTGGCCGGCTGCGTCCTTCTCCCAAAGGGGAGAGGGATTGGCCGGCTGCGTCCTTCTCCCCAAGGGGAGAGGGGATTGGCGGGCAACTCGCCGTGCGGCTGCGACGCCTAACCCTCTCCATAAGGGGGGAGAGAACTTACGGGCGCATGAGGGTGGGCAGCGCGTGGTCGGGCATCATGCCTTCGCGCATGAGGCTGCGGCGCAGCGGCCCGAACAGGCTCATGGCGTACATGCCCGCGCCGCGCGCCAAGTGGACGGGGAGATAGGGCGATAGCAGCGAGCGATTGAGCAGGTCGATCGACCACACCCGGCTGGTGACGTCGCGGCTGCGGGCAGCGGTGTACGCTGCGAGCACCGCGTCAGCGCCGCAATCGCCGGTGGCGTGCAGCGCCTCGGCCGCCAGACCGGCAAGCGTCGCGGCATCGCGGAGACTGAGGTTCAACCCTTGCGCACCGATCGGCGGCATGACGTGCGCGGCCTCGCCGACCAGGGCGACGCGGTTGCGGCCGAGGTTTTCGGCGGTTTGACCGGAGAGCGGAAACGCACGGCGCGGCGCGACATCGGACAGACGGCCGAGCAGCCCGCCGAGATGGCCGCTCAACTCGGCGAGGAATGCTGCGTCGTCCAGACCGGCGATGCGCCGGGCGTTTTCGGGCGTTTCGACCCAGACGAGACTCGAACTTGCTGAGCTTGAATTGGCAAAACTCGAACTTGGGCGCGCGGCATCGCCACTGACGCGTGTTGGACCTGGAACGACGGTCAACGGCCCACTGCGCCGGTGGAATTCGGTCGATATGCTGTGATGGGGAAGCGAATGGGCGAACGTGGTGACGATGGCGGTTTGCGGATAGGACCAGGATTTGCAAGCAATGCCGGCAGCCATGCGGGCCGGCGAGGCGCGGCCGTCAGCGGCGGCGACCAAGCGCGCGGACACGTGCTCGCCTTCGGCCGTCGTGAGAATGGCATGAGTGGAATGGAGGTCGTAGCCGGTCACGGCGCTGGTCAGGCGACGCGGAATGGCGGCGCGCTCAACGGCCTGCTCGAGAGCGCTGGTCAAAACCGCTGTCGGCACGCTGAAGCCGAACGCACCGAAGCCGATCTCGCGGGCATTGAACGTGACTTCGGGCGCGCGAAAGAGTGCGCCGGTGGCGTCGACGAGGCGAATGCCGTCCAGCGGCGCGGTGGCAGGCGCGATGGCGTCCCAGACGCCGAGATTGCGAAGCAGTTGCACGGCGCCTTCGAACACAGCGACGCTGCGACCGTCTTCGGCCGAGGCACGAGGGCCGACGATGACCGTTTCAAGCCCAAGTTTTGCAGCAGCGAGCCCGGTCACGAGCCCGGCGGGACCGGCGCCGACCACCGCCATGTCGAACGGTGATGGCGCCGGAGCCGGACCATCGAAAAATTCTGAATTCATTGGCGAAACATCGATTTCGAGCATTTTCGGAGCCATCGCTGTCACATGACGTGTCTATTCAACCACAACTGCACGCGATTGGACCACCTGTTGCACGTCTGCAACGCGTTTTTGCCTGACATGTCACATACTTGAAATGAATCCACGTTAACTCACAGTTAAGCATGGCTTTCTGTGGGGACCGGATGAGCGTCCGGATTAAGCGGAATACATGGCAACGTGCGCCGCTTTAGGCGTGTGCGCGAGTAATTTGGGGACTGAGCAATTTAGAGGGGCGTCATGGCTTCGTTAGTGAAATATGGTTGCGGGCAGCTTGCACTCCTTGCGGCTCTTGGACTTTTCGCGGGTTCGCCCGCATCCGCCGCCGATCTCGGCGGCGACTGCTGCGCCGATCTCGAAGAGCGCATTGCAGAACTCGAAGCGACGACGGCACGCAAGGGCAACCGTAAGGTGAAGCTCGAAGTGTCGGGCCAGGTCAACGAGGCCTTGCTGTTCTGGGACGACGGCTTTGAAAGCAACGTCGGCGCCTACACCAACGACAACGCCCGCACGCGCTTCCGCTTCAAGGGTGAAGCGCGGATTGATGACGGCTGGAAAGCCGGCTACCTGCTCGAAATCGGTGTCCGCTCGTCGCGCTCGAACCGCTTCACGCAGGAAGACGACAATGGCACCGATCTCGGTTTGGATCTTCGCCACAGCGTCTGGTACGTCGACAGCAAAAAATACGGCCGCCTCTGGGTCGGTTTGACCGGCGGCGCGGCTGAGGGCATCACCGAAATCAACTTGGCGCATACGAAGGACGTTGCCAAGTATTCGGACCAGGAAGACTCGGGCCTCGGCCTCGGGCTTCGCCAGACCAACGGGTTGTTCACGAACGGCACGACGTCGGTCGGTAGCTCGTTGTCGTTTGGACGTTTGATCCGTGATAACCGCGACCAGCCGGGTGAAGGCCGCCGGTCGAACATGATCCGCTTGGACTCGCCCACCTGGGAAGGGTTCACGCTGACGGCGAACTACGGCGAAGACGACACCTGGGAAGTCGGCGGCCGCTATGCCAACGAGTTTGCTGGCTTCAAGGTGGCTGCCGGTATCGCTTACGGCGAAAACACCGATGCTAACGGCGGCGCTACGGGTTTTGAATGCCAAGCGCAGAATGGCGCTGTTGGCGCGCCGGATCCTCGCGAGACGGACGCAAGCTGCAACCAGATTGGCGGCTCGATCAGCGTGATGCACATCGAAAGCGGTTTGTATGCAAACTTTGCGGCTGGCCGTCTGGAAGATGACTTGATCGACATCCCGCTTCCTGGCGCAGATAACGTGAGCGAGTTCTACGCCTTTGAAGCTGGTATCGAACGCAAGTTTATCGATCTCGGCAAGACGACCTTCTTTGGCCAATATTACGTCAACAACGGTGGCGCCAATGCCCGCCGTGACTTCGATGGGTCGAGCTTCTCGACGGTCAACGTTTCGAACGGCGATCGCGACATTCTTGGTTCCAACCTCGAATCGTTCGGGTTCGGTGTCATCCAGGAGCTCAGCGCGGCCAGCATGAACTTGTACCTGACCTATCGTCACACAGAGGTTGACGTTCGCTTGAGTGGTGCTGCTGCTCAGCCGGAATTTGAAGATCTCGATGTCGTCATCGGCGGCGCCATCATCAAGTTCTAATCGTTGCCACTCCCGGCCTGTCTGCACTCCTGAAAGGACCGCCTCATTCGGCGGTCCTTTTTCGTTCCCGTCAACGGTGATCTGCCCAGGGTTGCGCGGGTTGGAGCACAACCATGGGCTTCTCGCGGACAAAGTTGCCGAGGGCCTCGAGAAGGACGGATTTGCGGTGATCGGCGGGCGCTGGACGGCGTGTGGCGGTGGCGCCACATTGCAGTGCGATCACACGTCGGCGGAGAAACGACGTGGATATCGTTAACCCTGCCAGTTCATCGTTGAAAGTCGGAGTGGGGCGTCGCATGCCAATAGCAGTGTGCGTGCTTCGGTGGCATGGCGGGGTTGTTGTGAACAGACGTTTGACGATTTCGATGATGTGCATTGCGGCAGCCTTCACGGCGCGCACGGCGGCGTATGCGCTCGAAGAGCAGCCGATGCCGGCGCAGCCACCGGCTGCAGCCGAGGGTGCCAAGGCTGGTGTGCAAGACGCTAGCCCGTCGGCGAAGCCCGACGCCGGCACGGAAATTCGCATTCCGGGGCTCGGTCGGCTGGGCACGCTGCCGAAAATGGATTTCGGTTTGGAGCTGCTCTACGGGGCGGCTGAAGGTCGTCCACCACAAGAGCAACTCCCGCTGGAAGAACAGCCGGACGATCTGACGGTTCGTGGATCGGTGAAGCACCGGTTCTAGGCCGCGGCGCGGGGGCGCTGCAAGCGGCAGATCGGCGGCGTTGGGCGCACTTCGGTGCGCCCTTTTTTGTGCGCCGTGCGACCGTCGTGTGAAAGGCGCGCGCGGCGGTGATGACGTTGAATGTTGCGTCGCTCAGCGGTGCGGGTGGAGGTTTGCAAATTGGCAGGCGGTGCGCTGATCTGCGATCGCGATGGCGTCGGCGCCTACAATGTCCAATGCCTTCAAGGCATTCGACGACCGGTTGCAATGGGGCTAAAACCACATCGTGCGCATTTCCCTGCGCCCGCGCCTCGCGACGATCATAGGAGCACCAGATGGCAATGCATCGACCCATCACGACCGCCGCACGCTTATCCTCAGTCGCAGGGCTGTCGATGTTGCTGTCCGTCGCCGCAGCAGCTGGCGAATGCCCGAAAGATAAGGTGCTCGAAAAACCGCGCAGCATTGAATCAAAAGGCGGGGTTGGCGTGACGCCGACGACGCTCGGGCTGATCCATCTCAAAGATTGGCGTGGGGTCGGCGATTTGTACTTACGCACGCGCCTGCTGACGATCGCGCCAGGCGGTATCGTGCCGACCCACGATCATGCCGACCGGCCGGCGCTGGTTTACGTGGTGAGCGGCGAGATCATCGAGCACAGCACATTTTGCGACGTGCCCGTGCTCTGGAAGACGGGCGAGCTTTCGCGTGAATTCGGCGTTGGTTATGGCCACTGGTGGGAAAACAAGAGCGATAAGACCGTCATTCTCACATCGTCCGATGTCGTCGATAAGGAAACCATCGATTTGGACAAGCCGCACGACAATATGTGATCGGCCATGATGTGGCGCAGACGCGCGAGGCACGTTTTCGGTCGAGGATGATGACGGGGAGGCATGAGCCATGCTCGATCACGCGGCGGTCGACACCGGTGGGAGCATGAGGGCGGGCAAGCGTCCTTTTCCCTTGGGAGAAGGTGCCCGAAGGGCGGATGAGGGGGCGTTGCGATGAGGGCGCACTGACAGTCACAGCGAGCTCGCAGACTCACAGCACCCTCACCCTAACCCTCTCCCCAAGGGGAGAGGGAATTGGCTGACAGCGTCCTTCTCCCTCGGGAGAAGGTGCCCGAAGGGCGGATGAGGGGGCGTTTGCTGAGGGCGCACTGACAGTTACTGCCCCCTCACCCTAACCCTCTCCCCAAGGGGAGAGGGAATTGGCTGACAGC
>JAIEPV010000036.1 GCA_019748215.1 Hyphomicrobium sp.
GATCATGAGCAGGTACGGCAGGCGCGTGCAGCGCTCGGCTCACCGCCCATTCCAGAGTCGCCACCTCCGGCAGGTAGGTCAGTGACGACGCAGCGGGTAGCCGTCCAAGAAAATCACCGAACTCCGCGCCATATTCGTCGAGATAGGCCGAGGCCGGCAGACGCTCTTCGATGAACAGTCGCGCCGCGCCTTCGAAAAACTCTTCGCCAACCAGTCGCTGCACTGCAGGAAACGTCAGGCGCAGCGCGCCTACCAGTGTTCCGCGCAGGGTGTTTCGATAAATGCCCAGCAGTTCGCCGGGATCTATGCCATTGGCGCGAAGCAATGTCGCAGCACCGGCATCATCCCCGTATGCAAGGCTATGCATCACCGTTTGTTGAACCTTAAGCAGGCTGGGCATGGGCCACGTCATTTGTTGCCTGCTGCAAAAATTCTCCGGCTTGCTTTGCTTCGGCGAGTAACACGTTGAGCGCCGGCAGATCGGTGTCCCATTCAATCAGCGTAGCCACCGGGCCGAAGCGCTCGAGTGCCTGCGCATACAATGCCCACACGGCGCCATCGACGCGTGACCCATGGTTGTCGATGCGAATGACGCGACCACTCTCCAGCGTTCGCAGCGCGTGCCCGGCGAGGTGGATCTCCTTTACTGCGTCGCGCGACAGTGCGTCCAGGTAATCCAGGGCATTCCAGCCGTGATTGCAGGCACTGACGTAAATATTGTTGACGTCACAAAGGATGCCGCAGCCGGTGCGCTTTGCGACCGCAGCCAGAAATTCCCACTCGGGAATGGTTGAATGCTTGTACTGTAGATAGCTTGAGGGATTTTCAACAAGAATGGAACGTCGCAAAGTGTCTTGCGCGATCGACACATTCCGGCATACGACATCGAGCGCCTCTTCCGTCATGGGAAGCGGCAGCAGGTCCGCAAGATAGGCGCCACCGACTACGCTCCAGGAGAGGTGTTCCGAAACCAGTCCAGGCTGGATACGGTCCGCTGTAAGGCGCACCCGCTCCAGGTGAACTTTGTCAAGCCCCTCGGCACTGCCAAGAGACAATCCAACGCCATGCAGGGAAACCGGGTAGTCGGTCCGGACGCCATCAAGGACTCGAAGGGCGGCACCACCACCCATATAGTTCTCGGTATGCACTTCGAACCAGGCCACATGCGGACGGTTTTCGAGAACCTCCGAATGATGCGCGAAGCGCAGTCCGATTCCCGCTTGCGCCGGAATCGGGCTGTTCTTCGTAACCAATCCCGATATTTCGGGGAGCATCAAGCGCTTTGGAAATCAGGTCGCGCTGGTCTTACCGCCCTGGATCTTGCCACAAGCGCCGGCGGGCACCAGAACAAACGATTGGGTATCGCGGGATTTGGTCGCCTGACCTGCGCAGGAATGCGCACCTTCGGCGCAGTCATTCTTTGCAGATGCGTTGATTCCGTAGCACTTTTCCAGCTTCTGCGCGCCCATTCTGGCCATATTGTCCTTGACCACTTGCGGCATCTGTTCCATGCCTTTGGCGCCCTGGGCCTGGGCGGGCATTTGCACTGCCAGGGCGAGCCCGATTGCCGTGGAAAGGGTAGAAGCCGCCATCATAAATTTATTCATCGTCTCACCTCGCGTGGTTGCAGACCCCAAAATTGAGGTCCTGCAGGTAGGTTCGCTGCAGCGTACAAAAAGGTTACACATGCGCGATTCGCAATTCGCCTCGGGTCGAACCCAGTCGGTCAAGCAAAAGCTACGATCAGTTGTTAGGAGATACACGCGTCGGTTGCTCACGCTTAGAGGATTCCGGATTAGCAGAGCTTCCATTCTCTGCGCCCGAGCGGAACAACGTTGCCTTGTACCCGGCGACAGGTGCCGCAAGTTCGCGATCGGTATATCCTGTGCGAAGCGGTGGATCGCGATTGGAGTGGCCCATGAATGCCCGACAACGTTCAGCTTCTGTTCTCGAAGGAGTGGCTGGGTGGCGAGCTTTGGCACAATAGCTTTGCCGCCCGAAGCCGGATGCTGGAGTACACGCTGGAGCTCGAGCAGAAGACCGCCGAGTGCATGCTGCAGGCCGACAACACGTTTTTCGTGCTCATGCTGTGCGGCGAAGGGTTTTACTGGAATGAGGATGAGCTTGAAGACTTCGTCGCTTTTTACTTCACCGGTGCCCATCGCTCGGACGATGCCTTCTCGAAGGCGGAAGCCCAGCACATGGGCGAGAATAGTCTGAAGCTCGCCAAGACCATCTCCCGCTTCGCGTGAAGAAGTGGTGCTGATCGCTCAGTCCAATGACGACGTTCCGTTCGATTTGCGGCATCTCCGGTACGTTCATTACCTGGCCAACAAGGAAGGTTTGAAGAAGCTGTCGAAGGCGGTTCAGTCGCGGCTGCAAACCGTCGTCGGTACTGCCGTGTTGTAGGGCAAGCAGCCCCAGATTGCTTTTCGTGGGGTGGACCGGGCTGGGCCGGGTGACTCAACACGCTAGGCAGTTTGTAGGCGCGTTTCGACGTGACGGTAATAGCCCAAGAGTGGCGAGGATGCCGCCTCCTGCGTAGTAGCGTGGCTAACCGGCCGCGTGGATCCGCGAAACCTCAGGTACCCATCTCCGATGGCCGCCCCAAGTATGTAGGGTCCCAAGGTGGGTGTTGTTATATCAATGCATTTATTGACTTCTGCCTCTATTTTGCAACATACTTCGTTCCATGTCCCACCCGCAAACCAGCGAACAGGCTGTCCTTCTGCTCGCACGCAAGCACCCGCTGCTGCGCGCGCGCGACCTCGCCCGGGAAGGCCTGCCGACCATTGCGCTGACCCGGCTCGTGTCCGCCGGCAAGCTGGAACGCGTGGGGCGCGGCATCTATAGCCTACCCAACCAAGCAGTCAGCGAAAATCGCTCGCTCGCCGAGGTGGCGATTCGGGTGCCCCGCGGAGTCATCTGCCTCGTGTCAGCTCTGCGCGTGCATGACATCGGTACCCAGGCGCCGCATGAGATCTGGCTCGCCATACCACATCGGATGCTCTCACCCCGGCTCGACAAACCCGCACTGCGCGTGATTCGCATGTCTGGCCCATCCCTGACAGAAGGCATCGACCGGCTAAAGGTGGACGGCGTGGAGGTCTCCGTGTTCAACGCCGCCAAGACCATCGCCGATTGCTTCAAGTTCCGCAACAAGATCGGGCTGGATGTCGCGCTAGAAGCCCTTCGCGATGGTTGGCAAAGGCGCAAAGTCACGATGGACGACCTTTGGCGCTACGCTGCTGTCAATCGCGTCGCCAACGTCATGCGCCCTTACCTCGAAGCCATCGCGGCGTCATGAGCAAGAACCGCGCGGCCTCAATTCGCGCCCGCCTGAAAAATCGCGCCGACGCCGCGAAGCAGGACTTCAATCTCACGCTCACGCACTACGGCCTGGAACGGCTGTTGTATCGTTTGTCGGTATCCAGTCACGCGCCGAACTTTTTGCTCAAGGGCGCGCTGCTCTTCAAGCTCTGGTACGACGTTCCCCAGCGGCCAACACGAGACGCCGACTTGCTCGGCTTTGGCCCCGATGACATCAATTCAGTGGCGGCAGTATTCCGCGACATTTGCGTTATCGAGATCGATGATGGGATTGCGTTCGAATCACGCTCGGTCAAGGCGGCGGAGATCCGCAAGGAGGCGGGTTACGGGGGAGTGCGTGTCGAACTGCGCGCGACGCTGGACGGTGCAAAGCTCTCGCTGCAGATAGACATTGGCTTTGGTGACGTCGTGACGCCGGCGCCCGAGACAGTCAGCTATCCTGTCTTGCTGGACGACCTGCCTGCGCCCGTGCTCCGTGCGTATCCCAAGTACACGGTCGTCGCCGAAAAATTTCAGGCGCTGTGCGCCCTCGGCATGGCAAACAGCCGCATGAAAGATTATTTTGACCTGTGGATGTTGCTGCGCGATCGCGATCTGGATGACGTGGAGTTGGTGCGAGCGATCCAGGCCACTTTTACCCGTCGTCGAACCGCGCTGCCCGAAGGTGTACCCGCCGGGTTGAGCGACGCATTTGCCACGGATGCTGGCAAGTTGACACAGTGGCGCGCCTTCGTGACGAAGAACAAGCTCAATCCCATTGCGCTGGGTGAACTGGTACAGGCGCTGCGTGCCGAATTTCAGAGATTGAAAATTGTCTGATTTGCTCATCGCCTCGATCAACCGGCCGGCCGACAAGTTCCGAAGAATCGCCGGCCATGCGCAGGGCTGCGCTGACGGTAAAAATTTGATCGCAAACTCGTTGTGTAGCAATCAGTTAAGGCATTTGATGGAGGCCATTCCGGTTGTTTTTCGGGACGCAGATGCCTTCAAAGCTGTGTCGTGACGGTAAAAAAATTGACGAATATAAACGGAAAGACAATAAGTTAGGTGATTTGATGCCGGCACTTTTTTTGCGCCATTTCGACCAGCAGAAGGGCGCGTTGACGTTGCCAATGAGCATCGCTGCGACCAATAGATCTCGATACATCTCGAAAGGTGACCCGCAAGAGATCGTCGATAGATCTCGATACATCTCGATAGATGCTGAAAGCTATTTTCTGGGATCAGATGAGATTGACGGTAAATCTGACGGTAAAAACGCTGCTCGCAGAACGAACTTCTAAATGGGACAATGGCTTACATATGCCGTTTATGATCGAGTGGGAGTGATTGTCGTAAGTAGCTATAGGAAAATCATTGTAGATCAATAAGTTACATAGTCATAACAACTATGGATTATACATAGTAAACAGCGCGAATATTTTGTTCAAACCTTTGAAATATAGAGCGATTGTGGGTTTTCCGTGCGTGATCAATCCCAGGACATCCGCGCAATTTTGACGGTAAATCTGACGGTATAATTTCCGCGCTATGCGACGCCGAAAAGTTTACCGTCACGCGGACTTTCTGCCTGACGGTAAAAATGGAGCGTGAAACTGTCGATGAAACATGGGGTTAAGGCCTCAGCAGCCCGTGTTTTCACGTGACGGTGAAACTCTTTCTACTTGGCGTAGGCGGAGAGAAGGCGCTCGTATTGATTCTCAGCCCAATGTGGGCATAACAACCGATGAGCTCGGCGCGGACACGTCGGGAGGCGAAGGTTCATTGAGGCGCCATTTACTGCGCAGTAAATTTGCCTGATTCGGCGAATATCTAGCGTGGAAGAATCTCTGGCCAATGGTGGTGCGAACCGTTGACGTTCGCCAAAGTTGTAGCTCCCAGCGCGGCAGGGTACGAACTGGCCAAAATAAAGCAACGCAGAGGGAAGTGCGTCGGCGAGAATCCGGGTATCAGGCCAGCACAGTTCTTACTCGCTTTCGTAGTGTCGGAATCAATTTCTCGCTGAACCACGGATTGCGCTTGAGCCAGATGTTGTTGCGCGGGCTGGGGTGTGGCAATGGGATCATGGTCGGTCCGTAGTCGCGCCAGGCGAGCGTGGTTTCAGTCAACGTCGTTTTTGCCATGCCTTTGAGGTGCCATGCCTGCGCATATTGCCCGATAACCAACGT
>JAIEPV010000128.1 GCA_019748215.1 Hyphomicrobium sp.
GATAAGGCCGCGCATAAGCTTTGGTGGAAGCAGATCGAGGGTTGGCGGGCGCGCAAATCGCTGTCGTACAAGAATTCGCGCGACGTGATCATGCCGCAATACGCTGTGCAGCGTCTCTATGAGCTGACCAAAGATCGTGAGACCTACATCACCACCGAAGTCGGCCAGCACCAGATGTGGGCAGCGCAGTTCATCAACTTCGAAGAGCCGAACCGGTGGATGACGTCGGGCGGGCTCGGCACAATGGGTTATGGCCTGCCGGCCGCCATCGGCGCGCAGGTGGCGCATCCGAAAGGCTTGTGCATCGATGTCGCGGGTGATGCTTCGATCCTGATGAACATTCAGGAATGTTCGACGGCGACGCAGTATCGCCTGCCGGTGAAGGTTTTCATTCTCAACAATGAATATATGGGAATGGTGCGCCAATGGCAGCAGCTCCTGCACGGCAACCGGCTGTCGGAGAGCTACACGGCGGCGCTGCCGGATTTCGTCAAGCTGGCCGATGCCTACGGCTGGAAAGGCATGCGTTGCGATCATCCAGCCGACCTCGATGACGCCATAAAAGACATGATCAATACTCCGGGCCCGGTGATGTTCGACTGCCGGGTCGCCAAGCTTGCCAATTGCTTCCCGATGATCCCGTCGGGCAAGGCGCACAACGAAATGCTGCTTGGCGAGGACGTGTCCGACGAAGAGGTGCAAAACGCCATTAGCAAAGAAGGAAAGGTGCTGGTGTGAGGCCGATCAGTAGGCCGTGCCAGCGTGGCGCGAGATCAATGGTGACGGCTGTTATAGCGGCCATGGCGCTGACGGTCGGCGCGCCTTTGGTCGTGCGCGATGCCGCGAGCGAAGTTCGCGCCGATGCACCGACGTGGGACCGGGCCGCCAACATCAAAGACGCAGCTGAGCGCCTTGCTAAATTGCACCAGCGCCAAGGCTCGCAAGGCGTGCTGAAGTTTCTCGACGCGTGTTACCGGACGCATCTGCTGTCGAGCACTTTCAACCAGGGCGTCGAGGCGTGCCTAGCGCAAGACTATATTCATGCGCAAACCTTGGCGACGATCTATGCGCGATTGCCCGCGCAAGCGCGGCAGCAGCGCGGTATCCCCTCGCCGGAACTGATCTCGCAAGGCATGCAGCAGCGGTTGATCACGACCTTCAGGCAGTACAAAATCACGCCTGACGAAGCGGTGGTGTTTCAAAAGCTGGTCGAGAAACATGGTCTGTCGCTCTTCTTGCAAGCTGTGTTTCCGAACGCCGATGCGAAATCGTTCAAGCCGGGCGAGAAGTAGTCATCGGGCATGTTGAAACTCGTCATCGCCAACAAGCTCTATTCGTCGTGGTCGCTGCGCCCCTGGATGGTGATGCGCGCCTTCGATATTCCGTTCGAAGAAATCATCATCCCGTTGCGCATGCCGGACAGCCGTGAGCGCGTTTTGGCGGTTTCGCCGTCGGGCAAGGTGCCAGCGCTCATCGCCGGCGGACAGACGATTTGGGAAAGTCTCGCCATTATCGAATATGTGGCTGATGCATTTCCCGACAAGGCGATCTGGCCCCGAGATATCAACGTGCGCGCCTACGCCAGATCGATCGCGAACGAAATGCACGGCGGTTTTCCGGCCTTGCGACAAGCCTGTCCGATGAACCTCGGCGGACGCTATGCAACGCCGGAGCTGACGGACACTGTGGCGCAGAACGTGGCTCGCATCGAGGCGATTTGGGCCGAGGCGCGGGGTCAGTTCGCGGCAGATGGACCGTATCTGTGCGGCGCATTCTCGGCGGCTGACGCCATGTACGCGCCGATTGCGACACGGCTCGACACCTATCAGGTGCCGGTGACAACAGCGACGCGGGCCTATATCGACACGATTTTATCGCACCCGGCGTTCGTCGCCTGGCGCGCGGCGGCTCTTAAAGAAACCTGGACCATTCAAGATTATGATGCTGGCCACCGGCTGGTTGAAAATCATCGCTGACGTAAAGAGATCCCTCATGGCCGAGCATCCCAAGCAATCGCATTATCCAAGTCCGCAGCGCGCCCAAGAGGTCGTGTCGCGAACGCTGTCGATCATCGTCGACAATGAACCCGGCGTGCTCGCCCGCGTCATCGGCCTGTTCTCGGGCCGCGGCTACAACATCGACAGCTTGACCGTGACCGAGACGGAACACGAAAAGCATCTGTCGCGGATCACCGTCATCACCAGCGGGACACCGCACGTCATTCAGCAGATCAAGTTGCAGTTGGAGCGGCTGATCCCGGTGCACCGGGTCCGCGATCTGACGCACGAGGGCGGATCGATCGAGCGCGAATTGGCGTTGGTGAAGGTCGGCGGGCGCGGCGAAAAGCGTATCGAAGCGCTGCGGCTGGCCGAGATCTTCCGCGCCAAGGTGGTCGATACGTCGACCGAACACTTCGTCTTCGAAATCACCGGCAAGCCGTCGAAGATCGAGACGTTCATTCAGATCATGGGCGAATTGGGCTTGGTCGAAGTTTCACGCACCGGCATTGCCGCCATCGGTCGTGGTTCGGCGACGCTCTAGAACCCGGCTCACAAGACATCGCCATTCGATGCCTTACGGCAGGCGGGCGTTGTCGTGGGCGAGCGATAGCGCCGACGCCGAGACGATCAGAGTGTCATCCTGAGCGTTGACGATCTTTTGGGTCGGCGAGCGAAAGCCGATGGTGTCTTTCTGCGTCAACGGATAGAGGGGCTCGGCCGTCGGCGGGGTCGTCAGCGTGACATAGAAGGCCTGAATCCGCGGGCCATATCCGCTGACAGTCTTGTCGCAACGGTCCTCGCCCTCGATCTTCGTGCACTGTTGCAGCGACGTATACGTCGTGGCTTTTTGCCGGTGTGTCGCTAACGCCAGATCGATCGCGGCGATGCAGTCGGCTTGTGGAATTTTTTTGGCCGCGATGCAGTCGTTGGTCGAAATGAAGATTGCCTTCACCACAGGCGCTGCCTTCGCGGCGGGAGCCTTCGGGGCCTCTCCGCAGCCGGCCAAAGACGCGGCAAGTGTGGCGATGAGCAGGATCGGGCGGGCGATCAGCATGGGTGGAACGGCCTCGGCTGAGATGGCTGCAGTGGAAAAATTATCGCCGTCAGTGTGCACGCAATTGAGTTAGGACGCGGTTAACGGTTGGTTGCGCGCTTGCCCGCTGACGCGTTCTCGAGCGCCATAAAGCTGCGACTTGCGCCAAAAAGCCGCCAGTTTCGCTGAAAATGAAGCGGCCGTTGAAACGGTAAGGCGTTCTGAGTAGGTTCCGGCGTGATTTGCGCTCCAATCGGCTGCGCTATTGACCGTCAACCCAGCCCGACCACCGTTTCGACCGGGGAACCGTCGTTTCGTCCGGGGAACCCGAGAGGCCGCCCATGCGCGTCTATTATGATCGAGATGCCGACATCAATCTGATCAAAAACAAAAAGGTCGCCATCGTCGGCTATGGCAGCCAGGGCCATGCGCACGCGTTGAACCTGCGCGACAGCGGCTGCAAGGATGTTGTCATCGCGCTTCGCAAGGGCTCGGCAACGGCTGCCAAATGCGAAAAAGAAAACCTGGCCGTCATGGAGGTCGCCGACGCCGCCAAGTGGGCCGACGTCATCATGATGCTGACGCCGGACGAACTGCAGGCTGACATCTATCGCGACCACTTGCACGCAAACATGAAGCAGGGCGCGGCACTGATGTTCGCGCACGGCCTCAATGTTCATTTCAGCCTCATCGAACCGCGCAGCGATCTCGATGTCGGCATGGTCGCGCCGAAGGGGCCGGGGCATACGGTGCGCGTCGAATACCAAAAAGGCGGCGGCGTGCCATGCCTGATCGCGGTGCATCAGGACAAGAGCGGCAACGCGCACGACCTGTTTTTGTCGTATGCGTCGGCCGTTGGCGGCGGCCGCTCGGGCGTCATCGAGACGACGTTTCGCGAAGAATGCGAAACCGATTTGTTCGGTGAGCAAGCGGTGCTGTGCGGTGGCTTGGTCGAATTGATCCGGGCTGGATTTGAAACGCTGGTCGAAGCCGGGTACGCGCCCGAGATGGCGTACTTCGAATGCCTGCACGAAGTGAAGCTGATCGTCGACTTGATCTATGAAGGCGGCATCGCCAACATGAACTACTCGATCTCGAATACGGCCGAGTTCGGCGAGTATGTGACCGGCCCACGCGTGGTGACGCCCGAGACGAAAGCTGAAATGAGGCGCGTCCTGACTGACATTCAAACGGGTCGCTTCACACGCGATTGGATGCTTGAGTGCAAGGCCGGTCAGCCGAACTTCAAGGCGACGCGCCGCTTGAACGACGCCCATCAGATCGAGGAAGTCGGCGCTAAGCTGCGCGCGATGATGCCGTGGATTGCGAAGAACAAGATGGTCGATAAGGCGCGCAACTGAAGCTTTTTCTCAAGTTCGGCTAAAGCCCCGCCGGGCAACACGCCTAGTGCCGTGACTTGAACATATGCCGGCCGTGACGGGAAACCGTTGCGGCCGCCGGCGTTTGCGGTGGCTAAATTTGGAAAATCGCGCCGAAATTTTCGGGGCAGCGAAATCGCAATGTAACGGAACGGCGATGCCGAGCGTCTGTCTGTTATCGACACTCGATGCTATTGACGTGTCGGTTCGCAATTGAAGAAGGATGTCAGGGTTATGAAAAAATCCTCGTTGTTTTATGCTCTGATTGGAGCGGTCATGGCGATCCAAGGTTCGGTCGCCGTACACGCCGAGACGCTGCCCGGAATTTATCAATCGGGAAAATCGGAATTCGGCAGCGATAACGCCGTCGGCGGTTACGACGCGGTGGCGTACCAGAAAGCCAACGCCGCCGTGCCGGGCACTAAGCAGTTTTCATATGCCTGGAAAGGCGCGACGTGGCAGTTCTCGTCGGCTGAAAACCTCGAAGCGTTCAAGGCGGCTCCTGACACTTATGCTCCAAAGTACGGTGGGTATTGCGCCTATGGCGTGTCTCAGGGCTATGCGGTGCACGGCGATCCGCAGGCTTGGACCGTGCTCGATGGCAAGCTCTACCTGAACTACGACAAGGACGTGCAGAAGACCTGGAATAAGGATCGTCCGGGCTACATCAAGCTGTCCGAACAGAATTGGCCGAAGGCGCTGACGAAATAGCGTGACGCCTCGACATGCTCTGGCGGCATAGTGCGCGTCATTTTTCGGACGGGTGAGGCTTGGATGTCCTAGCGGGGGCTGATCGATCGGAGTCATAGTCGGCGCTGCAACTTATTTCTGCGGCTGCGCCGACGAAATTGATCTCTGCTGGAGGATAATCATGCTGCGCAGATCATTAGGCCTGTTCGTGCTGGCGGCTGTGATGGCAACCGTGCCGACGCTCGTGTTTGCAGCCGATGGCGAAGCCCAGTCGAGTGCCGGTTGGCCCAAGCCGACACGTTCCGTGCAGTCGGGGGAAAAACTCTGCAAGTACAAGTTTTCAGATGGCTTGCACAAAGTCTGGGTGTGCAAAAAAGAAGAGCCCTGCTGCCAGTGGGAGCTGCTCAACAACTACGTCAA
>JAIEPV010000209.1 GCA_019748215.1 Hyphomicrobium sp.
TTCGGCAGCCCGCTTTGCAGTTGATCCGTCGCGACTTCCCAGTCGGTCGTGCCTTGCAGGGTGTGGAGATTTTCGCTCGTCGCCACGCCGTCTTGATAGGTCTGCCGCACCGGCTCCGTCGCATACACGAACTCACCCGAGCCAGGAATCATGACCACGGCACGAATGCTGTTGCCGCCCGGCTCGGTGCTGCGGAAAACCTCGAACGCCAGTTGCGGCACACGATTGCCGTACTCGGCCAGCGCCATGCGTTCGAACACGATGTAGGCAACGCCTCGATACGCCGGCGCATTGCCGGCACCCTCGCGCGCTGCAATCAAGCTGTCGACGGCTTGATCTTCCGTCCCGGTGTGCAGCCGCCACGTCACGCGCGACAGCGAGATCTCGCGGCCATCGGCCCATACCCGGCCGATGCGCGTCACGGGGCCTTCGCACAGCGCCACCGCGAAGTTGGCGTAATAGCGATACTCCGTGGTGCGCGCCCCGCCGCCGCCCAGCGCGCCGCCCTTACCGCCCCCCGTCGCACTCGACGATTTAACAACCTCTTCTTCGAAATCGGTGGCCCAGATCACCTGCCCGCCCAAGCGCGCGCGGCCATAGAGGCGCGGCAGCGGCGCGCCTTCGGTCGATCCGGTGACATGCAAATCGGCAAGCCGGGGTCCTTCGACCGCACGGCTTTGCCCGGACGCACCAAACAACGCATTATCGACATACGATCCCGCCAGTGCGCCGAGCTGTCCACCCAGCGTGGCGCCGGAAATCGTCGCGCCCAATAGGCCAATGCCGGTTGGAAGCAGGCTTCCGCCAACCGCCGCGCCGACGGCCGCGAGAGCCAGCGTTGCCATGCCTCAAACTCCTGTCGAAATCAAATCTTCCACCAGCGGAAACCGGAACGCACCGGCGATCCGCCGCCGCCACCACACCGTCAGCGCAACTTCCGACGCCAGCCCGCCCTCCATGGCGTGGATCATCGTCGTCTCGCTGGCGACGATCGCCGCGTGTTTCGCGACCGTTCCAGTGCGCAGCCGGAACACCACGACATAGCCCGGCGCGAGCCGCTGAGCATCGCAATTGATCAAATGGCGCGCCGCGCCCTCGAGCATCGTTTCAATGCCGCTCGCCTCGGCCCAATCGGCGCTGTAGTCGGCGGCGACGTCAGGATCGCGGCCATAGAGATCGCGCCACACGCCGCGCACCAAACCCAGACAGTCAGCTCCAATGCCTTTTCGGCTCGCCTGATGGTGATACGGCGTCCCGACCCACGAGCGCGCAAGCGCCACCACGCGCTCGGCCAACAAGCGCTCGGCCATCATGCCTTCGCCGCCGCTCATCCGCTGCGCCCGACTTTCGTCAGGAACTCGTTGCCCGGCATACTCGGAAACCCGCGAAAATTTGCCGAATTCGCGAACTTCGCTTTGCAGGTCGCAAAGCGCTTGTCGCATCCGGCCGTCGCGATAATAGCATCGCCCACAGCCGGCGGTCCCTCCGCCGCCGCCCAAAGTTCCAGCGACGTCACGCCGCCACTACGGCTGTGTGCCTTGATTTCGATGCTGCTCGCCGCCGCCGCCCCGGACGTAAACCGCAGCAGCCCGCGCGAGAAAAAATCGTGCGCAAAACCATCGAGCCCACTGACTGTCAACCGCCGCGCTGACTGCACTGCCGTAATCACGCCGCTGGCGCGATAAGCGGGCAATGCCACAGTCACACCGCAGCGTTGATCGCCCAAATCCGCGTCACACGTGTATTGAAACAAGCGCCCCTTCGGCTGCTGCAGATAATGCGCCAGCCCGCGCACTTCCGCGGTGAACGATACGCCGGTCCGGCGCACTTCGCCGAGGCTTCCCGTCCGCATCAGCACGCGCTGGCTCACGTCCTGCCAGTTGACGCGATAAATTTGAATGCGCGCATCGTCATAGCGACCGGCCGCCAGATCCGCTTCATTCAGAGCCGCCGACGACAGCGCGCCGCTGACCTCCAGATTATCGACCGATAGTCCGACGCCGTCTTTGATATCGCTTGCCGTGAATCCGGTGGCGGCTTCATACGTCACGCCGTCGAAGGCAAGCGGCTTGTCGTGATCGGTGAAGCCCTGCACCACGCCGTCGGCGCGGGCCAGCCGCCAACACCAGCACAGCGTCGTCGCCCCGCTCTCCAAATGCGCCTGAAGCGCCGGCGAAAGTTGCTTCACAGCCGCACCTCGACAATCGGAATGTTCGGGATCGCGCCGTGCGTAAAACCCGTCAGATTGATGTCGAGCTTGTCGGTATCGAACCGCACCGGCACATCGAACTCAAAGCCCGCCGTGATGCTTTGCCCAACGAGCGGAATGTTGCCTGCCAGAAACGTCACCGTGCCGTCTATCGTCGACACAGCATAAGCCGTACCGATCGTTTTCACGACACCGGCCACCGCAATCTTCACCGTACCACTGACCGGCTTGCGAATGATCCGCGCCCATGGCGCATGGACCGAGCCATAGGTTTTCTTCAATTGAAACGTTGCGAGCGCACCAGTGCCCGTGCCGATGACCTGATCGAGCGCCGATGGCTGCGCGCCCGGCGCACAAGATTTCCAATCGCTGTGATCACGCCAGCGGAAGGTATGCAATCGCCCCCGCCGCTCTTCAAAAAATGCGATCACGGCATGCAGATCGTCGATCGATTTGACGCCGTATCCAGCGTTGTAGCTTCTCCGGCTGTCGGCCCAGCGGCTGTTGCGCTCTTCATAACCGGAGCCGAGCACGACGACATCGGTGCGCCGCTCCGGCCCACCCGTTGCCCCGCGCGAGATGCCGGTTGGAAAGCGCGTTTCATGAAAACTCATGGGTCCGCCTCATGTCATGTCACGTCACTGCCGAAACGGCGTGACGCTTACAAATTTCACTGAGCCAACGCGGCTCATAAATTCCGCTGACCGAGCGCCGCCGCCCGCGCGATCATCGCCGCCACCTGCGTTTCCGATCGCCGGAAGCCTTCGACGTCCGGCGTTGTGATGTTGATCGTGATGGCCGCCCCGCCGCCGCCTTGCATCGCCACGCCGAGCCGCCCATCAGGCCCGCGCGACAACGGCATGATCGCTTCAGCGCCGCGCTCACCGGCCAAACCGCGCATCCCGCCTGCCAGCGGAAACGACACCGGGCTCGCGATCACGCCACCCTTCGCAAACGGCACGGGCGCGCCCTGGCTGATGACACCACCTTTGGCGAAGGCCAATCCACCGCCGAGCGCGCCTTGTATCAAGCCGCCAAGACCCTGCTCCAGGGGACGCAGTGCCGCCTTCAGCACAATGTTGGAGAGCGACAGCGCCAACGATTTAAACGTATCGCCGAGACTTCGGCCTTTGATCGCCACGCCTTCAAAGGCCGTGATCAGCGATGATGAAAACTGCCGGCCAACGCGCGTCGTCGCGCGTATCTTCTCTTCAAAATCGCTCGTGTCGGCGGTAACCCGCACGTTCCATGTCTCATCGGCGGCTCCAAACTCAGCCATCGGCAAACCTCACATTTCCATCCAGCGTTTTAATCGGGAAACTTTTGCATCAGTCGCGACAGATCGTGCCGCGTGAAATCGGCGGCTCCGCCGTGCGCGCCAAAGCGGCCGCGCAATGCCGCATCCAACTCGCGTGGCGTCAAAGCCCAAAACACCAGCGGCGATAATCCCAATCCGCCAAGGCCGATCGCCATCACGTCGGCCCAGGGAAAGGGGTACGCGCCGCAGCGCCACCTCCATCCGCATCACATCCACCAAGGTCCGCTTCGCGCGCGGCACCGGTTCCGCCGAACGTCGCCGTCAGCAATCGCGCGACGATCTCGACATAACCCGCCGCCCCTCCGTCGACACGCATTGTCGCGACGTCGTCATCGCGCACGGCCGCACCCGCGCCGCGCAATCCTGCGCCGATGATCCGCATGCAGTCGCTGGCCGACAACCGGCCTCTCTCGAACCGCGAGACCAACGCCAGCATGTCGCCGTCACCAAAAGCTGCTTCAAGCTCTGCTAACGCGCCAAGCGTCAGCACCAGCCGGCGCGGCTCGCCATCGAGTTCAGCGTCGATTTCGCCACGATGCAGATTCGCCATGGTCCGTTTCGCTTTCTAAAACGTCGATCTCTTAGAGTGCTGTGAAGCTCAATTGGCCCGCGCTTTCCAGCGACAGCTCGAACGCAACCTCGCCATCATGGCGGCCGCTGAATTCAAGTGACGAAATCTGAAATGGCCCTTCGATGGTGCCGAAGTCGGGCACGATCACTTGCCACGCGCGAATGACGCCGTTGAACGCGTAATCGCGCACCGTTGCGTCGGACGCTGCATCCTTGAACACGCCCGCACCCGTCACCCGTGCCGACTTCGCGCCAGCCCCCGCCAAAAGTTCGCGCCATTGACCCGCACTTTCCGTGTGCGTGATATCGACCGTCTCCGCATTCACCGCCAGCGTGCGTGAGCGCAATCCGGCGACGGTTGAAAACACGCCAGCCCCCGTCGTATCGACCTTCAAGAGCAGGTCTTTACCTTTTTGTGCCGCCATTCATTTCAATCCTTTTGTTGCTGTCCGCCTGACGTCACGTCGTCAGACCGCTTCCGTCACGGCGCGAAATCGGATCACGCCCTGATAGCTCTCGCCGTCGCCACCGCGCCGCGCATCGGAAAAATCATGGCGGAGATTGATCAAGCGATGCCCGGCGAGTGCCAGCGGTTGATCGTGCAGCGCGGTGTGAACCGCCGCCATGATGACATCGGTTTCTTTGCGCCCGCTGGCCCGCGACCAGGCATGCAGCGTCACGAAATGTTCATGACCGGTATCGCTCGCCGTCGACCAATCGCGCGCCGTTGCATCGGCAAAGACCAAGTATGGAAACGCGCTCCGGTTTGGCACGTCGTCGTAAACACGCGCGCCGCCAAGCGCCGCAATGACTCCAGCATCCGCTGTCAATTTCGCGTGGATCGCCGCTCGCAGCGCCAGACCTGCACTTGTCATGGTTCTCCTCGCAGCGGTTCGGGCTTGATGGGTGGGATTGCGGGCATCGTTGCAGCGCCGTTGATCGCCCGAAGCCCCGCCGACACGTCGCGCATGTCACTTCGCCGTCGCATGAGTGCCGCCGTCATTCTTTCGCGGGTCGACGACAGCCGGCTTGCACCAACACCCGACACGTCGAGATCAAGCTTCACAGATCGCGCTCCTCCACCGGGCACTTCAGCCAGCGACCCCGATCCTCGACATCGATGACGCCGCGCACATCGAACACGCGGGTGCCAAAGCGAATGCGCATGTCGGGGGCCATGTCACTGCGATGGCGGATCCACACATCGTGCGTCGCGCGCCCGGCGACACGATCCAGCGTGAAACCTTCATCACTGGTCCGCGTCCAAATCGCAGCCCACACGTCGGCCACGAATTGCCACGAGAGCGTCGCGCCACCGCCGCCGTCCGGCGTTCGAATGGCGCGCTCGATGGTGACGCGGTGGCGCAAATCGCCAATCGTAACGGGCGCTCTCATAGTCGAAACTTTCGAAAGGGTTGAATGAGATCGCCGACAGCC
>JAIEPV010000013.1 GCA_019748215.1 Hyphomicrobium sp.
CGAGCACCTGTTGTAGGATGCGAGAGAGCCGGCATGAGCGATGGCGACCGCCCGCTTCCCAACCGATGGAAGCGGTTTTCAGAATGGGATGACCGGCCGCTGCGGCTCGATAAGTTCGCGGCCGAAGACGCCGATAGCGGCTTTGCGGCTTTCAAGAGCCCGCATGATCCAAAGCCTGGCCTTGTCTTGACCACTGGCGGCGTGGCGGTGATGGACGGTATCGCCGCCGCCGACTTCGATATGATCGATTGGTTCATCGCCAGCTAGCACATCGATCCTGAAATCGCCGCCGAAGCCATGGCCATGCCGCCGCTCGACGTCGCCCGTATGCTCGTCGACATGAACGTGCCGCGCCAAGGTCTCGTGCGGCTGGCGCGCGGCATGACGCCGGCCCGGCTGGCCGAAATCGTCGGGCACCTGTCGTCGCTCGAGATTGCGTTCGCCTACAGCAAGATGCGGGCACGAAGGACCCCCGGCAATCAGGCGCACGTCACCAACGCCAAAGACGATCCGCTGCAAATGGCCGCCGATGCCGCGACTGCCGTCGCCTTCGGCTTCGACGAAATTGAAACGACGATGCGGGTCGCCCGAAATTCGTGGTCGAATGCGCTGGCCTGCGCCGTCGGTGCAGCCGTTGGACGCTGGGGCACGCTGTTTCAATGTTCGAGCGAGGAAGCCGAAGAACTCAAAATCGGCATGGCGGGCTTTACGTCCTACGCCGAAACGGTGTCGGTCTACGGCACTGAAAAAAGCTTTATCGACGGCGATGATACGCCGTGGTCGAAAGCTTTTCTGGCTGCCGCCTACGCTTCACGCGGCATCAAGATGCGCTGTACGTCGGGCGCCGGATCTGAACTCTTGATGGGCTACCACGAAAAGAAATCGCTGTTGTACCTCGAAGCCCGCTGCCTGTGTCTGCAGCGCGCCATGGGCGTGCAGGGTACGCAAAACGGCGGCATCGATGGGGCACCGGTGACATGTACCGTGCCCGGCGGTATGCGCGAACTGATGGCGGAAAATCTGCTCGCCGTGTGGCTTGATCTCGAATGCGCGTCCGGCAACGATGCGCGACCGACGGAATCTGAAATTCGCGTCGGGGCAAAAATTCTGCCCTACCTCATCGCCGGCTCGGACTTGATCTGCTCGGGCTTTGGCTCGATCCTGAAGTACGACAATTCGTTCAATGCTTCGCTGCTGAACGGCGAAGAACTGGAGGACTATCTCGTTTTGCAGCGCGACTTCGAGGCCGACGGCGGATTGACGTCGCGCGATGAAAATACGCTGCTCGACGTGCGCTCGCGCGCCATCGAAGCCTTCAGCGCGGTTGTCGAAGAGCTGGATCTGGCCTATCCGACGGCGGCCATGAAGCAAAGCGTTCTGACTGCATCCGGGTCCGACGACACGCGCAGCTTCACGCCGCGCGACGCGACCTTGATCAGCGAGGCGATCGAACAGCGCGGCATCACCATTTTGTCCGTCATCAAAGCGCTCGCAGCGCGAGGCTTCGAGACGGAGGCCAATAATTTGGTACAACTGGTGCGCTTGCGCATCTCTGGTGATTACCTGCAAACCTCGGCCGTGGTGCGTGAGGGTCGCGTGCTCTCGGCGATCAATGATCCCAACGACTATCTGGGCCCTGGGTCTGGCTATCGGTTGAGCGCCGAGCGGCGCGGCGAAATAGCGACCATTCGCGATGTGCTGACCCGCGATCAGGTGCTGCGCGAAGAAGACATTCACAAGGCTCCCGAAGCCAAACGCATCCGCTATCGCACCGTCGGACCTGCTGCGGCCGGCAACGTCGTGCAAGACATCGTCATCGGAATTTCGCCAGCCTTTGGATCGACGTTGTTTCGCACCGTCGCCGGTCATCCGCTGTCGGACGTTGTGCGCAATCTCATCTCTGGCATTGCAGAAGGCGGGTGTCATGCCCGGATCGTGCGCATGCAGCACACCGCCGACACGTCCTTCATCGGCCTGAGCGCGGCGCTGCTGGCGGGATCCGGGATCGGTATCGGCATCCAGGCCAAAGGCACTGCCGTCATCCACCAGAAGGATCGTATGCCGCACAACAATCTCGAACTGTTTTCGAACTCGCCGATCACGCGGCTCGAACACTATCGCCGAATGGGAGCCAATGCGGCCGCCTATGCCAATGGCCTTCTGCCGGAGCCGATTATCGTGCCAACGCGGGGCGAAGCGCTTGGATCACGCTATCACGCGCGGGTGTCGCTGATTTACGCGATCGAAACCGCGCTCACAATCGAAGGCGGGGTGCCGCAAGAGATCGAAGTTACCTTGCTGGAGGGACATCAATGACCACAGCGAAACTAACCACGGCAGACTATCCTCTGGCGGAACGGCGGCCGGAGCTTGTCACCAGTAAGCGTGGCAAGGCGCTCGACGACATCACGCTCGACGCGGTCATGGCCGATGACATCTCGATGGATGACGTGAGCATCACGACCCATGCGTTACATCAGCAGGCGGAGATCGCAGCCGATGCTGGCCGCGCAACTCTGGCGCAGAATTTCAGACGTGCGGCTGAGCTTGTCGATGTCCCGCAGGAAACGATCATGCAGATTTACGAGCGTCTGCGGCCGGGACGGGCGCAGTCGAAAGCTGAACTGGTGCAATTGGCGGACGACATCGAGCAACGCTATGGAGCGCATGTCATCGCTGCGTTCATCAGGGAGGCGGCCGGCGTCTATGATCGGCGCGGACTATTCAGCAAGAGATTCTAGGGAAGTTGCATGACTTGGAAAACCGCCTATCGCTCGATCTACTACGACGGCGCGCCAGAGCCTACCGACCCTGATATGACGTGGGCCACCACGGCGCTGCTGATCATCGACGTCCAGAACACCTATCTGGTGCGACCGGACCGCGCCGCATTGCCAGTTGACGAACAGCGCCGTTTCGACGCCTGGACGCCGTTCCACGAGCGCATGCATAAGACGCTCATTCCGCGCACGCAGAATCTTCTCAACCTGTTTCGAACGCATGGCATCGAGCGGCTGTTCGCCCGCATCGCGTGCCACACCAAAGACGGCCGTGAGCGGTCGCTATCGCAAAAAATGCCGGGCTGGAACAATCTGCTGCTGCCGAAGGACCAGCATCCCGGCCAGATCATTTCGCAACTTGCGCCGGAACGCGACGAGATCGAGGTCATCAAAACCACCGACAGTGCATTGACCGGCACCAACTTGCGGCTGATCTTGACCAACCTCGGCATCAAGACCGTGGTGTGCTGCGGGATATTCACCGATCAGTGCGTGTCCTCGACCGTGCGCAGCCTGGCGGACGAGAGTTTCAGCGTCATCGTGGTCGAGGATTGCTGCGCTGCGGGCTCGGATGAGTTGCATCACAAGGAGCTCGAAATCATGAACATGATCTACTGCCATGTCATGAGCAGCCAAGAGCTGATATCGATGATGCGGCTGGACGAAGTGGTCGGGCAGACGCTGTAAAATCGCGCCTCGGTCAAGCCCTGGCCGTAGGCAGTCAAGTCACAGCCTGAAAAATAATCATACGCTCGCCAGGAATTGCCTAGTCTTAGCGGCTTGCACCCGCCGACCGGGCCGATCATCATATCGACCGGACGGCCGGGGGATTTTGGCGGCCGCATCGCTGATTATGGTCCGTCGCTTCACAGCCGGTTCAAACCGAGGGAGATATGCAGGTGGCACAATCCACAGCAGCGGCAAGCGCCGCGCCTGAAAATTTCGATGTCACCAGCGAACGGGGGGTCGATCGGTTGCACGGCAACGCTGTCGGCTTGATCGGCGTGCTGTTCCTGACTGTCACCGGCGCCGCGCCGATGACCGCCATGCTCGGTAACGTGCCGTTCGCCGCCGGTTTCGGCAACGGCATCTACGTGCCGGCAGCGTTTATTCTGGCGACCATCGTCTTGACGATTTTCTCAATCGGCTACGCCGCGATGGCGCGTAAGGTCTCGAGCGTCGGCGGCTTCTATTCATTCATCAGCCAAGGCCTCGGCCGTGACGTCGGCATGGCTGCAGGTTTTGCGTCGTTCGCGTCTTATAGCGTTTTCGAAGCATCCCTCACCGGCATCTTCGCGTTCTTTGCCAACAGCTGGATCTCGACCCACTTTGGCATCAACGTTCCGTGGATCTGGTTGTCACTGTTCGCCATCGCGCTGGCGGCGATCCTGAGCTATCTCGACGTGCAGCTTTCGGCGGCCGTGCTTGGCGTGGCGCTCGTGCTTGAAGTCATCATGCTGTTGATCTTCGATTTCGCGGTGTTCACCGCCAAGTCAGGTACCAGCTTCACGACCGAAGCTTTGAACGTGGTCAATGTGCTAACGCCGGTCGCCGAGCAGAAAATCGGCGACGTCGAAATCGCAGCCGGTGCCGCGGCCGTCGGCGTGTTCATGGCTTTCTGGTCGTGGGTCGGCTTCGAGATGGCCCCGAACTATGCCGAAGAGTCGCGCGATCCCAAGCGGATCGTGCCGCTGTCGCTGTACATCTCGGTGATTGGTCTTGGCCTGTTCTACATCTTCACAAGCTGGTGCGCGGTCTCGGCGTTTCCGACGGAAGGCGACATGCTGACCAAGGCCGTGAAGGATTCTGGCAACTTCTTCATCAGCCCGATCGGCACGTTTGTCGGGCCGTGGGCGGCTGAAGCGATGGGTGTGCTGATTATCACCAGCGCCTTTGCCTGCGGCATGGCCTTCCACAACACTGCCGCGCGCTATCTGTATTCGCTGGCGCGCGAAGGCGTTCTACCGTCATTCCTCGGCCAGACGCATGATCGCTTCAAGAGCCCGCACGTTGCCTCGACGGCGCAATCGGTGCTGGCTGCCATCTGGGTTGGTTTGTTCGCGTACTTCTTGGGTACTGACGATCCGAACGCCCAGGCTTATGTCGGCGTCTACACGATGCTCGCCATTCTCGGCACGATGCTGCTGTTGATTTTGCAGGCCATCGTTTCGATCGCGATCATCGTATATTTCCGTTCCCACCACCCAGGCGAGGGCGGCGTGATTTCGACGATGATTGCGCCGATCATTGCCTTCGTGGCGCAGCTCTACTTGGTCTATCTCCTCGTCATCAATCTCGGCACGTTCGGCGGAAACGGCAGCTTCGGCAGCAACATTCCAATGATTGCGCTGGCAATCCTCGGTGTCGGCCTGGTCTGGGGCTTGGCTCTGCGCGTGCTGTCGCCGGCAACTCATGCACGCATCGGCCGGCTCGTCTACAACGGTTGAACAATCACGCCTGGCACGATGACAATCAGACAATAAAGTCGGACGGGCGCTGATCGATCAGCGCCCGTTTCGCGTCCGGTGCGGACTCGTACCCTGACTTTGAGATCAAAACCACGGGAGACATCTATGCTGACTTCGATCGCTGGCCGCTCTGTCATCGTCACCGGCGCCAGCAAGGGCATCGGCAAGGGCATCGCCCGTGTCTTCGCGCGCAATGGCGCCAAAGTGCTGGTCGTGTCGCGCCACATCGACGAAGCCGAGGCTTTCGCTGAGGCACTGCGACAGGACGGTGGCATCGCGAGCGGATTTGC
>JAIEPV010000122.1 GCA_019748215.1 Hyphomicrobium sp.
GGATGCCGCCGCGATGGCTTCGACATTGTTGACGCCTTCCGCCGTTTCTAAAATGGCGTGGATCAGGATCGGCTTGGTGACGCCGTGCTTGGCTTCGAGCTGGGCCAAAAGCTGATCGAGATAATGGATATCCCACGGGCCTTCGACCTTCGGCAGCATGATGACGTCGAGCTTGTTGCCGACGCTGGAAACGATGTCGATGACGTCATCGAGCATCCACGGCGAGTTGAGGCAGTTGATGCGCGTCCACAGCCCCGTTGCGCCGAAATCGGTGTCGCGCGCCATCTGGATGAAGCCCTTGCGCGCGTTTTCCTTCTGATCGAGCGGCACGGCATCTTCGAGATTGCCGAGCACGACATCGACCTGGCCCGCGAGGTCTTTGATCTTGGCGCGGATTTTATCGTTATGGGGCGGCACGAAATGGATCATGCGCTCAAGCTTGACGGGCAGCGCGCGGAACGGCTCGGGCGCGCCGATGGCGAGGGGGGCGAAATGTTTGGCGGGCGTGCGGGTCTGGGCCATGGGGTCGATTGCGTCCTTCGCGGGCGTTGGTGGTGCCTTGGGAATAATTGGAATTAGCGCCTCGCGCCAGCGACGCTCGCCGCCTCAGTCAATTGGACGCGTGAGATGGGCGGGCGCGGACGATGGGCCGATCGCCAACGTTGTTGCGGCGGCCGCCTTCTGCTTGGCGCAGGGCGGCGGCGTTCGTGCGAGACAGCGCCGTCACCCGGAGGCCGCGGCCGCTGCCTTCTGGCGAGCGCGAGTTTCGGCGCGGCGGATCGCGGCGGCGCGGCGCTTGTCGACGGCGTGCTGCTCGGCAAGCGCTCGCGCCGCGAGGGTCAAGCGGATGATCTTCAGGCCGGCACGCGGCTCAGCGTTGCGGCGGAGGTCGCGGGCGGCGTGGTAGGCCAGCCAGCGAGTGCGTGTCCAATGTTTGCGGACGCGCTGCTTTCGCGCGTGGCCAGCGATGACGCGGGAGTGCCAAAGTTTTGGCTCGCGTAGTTTCATTCGCTTCGCTGGCTTGTTCTGAGTGGTCATACAACTCACGAGGTCGAGGGTTGGTGTTGGGGCCGGCTGCTTTCGAAACGGAGCGGACCGGCCGCGAGGCCGCGCTAGGGTCGTGAGTCAAGAGTGCGAACTCGGAGCCGGTCCACGGCGAGCAGGTGTGAAGGGTTCAGCGCCGCCACTTTCACCAGTGGGCTGCTCCACACGCGGGGAATCTCACCCCCACGCGGACGGCGATGTCCTTCAGCGCGGCGCGTGCGTTGCACGTCGCGCTAATGCTGCCCCCACTCCGGTCGTGTCCGACGCCTCGAACGCAACCCCTTGTGGAGCGGGTTGAGTGAGTATGCGGGAGGTGCGCAGAGCGGGGATAAGTTTATTTTTGGGGTGGGGGTGGAGTGGTGGTGTGGTGGTGACAGGTCGACGGCTTGGGAAAAGCGATTTCGTTGTTTGCGATGTGCCGTATGTCGGAATCCGCGCTACTCTGAAGGTCTGTGATATGAGTTCACAGCGACAGTGTTGGGATTGCGAAGAATGCTCAGGACGATTTTCAGCAAGTCGGCGTGGTTGGATGGGTTCAAGAAAGCACCAATTGACTATGTGATTGCAAGTGTTTTGGCCTTCGTAGCAGCCAAAATTGGTATCCCGTCTCTAGACGCTTTGCCATGGCAACTAACAGGACTTGGCTATGTTCTGATTTTCGTTTTTTTGGCCTACTTAGTTGGTGGGTTCCGGTGGCTTTGGTTCAACCGAGCAAACGCGCCGCCTAACCCGCAAGCCACGCTAGATCCTCAGGCAAATAGTGGAAAATGGGTCGGATCGAAATACTTCTACGACGAACCAGCTCTCGCGTTTTCAACCTTGGCCCAGCAAATAGATAACAATCGAGATTTTCATTTTCAATTTCTTGAGGCTCCTGCAAAGGCCCTCGTCGGCTACAAAATAGTATTGGAGGGGCCGCAAGATTTCATTTCAGTAGTTGTGAAGGCGCGCCCCAATGGTTGGCCAAGCTTCTCTGGATGCAAAGATCACGTATATTCGAAAGGCTCAATACGCGTTAATGAGAACCGCGATTTATGGTTGCATTATTTTATAAGGAGCGATGCAGACCCTTTCCAAATCCGGATCTATGTAACTGATTGGGATATATGCGACGGAAAAATAATCTCGACGCATGATAAAATTCTACCAAGCACTATCGATGGAGGGACGTTCTAATTTTTTGAGGTAAATGCCTGTCGATTGAATAAGCCCGCGAACGCGGCCACTTCAAGAAATTCTGCAAAGTCATTTGACGTTTGGACATGCCGCGGCCTGTCCCTGAAGGGACGTCTAAGGAGTCGTGCGGGGATGACGGATTTGGTTTGGTTCATCGCGACGCTCGAGTAATCGCTTTTTGCGACTTGTCGTGGGTCCCGGCCTTCGCCGGGATGACGGTCTTGGTTGGGTTCGTGGTGGTGCGCGCGAAAGCGGTTTTTGAAACGTGTCGTGGATGCCGACCTGTCCCTGAAGGGACTTCTAAGGAGTCGCGTCGGCATGACGGTGCTGGAGGACTGAGGCACCGATGCTAATTCCGTCATCCCGGCGAAGGCCGGGATCCACGTCAGGCCAGCCGTCAAAACTCAATCACAGCCCGGCACGATTGCCCACACAATACTCGAGTGGACTTCCATCGAGTCGTGCCGCGGTAACGAGGTTGGTTGGGTTTGTCGCGGACCGGCCGCGACCGCTCTTTGAGGCTTGTCGTGGATGCCGACCTGTCCCTGAAGGGACTTCTAAGGAGTCGCGTCGGCATGACGGTGTGGTGGGGTTCGTGGTGGTGTTCATGGTGGCGCGCGTGAAATTGCTTTCTAAAACTTAGACAGGTTTCAGCCCTTATCTGAAGGGACGTCGAAGGAGTCGCGCGGGGATGACGGTGATATTGCATCGACGGGTGGTCGTGGGCAGGTGACGTGAACCCGCGATGACGCCAGAACGACGCCGCTCGTTTAGCCAGCCGCGCCGAGCCGATCGTTGACGTCTCTACTTTTTGTTGGCTTCGCGCTTGGCGGCTTTGGCGGTGCGCTTGGTGGCGTTTTTCAGTTTGCGCTGGGTCGCCTGGATTTTGCGGCGGCGGAGGTTCGACATCGTCGGCATGGGTCACTCTCTGAAGTGTTGGAGGTCGGCCAGGACGGCCGACGGCGTTCAAGCTGCTCGATAGACCGGGACGAGGCGATTGCCAAGGTGGCGCTATCGCGGCGCGGCGGTCGGCGAGGATTTTCGAGGCGCAGACCGGGCGGTTCCACAGGGAACAGCGGGGTGAGGAGCAGGCGCCTAGGGTTGGGAGCAAGAGACGCCTGGAGGTCAGGTGTCCGCCAATCACTCGCATTGCAACCCTTGGGAGACCCGCCATGACCCCGCTCGCCACGTTTTTTGCCGCTCGTGTCGCTGTCCAAGCTGCTGTCGCTCTCGGTGCCTTGGCGCTCGGCGGCCAGCAGGCGTCGGCCCTCGATCTCGGCGTCAAGCTGGCCTGTGCCAGCGATTATTATTCCTATTGCAGCCAGCACAGCCCTTCGAGCCCCGGCGTGCGCACGTGCATGCGGGTGAATGGCTCGAAGCTGTCGAACCGCTGCGTCAACGCGCTGATCTCGGCCGGTGAAGTGTCGAGCGATGAAGTGGTGCGCAAGCGCGCGGCATCGCAGACGGCGTCGCGGTGAGGGATTGCTGTAACGACGGCGCACTCAACAAAACGCCCCCCTCATCCGCCCTTCGGGCACCTTCTCCCAAGGGAGAAGGACGTGAGCCCGCCAATTCCCTCTTCCTTTGGAGAAAGAGACGCTGCCCGCCGATTCCCTCTCCCCTTGGGGAGAGGGTTAGGGTGAGGGGGCAGTGAACGTGAGGGGACGGCGAATGTGACGGCGCGCTCAACAAAACGCCCCCTCATCCGCCCTTCGGGCACCTTCTCCCAAGGGAGAAGGACGCTGCCCGCGCGTGTCGACCGCCGCGTGATCGAGGATGGCTCATGCCTCCCGGTCATCCTCGACCGAAAAATTGCCTCCTACTCCCCGTCATCCTCGACCGAGCGCGCGGTACGCGCAGCGCTGGTCGGGGATCCAGCGCAAGAACAGCCAAAGGCGCAAAAGCTCCAGAGCATTTTCCGGAGACGTCGATCCCGGTTCGTCGTCGGACCCTGCGACATGCGACTTGCATCGTGCGAAAGCGCCGATCTCATTCGATCAAATCGCAAGCACTCAACTCCAACGCCGGTTCGACCACATCCATTGCTCAGGGGTTTCGCGGACCCAGGCTTCGAACTGTTTGGTCATCTCGGCGGTGGCGATGCGCACGTCTTCGGATGGGTTCGACGTGCGCGGCACACGCAGTTCCTTCAATTCGATTTCAAAACGGCTGTCGGTGCCGACACGGGTGCAGCGCGACATCCAGATGCGGGCGCCGGTGCGGCGCGCAATCATGGCGGGGATGGTGACGGTCGGCGCATCCTTGCCGAAGAACGGCACGGCGAGGCCAGTCTTGTCATAGAGATCGCAGACGACGCCGAGGCGGCCGCCGCGACGGACGTAGTCCATGATCGCGCGAGCGGTCTTTTGGCTTTCGCCGTGATCGCCCTCGACGCGGCCGCGTCCGAACAGGCCGCCGGGGTAGAGATCGCGGCGCTGGTCGCGCAGGTATTGGTCGACATAGGGGTTGTTGACCGAGCGATAGACGGCGGCCGGGTTTGCGCCGGCGATGGTCAGCGGCCAGATGGCGAGTTCGTAGTTGCCCATGTGCAGCGATGCGCCGACGATGGGGCCAAGTTTGTTGGAATAGCGGGCGAAGACTTTCGGGTTGAGAATGGTGATGCGCGAGGCGTCGGCGACGATCTGATCGAGGCGCATCGTCTCGGCCATGACGCGGCCGAGGTTTTCCCAGTGGGCGAGTGCAATGGCGTCGCGCTCGGCCTGGGTTTTCTCGGGAAAGGCGATGGCGAGGTTGGCCAGCGCCCGGTTATGGCGTTTGGGGTTGAGGCGCGGCGCGAGCCGGCGCCAGGCCCAGGCGGAGGAGCGCGTGGCAAAGCCGAGCGGTACCATGCGCACGATGCCGACCACGGTGCGCAGCACGGCGTATTCGAGGCGAAATTGCAGATCGCGCAGGGTTGAGACGGGTTTCATCGCGCGTGATGCTCGCAGCGCTGAGGCCCGCAGTCTGGTCGGCATGGGTCTGGCGAGGACATTGGGTTTGGCATGCGTGCGTCATGCCCGCGCCATGCACATGACGTCAAGCGGCGCAGCGCCGCGTTGGCGCGTTGTCCCAGACGTCGGTGCGTGCGGGGTCCTTCTCCCTTGGGAGAAGGTGCCCGAAGGGCGGATGAGGGGGTGTTCAAGCGGCACCGGTTTCCACGCAGTGCGCGCGCAGTCTCACTGCCCCCCCACCCTAACCCTCTCCCCAAGGGGAGAGGGAATTGGCCGGCAACTCGCGATCCCAATGAGGCGCTGCCGCGTTCCCCAAGGGGAAAGGGAAATTGTAGCGACGGTGAAGGGGGTCGTCCTTCTCCCTCGGGAGAAGGTGCC
>JAIEPV010000030.1 GCA_019748215.1 Hyphomicrobium sp.
ACACCTTCACGACTTGTCATGACTTGCCGATCGGAGAAGGAATCGAAGCTTGCAGCGTTTGTGTTGGCCGGATTGACGGCCACTGATGCTCCAGGTGTGGTGACGCTGGTGGCGCGCGGCACAGATAGCCCTGTGGCGTCGGCACTGGTTGCAGCGTTGGCGCAAGCCGGCCATGGCAATGTCAAGGTTCGCATCGTACTGTTCGATATCGACACCATTGTCGAAGATCATGCGGCGGCAACAATTCTCGATGTTGCGGGTGCCGACATTCGCGTACTGCCCGACAGCCGCTTCGCCGCAGCTCATGAGCAGTTGGTTCTTGGCAGCGATTGCGTGTGGCTCGGCGACTGCATGCGGCGCGACCCAGCGAAGCGCGACGCCTTCGCCGTCTTCCATGACGCCAACGTGACGGCCGCGCAGCACGCCGCTCAATCATTCGCCAAGCTCTGGGCCGTCGCAATTCCTCTGAAACGCTCTGTCGGTCGCACCATGGCGCCGCAAGCGCTCATCGCAGGCCAGCAGACGACCGACACAGGCAACGACCTTCCATCACGCCGCGGCTGAAACGGCTGCGCACGAAGCGACGGTTAATTTTTTCCACTCGATTTGAACGGTTATGCGGCCGGGCTTTTTGCCCGGCCGTTTTTTTTAGTGCCGAGTTATCCCCGCGTCTCAGCTCCATGATAATTTGGGCTATGACTGCAACAAGGACGGAAAAAGCAGCAAGACCAGGCAACAGGAGACAAATCGCAAATTACCGCCGCCGTTCGGCCGTTCCGCTTTGATGGGCTATTCGGCAGTGCGGAACGGCTCGATACTGCCCGACACTGCCAAGACCTGACCGGCGCTGTGCACGGGCAGAAAATTTTTTTGGGATCGACAGCCATGCATTTTCTCGCCCGCCTCGCGCTCAGTTCGATGTTGGCTTTGACCGCCGCCGCACCGGCACTCGCGAGTGAAAAGGGATTTTTGCACCAGGGCGTCGCCGCCGATGCCAAACGCTACGAGACTTATCTGAAATCATCGTGGAGGGCCGACGGCAAAGCGGCGGCAAGCCTCAAGGCGGAAGCGGACAAACTTTTCGCGACAGATGCCCGCGCCGCGTCGCGGTTGCTGGCAAACGTCGTCGCCGGTAATGGCACGGATGCAAGCGCCTGGACGCGGCTCGCCGAAGCCCTCCTCGCCATTAAAGCCGATCCGGAAAAATCCGAGCGCTACGATCTGCCGGTGCACGCGTCAGGCGCGGCCTATCGCGGCTATGAATTGGCGACGACGAAAGACACCAAGGCGAAGGCGCTGTTCGTGCTTGGCCAAGCGCTCGAGCGGCGGTCGTACTGGCGCCCCGCGATCGATGCGCTGCGCCTCAGCATGGAGATGGCCGACAGCCAGCCGACGCGGGAAGCCTACGACCGGCTGCGCGCCGAGCACGGCTTTCGCATGATCGATTACAAGACGGATAACGATCTGGCGTCGCCGCGCGTCTGCCTGCAATTTTCCGAGGACCTGTCGCGCACGCAAAGCGATGTCGCGAAGTTCGTATCGCTCAACGGCGCAGATCCCCAGCAGTTGGCGCAGGAAGGCCATCAACTGTGCCTTGAAGGCTTGAAGCACGGCGAGCGCTATCAGGTGCAACTGCGCGCCGGCTTGCCGTCCGATGTCGGCGAGACGCTGAATAAAGCCGCCGATCTCGCGATCTATGTGCCGGACCGTTCGGCGCAGGTGCGCTTCACCGGCAAGGCCTATGTGCTGCCGAGCCGTGGCCAGCAGGGCATTCCGGTGGTGACGACGAACACGGCGAAGATTGCCGTCAAAGTGTTCCGCATCGGTGATCGAAACTTGGCGGCGACGCTCCAGGCCGGCGATACGCAGCGGCAATTGTCGGATTATGAAATCGACAACATCCGTGATCGTTCAGGGATCAAGGTGTTCGATGGCGACATGGATATCGCCTCGAAGCTCAACGAGGATGTCACGACAGCCGTGCCGGTGACAGACGCGACGGGCAAGCTCGAACCTGGCGCCTATGTAATGGTCGCCAAACCGACGGAAAAATCAAAAGATGACAGCGGCCAACTGGCGACGCAGTGGTTCATCGTTTCGGATTTGGGACTGACAGCGTTTTCCGGCAATGACGGCGTGCATGCGTTCGTGCGCTCGTTGGCGGACGCGACGCCCGTCGCCGCGACGCGCGTCAAGCTGGTGGCACGCAACAACGAAGTTCTCGCGACCGCAACGACCGATGCCAAGGGATACGCGCATTTCGACAAGGCGTTGAGCCGGGGCGACGGCGGCATGCAGCCGTCCGTGCTGGTAGCGGAAAAGGGCGAGGGCGAATACGCGTTTCTCGATTTGACGTTGAACGCGTTCGATCTGTCGGATCGCGGCGTCAAGGGCCGTGACGCGGCTGGCCCGATCGACGCCTACGTCTATACCGAGCGCGGCGTCTATCGCGGCGGCGAAGAGGTGAGCGTCACGGCCCTCGTGCGAGATCAACTCGGCAAGGCTGCAACGCTGCCGACAACATTGATCGTCACGCGCCCCGATGGCGTCGAGCACACGCGCTATGTGATGAACGATCAGGGTCTAGGCGGTCGCGCGCTCACTGTGCCGCTCGCCAAGACGGCGATGACGGGGACGTGGCGGCTGTGGCTGCACACTGATCCGAAGGCGCCGGCGATTGCCGAGCGGGCGTTCCTGGTCGAGGATTTCGTGCCCGAACGCCTCGACATGACAATTGCGGCAACGGTGCCGGCGCTGACGCCGGAGGATCGCCAAATCATTACGGCCGACGGCCGCTATCTCTACGGGCCGCCCGCAGGTGGTCTGGGGCTTGAAGGCGAAATCACCGTCCGGCTCGCGAACAAAGACGTGCCGGGATACGCCGGTTATACGTTTGGTCAATCGGATGAACTCATAAATCCGGTGCGCCAGCCACTGGAAGCCGGCCTGTTGACCGACAAGGATGGCAAAGCCGCCATTCCGGTCACGCTGCCGGCGATCCCGAAAACGGCGCGGCCGCTCGAAGCCGATGTCATCGTCAAGCTGCTGGAGGCCGGCGGCCGCTCGATCGAACGCAAGCTGACGTTGCCGGTGGACGTGAAGCAGCCGCGCATCGGCATCAAGCCGCTGTTTGCTGGCGCCAATGCGATCGAAAATCAGGATGCAGCTTTTGAAGTCGTGCTGCTGGACCGTGATGGCAAACCGCAGGCGAGCGATAAAATCGCTTGGACGCTGACCCGCATCGACACGAATTGGCAATGGTACAAACGTGACGGCAACTGGTCGTACGATGCCGTGACCGTGAAGCGCAAAGTCGGCGATGGCACCGTCACGACGACGGTTGAGGCAGTAGCAAATATTGCGCAGCCCGTGGCCTGGGGTCGCTACCGCCTCGATGTGGCGTCGACCGAGGCCGATGGACCAGCCTCCAGCTACACGTTCAACGCCGGGTGGTACACGACGGGCGAAGCCGTCGACAGCCCCGAACAGCTCGACGTCGCGCTCGATAAAGCGAGCTACGCAGCCGGTGAAACGGCGAAGCTGCGCGTGTCGTCGAAGCAAGGCGGCACGGCGCTGATCAGCGTGCTCGGCAACGGCGTCTACGATATGCGCGAAGTCGCGATCGATAAGGGCAGCAGCGAAGTCGACATCACTGTCGGCGATACCTGGGGTCCCGGCGCCTACGTGACGGCGCTGCTCTATCGGCCGATGGTCGAGGCCGAAAAGCGCATGCCGGGCCGGGCCATCGGCATTACTTGGCTCGCCGTCGACCAATCGGCGCGCGAACTCAAGATCGCAATGACGCTGCCGGAGAAAGTCAAATCAGCGTCGAAGATTTCGGTGCCGGTGAAAGTTTCGGGCCTGGCTGCTGGCGAGGATGCGCGCATCACCGTCGCGGCGGTCGATCTTGGCATCCTCAATCTGACGCGCTTTGAAACGCCGGCGCCTGAAGCCTGGTTCAACGCCCAGCAGAAGCTGTCGTTTGAGATCCGCGACTTCTACGGCCGCCTGATCGACGGCATGCGCGCCAATCGTGGCAAGCTGAAATCCGGCGGCGATGGTAGCGGCCCGGTGATGCAGGGCAATCCGACGGTCGAGACGGTGGTGTCGCTGTATTCCGGCATCATCAAAGTTGGGCCAGACGGGACAGCGAACGTCGAATTCGAATTGCCGGACTTCAACGGCACGGTGCGGATCATGGCGGTCGCCTGGAGCGCCGATAAACTCGGCCATGCGCAATCCGATCTGATCGTGCGCGATGCGGTGGCTTTGACGGTATCGGCACCGCGCTTTCTGACGCTCGGCGATGAAGTTGATCTTGGCTTCGATGTGCACAACATCGACGGGCCAGATGGCGCCTACGACTTGGCTTTGTCGCAGAAGCAGGGCGATGCGTCGGCCGAACGTCTGACCGCGCTCAGCAACGCCGCGCTCAACCTCAAGACCGGCGCGCGCACGACGCAACGCATGCGCTTCAAGCCGAAAGACATCGGATCGCTGACACTGCAGGTGGCTGTGAAAGGGCCGAGCGACATTGCCATCAAACGCGACATGACATTCGAGGTGCTGCCGCCGGGCGGCGACATCAAACGCACGACGATCTCGTCGCTGAAGGCTGGCGGCAAGCTAACGCTGTCGCGCGATCTGGTGCAGGATATGATCGCGTCGCGCACGCGCATCAATCTGTCGGTCGGGCCAGCTGCACGTCTCGATGTGCCGAGCCTGCTGACGCAGCTCGATCGATATCCGTACGGCTGCGCCGAGCAGACCGTGTCGCGGGCGTTGCCGCTCGTCTATGCCAACGCCGTTGCCGCGCAAATCGGCATGGGCGAAGACAAGGCGCTTAAGGATCGCGTGCAGGCCGCCGTCAACCGCGTGTTCGAAATGCAGGATTCATCCGGCGCGTTTGGCGTCTGGGGTCCATCGAACGGCGACATGTGGCTGACATCATACGTCACCGACTTCCTGACGCGTGCCAAGGAGAACGGCGCTATCGTACCGAAGGAAGGCTATAACCGCGCGCTCGAACGGTTGGCGAACTTCTTGAGTTATGCCGACGATTTCGAAAAGGGCGGCGAAGATCGTGCCTATGCGATCTATGTCTTGGCGCGCAATGCGCGGGCTCCGATCGGTGAATTGCGTTATTACGCCGACACGCGCATCGACCGGTTCTCGACGCCTCTGGCCAAAGCCCAGATCGGTGCTGCACTGGCGATGATGGGTGACAAGGAGCGCGCCGAGCGTGCATTTGCGTCAGCACTTGCCAGCATGGGTAACGCGACGGCGGACACCGGCTATCGGGGCGACTACGGCTCGACGTTGCGCGATGGCGCGGCGCTGGTGGCGCTCGCGGCTGAAACCGGCATTGGCAAAGCCGAGACCCCGAACCTCGCCAGCGTCATCGCCAAGGCCTACGAGACGCGCAGTTATACCTCGACGCAAGAACAGGCATGGTTGTTGCTCGCAGCCAAGGCCCTGAACGACGAAGTCAAGACCACGACGCTGTCGATCGATGGCAAGCCGGTCTCAGGACCGGTGCTGCGGTCGCTTGTTCCGGCTGATCTCGAAAACGGCGT
>JAIEPV010000021.1 GCA_019748215.1 Hyphomicrobium sp.
TCGGGTTCGCGCGGGTTGGCCGCCCGGTTCGTTGGCGGGCTTGTCCGATGCTTAGGCATCGCACTGCGCCCACCGCCCGCCGGATCGGCTCAACTGGCGCGAACAGAATTGGTTCAATCTAAGTCGGAAGGGCTCTAGGTCAGCCGTCGGATAGTGCGAAGAAATCCTGCTGGGTCGCGACGGTGAACGTCAAGTCGCATGTGCGAAGTCCGGTTCGCATGTCGGTGGAAATCGCGAAAGGGGCGCCGGAGAGTTCGGCCAAGGTCGAGGCCAGCAGGATCGCGAACGTTTCCTGCGCGAGGTCGACGCGTTGAGGGTCGGGTAAAACTTCGAAAGCAATTTCGACCGAGCCAGCATCGACGCGTGCGGTGATTGAAATCGTATCGTCGTCCGTAACGCGCGTGACTGCGTCAGCCAACAGATTGATGAAAAGTTGGCGAACGATTTGCGGGTCGGCGATGAGCACGGCTCGATCGGGGTCACAGAACGACACCGCGATGCGACGGCTGGAAAACGTGTCTGCGTGGAAGGCCGTGGCATCGGCGATTGCCGTCGACAGGCACGCCGTCAAAGGCACGCGGCGATGTTCGGGCGCACTGAGCAATGCGGTGATGGCGAGCGCATCTTCAGCGGTTTTCAGCAGCATGCGGCCACTGGCGTGAATGTTGCGGGCATAGTCGCTATAACAGTGCGAACCCATCGGCCCGAACACTTCCTTGCTCATCATTTCGGAAAAGCCGAGGACTGCATTCAGGGGAGTCCGCAACTCGTGACTCATATGCGCTGTCAGTTGCGACCAGCGCGCACGATCGAGCGACGCATGCTGGGCGTCGCGCGGCAGCAACTCGCGGAAGCGGGTTTGCGGAACCGAAGTCGACCGCGACGACATAGACAAGGCGGGATTGAAGGCATTCTGGGTCGTGGGCGCGGTCGTCTCGCGCAATCTGAAGACAAGCATCGATGCTGCGGCAGCGGCAGCGGTAAACAGAAGCGCCGTCAATGTTTCCGCAGCCATCAGCGGCGCAAGGACACCGGCACCGGTCAGCACGCCGGTGCTTGCGGCAAACGCACCGCGCGCCGGGCTCTGGGCCAACGCGTCATCGAACCTGTGGCGAAGGGCCTGACACACCGGTGCCAAAGCTGTTGTGAAGGACAAGGCTCCCCGTTGAGGAGCGGACCAGGTCCACGCCATCCCCCAAATTCCTTCCAAAAATGTCTGTGAAGTGCCCCCGCATCCCAAGCCGTTACGCAAGCCTCGGACCACAGAATCATAGTCGCTGATTTGCGACTCAAGTGTCGAGGGAGAATAAATTCACGTCACGCGAATTCCGGCTGAATTGAGACATTCGAGTTTATGTCTCTGCAACGCAGGAGACATGCGGAGCTTGGCAGACCGCGCGGCGACCTTCAAACGTCGAGCATCCGCGCGACAATTTCGCGGCTGTCTCGCGACCCATTCGGCGCCTCGGCGATGGTTGCGAGAGCATCGGCCGCGTGGGCGCGGCGCTTGGGTTCGAGCGCCCGGTAACTTCTGAAAGCACCGAGCAATCGTGCTGCGACTTGCGGATTGATCGCGTCGACGGCAAGAACCGTTTTGGCGAGGAAATGAAAGCCTGCACCATCGGCACGATTGAACTGTGTCGGGTTCGACATGGCAAAATTTCCGATCAAGGCACGAACTTTGTTGGGCGTCGTGATTTTGAACAACGGATGCGCCAGCAGTTCTGCCACGCGATCGAGCGTGCCGGCGAGCGGCGCCTGCGCTTGGGCGGCGAACCACATGTCAATGACCAGGTGATCGGCCTGCCAGCGTTCGTAGAAATGATCCATGACGCGCTGCCGTGCGGGGTCGTCTCTGCCAGCGATCAGCGCGAGGGCGTGGGCTGCGTCCGTCATGTTGGTCGCGTTGACATAGTGCTGCTCAATCCGGTCGACATCTTCAGCGGTTTGGCGTTGCGACAGGAGCGTCAGTGCAGCGTTGCGCAAGGCACGCCGGCCAGCGCTCTTGGCGTCAGGTGAAAATGCGCCAGCGCTGTCTGATGCGGCGTAGGTCTCAGACAGCGTGGCGACCATTGCGTTGGCCAGCGCTTGGCTGAACGCGAGGTGCGCGGTGTCGATGAGGTCAGGATCGACGTCCGTACCTTTATCGCGCGCAATATCCGACTGGGTCGGAAGTTTCAGAAGTTCGGCTTTGTAGGCGTCGTCGAGCGATGGATTTTGCACGGCAGCGACGATGGCCGAAGCGTAAGCGTCGGCGCTGTCGGACGCCGATGCCGCGCCGCTCAGCGCCCGCAAAATGGCCCTTGATGCAAAGCGGTTGGCGGCCTGCCAGCGATTGAAAAGATCGCTGTCGTGCGCCATCAAAAAGCAGAGATCGGCGTCGGACAGATCGATGGTGACGTTCACGGGCGCCGAAAAGCCGCGCAGCAGAGACGGGACGGGACGTGATGTGATGCCGGTGAACGTGAACGTCTGTTTGGCTTCAGAGACGGCCAATACGCCGGGGCGAATGAAGCTCGCATCATCGATTTGGAGATCGAGTTCGCTACCGTTTGGTCCGAGCAGCGCCACAGCCAATGGAATATACAACGGCGATTTCTTCGGCTGTCCAGGTGTCGGCTGAAGGCTTTGGTGCACGGTCAGCTCTGCCCGATTGCCGACTTTGTCATAGCTGAAGTCGCACACCAGTTCGGGCGTGCCGGCTTGGGAATACCAGCGAGCGAAGTGCGTTAGATCAACGCCGCTTGCGTCTTCAAAGCAGCGAACGAAGTCTTCGATCGTTGCCGCGTCGCCATCGTGGCGATCAAAATAGGTATCCATTCCGGCGCGAAATCTTTCAGGCCCCAGGATCGTCTCGATCATGCGCACCAGTTCGGCGCCTTTTTCGTAAACGGTCGGCGTATAGAAATTGTTGATCTCGACATAGCTTTCGGGCCGCACGGCGTGCGCGAGCGGGCCTTGGTCTTCGGGAAATTGCAAAGACTTCAATTGGCGGACGTCGGTGATGCGCTGCACGGTTCGGCTGCGCTCGTCAGCGGTGAATTCCTGATCGCGATAGACCGTCAAACCCTCTTTCAAGCACAACTGAAACCAGTCGCGGCAGGTGATGCGATTGCCGGTCCAATTGTGAAAATATTCGTGCGCCACAACACTCTCGATCGCTTCGTAGTTGGCGTCGGTGGCAGTATCCGCTGAAGCCAGCACGAGACGGTCGTTGAAGATATTGAGGCCCTTGTTCTCCATCGCGCCCATGTTGAAATCCGACACGGCGACGATGTTGAAGACGTCGAGATCATACTCTCGGCCAAAGCGCTTTTCGTCCCAGGCGAACGAGCGCTTGAGCGAATCCATGGCCCAATGCGCGCGCTCTTCTTTGCCGTGCTCGACATAGATGCGCAGATCGACGTCGCGGCCCGATAGTGTCGTGAAGGTCGACGCGATGGATGCGAGATCGCCGCCGACGATGGCGAACAGATATGACGGCTTTGGAAACGGATCATGCCAAATTGCGTAGTGGTGCTGGCCGCCCGTCAGCGTGCCGCGTTCGCGCGGGTTGCCATTCGACAGCAGAACAGGTGCCATGGCGACGTCGGCCTCGAGACGCACGGTGTAAACCGACAAAACATCCGGCCGGTCGAGAAAATAGGTGATGCGGCGGAAGCCTTGCGCCTCGCATTGCGAGCAATAAATGCCGCGAGACAAATAAATGCCTTGCAGGGCCATGTTGGCTTCGGGATTGACCAGCGTCACCATGTCGAGTGTAAACGGGCAATCGGGCACGGCATGGATCGTCAGGCCGGTGTCGGTCACGGCATAATCGGCCGGCACGAGATCACGACCGTCGATCGCGATGCGCTGAAGATCGAGCAGTTCGCCGTCAAGCGCCAGGCTGGAGGTTGGCTCGATGCTTTTCGGGTTACGACGAACCGCGATCTTTGCCGTGACGTGCGTGCGTGCCGGATCAAGCTGGATCGTGAGATTGACGGTATCGATGAGGAATGCCGATGGACGATAGTCGGCAAGTTTAATGGCGCGCGGTTCGTCCGTCGTCATGGTGCAAAACCTATCTCAAATCAGATCGCCGCGATGGCTCGTCCGGGTGCCTGCGCGGCGGCGATTATCCCAACCGCCGACGAAACTCATCATAGCCGTAAGTTCGGACGACGTCGTAGGATCCGTTTGTTCGCAACACGGCAAGATCCGGAAGTGGAACGCCATTGAACGTGTTATTTTTGACAAACGAGTATTGCATCATATCGGTGAAGATGAGTTTGGTGCCGGGCTGCAGCGGCGTATTGAACGAATATTCGCCGATGATATCGCCGGTCATGCATGTCTTGCCGCCAAGGATGTAAGTGTGGGGCAGCACACCCGGCGCCTCAGCGCCCACGATCGAGGGCGTGTAGGGGACTTCCAAAACATCCGGCATATGCGTCGATGCCGAGGCATCGAGAATTGCGATGTCCTTACCGTTGTGATGCAGACCGAGAACGCTGGCCACGAGATATCCGGTATCGACAACCAGACCGGCGCCGGGCTCAAGGATGACTTCGACGCCGAACTCATTTTTGAAGGCGATGATGGCGGCGATCAGTTTGCCGACGTCGTAGTCCGCCTTGTTGATGAAATGGCCGCCGCCGAAGTTCACGGCTTTGACGCGCCGAATGTAGGGGGCAAAGTTGCGGCCGACGTGTTCGATCAAGCCGACGGAGCCCGCATTTCTGGCTTCGCAAAGAGCGTGGGTATGCAAGATGTCGATGATGTCCCAAGGCGCGTGGTCGAGGGTGTCGGCCGTCGCGCCAAAGCGTGAAAACGGTGCGCACGGATCGTAGAGCGCGCCGCCGAGCGTCGCCATTGAGAACCCAGGATTGATACGCAAACCGATTTTGACATCGGCTGCCGCACCGACGACGGCAGCGTAGCGACGGATTTGCTCGGGTGAATTAAAGTAGATGTGCTTGGCAAGATGAGTCAGCCGCTCGATTTCGCCAGGCATATACGCCGGTGAGTAGACGTGCACTTCCTTGCCGAATTCCTCAAAGCCAAGACGCGCTTCGTATTCGCCGCTCGCAGTCGTGCCGTCGAGGACATCGCGCATGAGCGGGAAGGCCGCTGGCATGGCGAAGGCCTTTGTGGCGAGCAGGATTTTGCAGTCCGCTTCACGCTTGATGCGTGCGGCCGTTTCGAGATTGCGCAACAGCGCAGCTTCGTCGAGCACGTAAGCCGGCGTAGCCATGTCCTGGGGGAGATCAAGGTGATCCATAGACGACGTTCCTTGCGGCACGAGCGGTGGCGATGAAGCGCCGGATCGGCGAATTACCGACGGTGATGGCGCGCTGGTATATGGCATCGCGGCGCGTCGAGTGCCAGGGCCAACCGTGCTGATGAGGCGCTGATGACCAGCGTGCGGCGGGTTAGCCGTTGGCGCTGTTGGCCGCCGGCCAGCGATAGAAGAACGTCAGGCAAAACAGTGCAATGTAGATGGCGACAAACGCCAACCCGCCAAGGGCGGCCGCAGCTTCGTACATCGTCAAGCCATAGAGCCAATCGGGCCGTTCACTGCCAAAGCCTGCAATTTCCGTGGCAGGTGTTGGGAGTTTGGACCACGCGCGCTCGGTGCCAAGCAGAAGTTCGTGCAATCCGGCCGTGAGCGCACCCAAGAAAGCGAGACCACAGGAGAGAAG
>JAIEPV010000207.1 GCA_019748215.1 Hyphomicrobium sp.
GTGATGACGCGCTTGGGGAACGGCAGATCATAGGCATCGAACCAGTATTCGCTGGCGAAGACGTTGGCGAAATTTTTGTAGATCGACGTGCCTTCGACGATCTCGGTCAGACCTGACGATACGAGGTAGTGTTTGACGATCACACCGTCGGCCTGTAGCTTCGCAGCGACGTAGGCTTCGATTTCGCCGAACCATTCCACCACGCCCGGATAGAACTCGACGTCCCGGCCCTGCGCGACCAGATCGGCGCGGTCGATGCGCACGCCCTTCTCTTTCGCTTTTTTATACATCAGGTGCATGTAGGTGATGAGCGGATCGGCGCGCTCGGCGCGGGCGAGTGCTGTGCATTCGGCCCAAAAGTCCTTGGCCGTGATGCCGAGCTTGGGCAGGAAGGCGTATTCCTGCATCGGCTTTGGCGACAGCGTGCCGTCGAAATCATAGACAAGCGCGATCGATTTTTTTGTGAATGGCTTTTTGATTTCCGCGGCGTGTCGGTTGGTGAGCGGTAACTCCCGCGCCAGGACATCGGACGACTCGCGCCCGCGCGAGGGTATGCGCTTGTTGCGATCCTTGGTGCCCGCCCGCTCGACCATTGCTTATCCCCTCACCGCCACTCGACTTGCAGCTGCGACAAAAGACCGATTCGGGGGCCGGAATGAAGGCGGATTTTCGCGGCATCGGCGCTCGCCGACGCCGAGGACATTAGTGTTTGCAATCGGGACCGTGAACATGCCCCGGCTCGCCGTGAGCTGCATGGTCGTGGCTGTGATCGTGCCCTTGCTCATCGGCGTGATCATGGGAGTGACTATGCGCATGGTCGTGGCCGCAGCCGCACGAGTCGCCGTGCGTATGGTCGTCGTCCGGATTGAGCAGCGCCGCAGCGAGCTTGCGTTCGAGCGCAATCGACATGTCGCGCGGGCTATCTTTATCTTCGATCAACAGCGCCATGATCTCGGCCCCGATGCGCAAATCATCGACAGCACCGAGATAGTGGCGGCGCAGGCGGCCCTGGCGATCGAACAGCAAAATCGCCGGCGTGCCCTGCAATTCGTAGTCCTTCATCGTCTGCGGCAGCTCATCGCCGTTTGGCTTGTCGAGCGCCACGGGAAGCGTGAAGCCATGCTCTCCGAGAAACGCCGCGACTTTGTCCGGCGTCTGTTCGTCGAATTTTTCGAACGCCATGTGCAGGCCGAACACGGCAACTTGCTTGTCTGAGAACGCGCGTGTCAGGCGCATGGCTTGCGGCAAGCCGTATTTGAGCGAACCGGGGCAAACTTTCGACGCCACGGCGACAAAAACAACTTTGCCTTTCTCGGCCTTGAGCGTGCGCTTGCCGTCGGAATTTAGCCAGCGGGTCGCGGTGATTTCGGGCGGGCGTTCGGGATTGAACATGGCGGCATCCTTGGTAATTTCGATCGGCAGATTATCACAATCCGGCGGCTGCCGGCGCGCATCTCAGTCGCAGGCTTGATCGGACTTCACCCGCAAAGAGGACAGCGGCGCGCACGCAGCTGCGTTGGTCATGGGCGCGCAGCGGCCGTCGAGCCCGTCGCCGAAAATTCGAAACGTCAGACCGCAGCCGCGCATGACATTCGTGGTTGAAACGCAGCCGAGTTCGATGCCCGGCGAAGCGCCCGACGCCTGCATGGCGTGTGAATAGCGATCGAGCCACCGCGCTTCGACGATGCGCAACGGTGGTTTCGACCGAGCGATGGCTTCCGGCGTTTGCAGGCCACGAGACGATCCGAGAATGAAGACGCCGGACGGCTCGCGAAATCCGAGTACCCCAGTTGAGACATCAGTCGCGCCGGGGCACGCGGCTGCAATGGCCCGGGCGATCTGGCGCGCCGGCCAGATCGTGTCGAGCGACGGCAACACGACGGCGAGCAGTGTCACAGCAAACAGCGCCAATGCGGCGACGCTGTCGCGCCACCAGAGCGCGAGACGGTTGGCGCGGCCATCGACGGCGCTCACGTAAAAGAGTGCAGCGACGGCTACAATCATCACGATGGCGGGGAGACCCGGCCGCGCGCCTGTTGCAGCGAATAGGCCGCCGAACAGCACGAGCACAAAGATCGCCGCGATCGGCGGCCATGGAATGGCATGCCACGTCGGCAATTTCGGCGCGCCGTCTGCATCGCGCACCAGCATCGCAACGGCGAGCGCGAGCGCTGGAAACATCACCTGCACAGTGTACGTGCCGGGCTTGGACGACAGGAGTTCGAGATAAGCAAGATAGCCGATGACCCAGGCCAGCAAAAAGCGCGCGATGCGCTGATCACGCGCGCACCACAATTTCGCGAAAGCTGGGATCAGCAGGGCCGTTCCTGGCAGAAAGCCGAGCAGCAGCGCCAGTACGAAGGTGCCCGGGAAGGCGCGCAGCTTCATATCCTGCGAGCCGCCCAGCGCTTCGAGGATGGCGCTGACGCCCAGTCCCGAAAACGGTACGCCATCCTGCATCATCCGCACGACGATCCATGGGCTGGCAATGGCAAGAGCGAGTGGTACGCCGATGATCGGCCGCGTGCGCGTCAGCCATGAGAGATCGCGATCTATGACGGCGAGCGCCACGAGCGTCGCGATGACCAGTATCGGCACCAGCAGTGCGTTCAGCAGCATGCCGAACCCGACCGATGACCAAAAGAGCATGGCGAGCCTTGACGATGTGGCGTCGTCGTCGCGGAGCGTGTAAAGCCGCAGCAAACACAGCATCGCGATCGTCGCGGGAAGCAATGACAAACCTTCCGTGATCGCCAGCTGCGACACGAGGACTGTCAAGGGCGCGACCGCAAACAGCGTGGCAGCCATGAAGGCGACTGGGCCGCCGACCAACGGTGTGGCCAGCCAGAACAGAGCGGCGACGGCGAAGGTCACGGCGATCAGGCCAGGGACGCGATAGACGGCAATCGTGCGAGTGAATTCAGGGCCAGCGATCGACGTCGCGATGGCCTGCGCCCAGTACGTACCGATGGGACGGAATTGATGCACCGTGTCGCCGTAGCGCGGATCGAGCCACGCGCTGCGCGCTACCATGTCCCGCGTCGTCTCGGCATAGACGATCTCGGTGCGATCGACAGCGGGAAGCCGCACGACGCCCGGCACGTAAATCGCGAGACACAGCAGGATCAGCGCCAGACTCGCGCGCCACGGTCGCCGCGCGAATTCAATCAGCCATGTCGTCCCGATCGCGTGTGCATCGCGTACTGGCACCTCCAACAACCGCCCTCCCCGGCTTGACACCCCTGCGAAACTGGTTTGATTGCGCATCCTCGACGAAAAAAGGCAAGGGGCGCGCGACGCGCATGAGCACACCATCATCAGACACGGCGGCAGCCCGCGCCCGGCTGATCAAGATCGTCGCCGAGCGATCCTTTCAGGAAGGCCCTGAAATGAAACTTGCATCGGGCAAGACATCGACATTCTACTTCAACATGAAACCGACGATGCTCGACAGCGAAGGCGCGTTTCTTATCGCCACGCTGATCCTCGATCAGCTTGAGGGGATCGAAGCTGATGTGGTCGGCGGCCTCGAAATGGGCGCGGTGCCGATCGCCGCAAGCGTTGCCACGTTGGCGCACACGCGCGGACGCACGCTGCCGGCCTTCTTCGTTCGCAAACAGGCGAAAGAGCACGGCACGAAAAGCCTGATCGAAGGGCTCGGTCGCGGTGAAACGATGGCCGGCAAGCGCGTCGTGATCGTCGAAGACGTGACAACGACCGGCGGGTCATCGATCAAGGCAGCCGAGGCGATCCAGGCAGCCGGCGGGACGATTGTGCGGGTGATCACGATTGTCGATCGTCTCGATGGCGCGGCAGAGGCGTTTGCGGCCGCTTCCCTGCCGTTTCATCCGCTTCTGACGCTCAACGATTTCAAGACCTGACCATCGCAAGCGTCAGAGTTTGCTTGAAACGAAGCGATCCGGCATCGACGACAGTCGTTGCCCGCGCGACATGTTCACATGCCGGCCAAGGGTCACATTATGACGCAGGCCGCGAAACTATTTCTCGCCCGCATCTCATCTTGGCCGAACTTTGCCCCGCATAATGCGTTACGGCTATCGAAAACGTGTTGCGTCCTTTGCCGTGCGTAGCACCCAACCATCGAGCATGCGTGTGGGCGAGAATACAGGCTTTCCGAGAACGGATAGTGCGGGCAGATCGACCGCGCGACAGGTGACAGCACCGCCGCGTCCAGCAGTGCCGACGTTCGATCATGCCAAAATTCGCGCTGCATTGTCAGCCAATTCTGATCGCCTTGCCGCGAGCCATTCAGCTGCCGCGTCGCGATCGGACCTGTTGCACGTCACCATGCGGCGCCGGCGCGAACAAGATGCACGCACCGATGCGGCTGACGCCGAAACCACTGACGACATCGAACACGTTGCGAAACCTGGTCAAGGGCCGTCACGCGCCGCGTCTGACATGCGCGATAGCGAGGACGCGTCTGCGGCCGGGCATCAAGCCGTTCGTGGCACCCTTGAACGAGACCGCCCAGCGCAGTTTCGTGATGCGGGGCCGTCGCTCGGCTGGCGAGCGCTGGCACTGACGGCGGATGCTGTCGTGCTGACGATCGCTGCGCCGTTTTTGGCCGTTTGGTACGTCGGTCGCGCCGTCAAGCGCCTTGTTGTCAAAGGCTAGGACGTTTCCGCCGGTGTGAATCCTATGCTCTGCGCGCCAGATGAACCGTTTGTCGCTTACTCCGCTGCGGCCTGCCTGGACAGCACCGGACCCGCACGCACCACCTCGCTGTCAACATAGGCTTCGTACTTCGCGAAGTTGGCGATGAACATCTCGGCCAGCTTGCTAGCGGCGCGATCATAGGCCTTCGGATCAGCCCAAGTATCGCGCGGCGTCATCAGCTTCGCGTCAACGCCGGCCAGCATGCCGGGGATCGTGATCGGCACCTTGAAGCCGAACACCGGATCGACGCGCATCGTTTGATTTTTGAGATCACCGGCAAGCGCTGCGTTGAGTAGTGCGCGCGTGACTTTGATCGGCATCCGCGTGCCGATACCGAATGGCCCACCCGTCCATCCGGTATTGACGAGCCAGCAATCCACCTCGTGCCGGGCGATCAAATCGCGCAGCAGATTTCCATAGACGCTTGGATGGCGCGGCATGAATGGTGCGCCAAAGCAGGTTGAAAATGTCGGCTTCGGCTCAGCCCCCATACCCTTCTCGGTACCGGCGACTTTGGCCGTAAATCCGGACAGAAAATGATACATGGCCTGGCTCGGCGTCAGCCTCGCGATCGGTGGCAGCACGCCAAAGGCGTCGGCCGTCAGCATCACGATGTTGCGCGGGTGACCTGCTATCCCTGTGGCGCTGGCGTTGGGAATCGCGTCGAGGGGATAAGCCGAGCGGGAATTTTCAGCCAAGCGGCCATCATCAAAATCAGGGGTTTTTTCCGGGCCTTTCAAGACGACGTTTTCAAGCACCGTCGCGAATCGGTTCGATGCCTCCCAAATTTCCGGTTCCGCTGATTTCGACAGCCGGATGGTCTTGGCGTAGCACCCACCCTCAAAATTGAAGATGCCGTCGGCGCTCCATCCGTGCTCATCGTCGCCGAGCAACGTGCGAGTTGGGTCTGCCGAAAGCGTTGTCTTGCCGGTGCCGGACAAACCGAAGAACACCGCCGACGTGCCATCGCCGCCGACGTTGGCCGAGCAATGCATCGGCATGACGGCGCTTTCGGGCAGGACGTAATTGAGAAACGAGAACACCGCTTTTTTCGTCTCACCGGCGTAGCTCGTGCCGCCAATCAAA
>JAIEPV010000090.1 GCA_019748215.1 Hyphomicrobium sp.
TCGGCGAAAGCCGCCGTGCCGATCGGCGCCGCCTTCACGTTTCTCGCCCTGTTTACCGGCTCGCTTTGGGGCAAGCCAATGTGGGGCACCTATTGGGTCTGGGACGCTCGGCTGACATCGGTGCTGATCCTGTTTTTTCTATACCTCGGCTTGATGGCACTGCGCTCGTCGCTCGATGATGAGTCGACAGCTGCAAAACTCACCGCCGTTCTCGCTCTGGTCGGGGTCGCCATTCTGCCGATCATTAAATTTTCAGTCGACTGGTGGAACACGTTGCATCAGCCGTCGACGGCGTTTACCTCGACCGTCGATCCGAGCATGCGCGTGCCGCTGCTCATCATGGCGCTTGGTTTCACGCTACTGTTTTTTGCCATGCACCTCAAAGCGATGCGCAATGAAGTCCTCCGCCGCCGAGTCAAGGCGATGCGTGTCGCCGACGTTGCCCGTCGCGATCGTATCGGCGCGGTTTCGAATCCAATTGCAGGGTGACGCTGTGAGCATCATGGATCTTGGACCGCACGCGACCTTCATCTGGTTGTCCTACGCCGCCGTCGCCATCACCATTGCGGGTTTGATCGGCTGGCTTATCTTCGACGGCCAGCGCCAGAGGACGGCGTTGAAGGACCTCGAAGACCGCGGCGTCAGGCGTCGGTCAACGGCCAGCAGCGCCACGGAGCCCACGCCGTGAGTCCCGATCGTCCGTCTAACCTGCGTTATCTGCCGGTCGCGATTTTTGCCGCTGTCGTGTTGTTTTTTGCGGTCGCTCTGACATCTGGCGATCCCTCGAAACTGCCATCAGCTCTGATCGGCAAGACGGTTCCGCCGGCGATCTTTCCAGCGGTTGAGGGAATGGACGCCGATGGCGCCGCCATCCCAGGATTTTCCACCGCAGATCTTGCGGCCGGTAAAGTTTCGGTCGTTAATTTCTGGGCTTCATGGTGCGGTCCGTGCGTCGACGAGCATCCGCTGCTGACCGACCTCAAAACGGCGGGTGGCATCGACATCTACGGCGTGAACTACAAGGATCAGGCAACAGCCGCGCGCCGCTTCATCAGCAATTACGGAAATCCCTTCAAAGCCATCGGCGCCGATACGTCCGGGCGACTGGCGATCGAGTGGGGCGTGTACGGGATGCCGGAGACTTTCGTCATCAACGGCAAAGGTGAGATCACCTACAAGCACGTCGGTCCGATGTCGGCGGAGTCAATCAAGCAGCGGCTGCTTCCGGCAATCGAAAAGGCGCGCAGCACTCAAGCCTCGCGATGAGGGTGCGTTGAGCGCTGCGGCCAGTCGATCGCGTCGATCATGTTACAGCGGATAGAACGTCGCCCGCGAATGGTTCAACACCGAAAGCGTGCCGGTTTTGATATCGAAATACGCCCCATGCAGCGACAGGCGGCCTTTTTCTTCGAGGTCGGCGACGAACGGGAACGTACGCAGGTTCTTGATCGAATGCTTGACGCCTTCCATCTCGAGTGCGGCCTGGCGGTCGGCCTGCGGACTGTTTTGATGTGCAGCCAAAACCGCCAAGCGTGCTTCATCCAGCATCGACATCCAGCGCGAGATGAATTGGGCTTCGGTCTGGATCGCCGCCGACTGATCGAGCGCGGCTCTAATGCCGCCGCAGCCCGAGTGACCCATGACGATCAAATGCTTGATACGCAAGTTTAGCACCGCGAATTCAATCGCCGTACTGACGCCATGGTAGCGGCCCGCTGTTTCATAGGGTGGCACGAGATTGGCAACGTTGCGGACGATGAACAGCTCGCCCGGCATGGCGCTAAAAATCGTTTCTGGGTCAACGCGGCTATCGCAGCACGAAAGCACCATCGTGTCGGGGCTTTGCCCGTAGGTCGCCAGCTCTTCGTAGTGGTCGGCGTTTGGCGCAAAATGACGATGCTTAAAGCGGCGAAATCTGTCGGTCAGTGTTTCTGGAAAACTGCTCATCGTATCGGCTTCTCCTTGGGCGAAGTTGGCAAAATGCGCGCGCGGAATAGCACGGCGCCTATCGTCTATCGACAATGCCCTGCCTGACAGCTACCCGGATGACCGGGTGACCGCTATCCGGCCGGGTTAATTTTATTCGTCCGCATCCGGTTTTGCCACGCGCAGAATGGCAAAACCGACAATTGCTGAAACAATCGAGCCAGACAGCACGCCAATACGCAATTCGTCACCCAATGCCGGATCGGGAAATGCCAAATTGCCGATGAATAAACTCATGGTGAAGCCGATGCCGGCGAGCACGGCGGCGCCGAACAGTTGAGCGTTGCTCGTGCCACGCGGCATTTCCCCGAGGCCACTGGCGATCGCCACTTTCGAAAATCCGAACACGCCAATCATTTTTCCGATGAACAATCCAAGTGCAATGCCGAGTGGGATCGGCATCAGGAGAGAATTGAACGTGACGCCTTGCAGTGAAACACCGGCATTGGCAAACGCGAAGATCGGCACAATGGCGAAGCTCACCCACGGTTGCAACGCGTGCTCCAAATCGCGCAGTGGGCTCCGTGTATCGTCTCCCGCCCCGCGCAGTGGAATGGCCAGCGCCGTCGCAACTCCAGCCAAAGTCGGGTGCACGCCGGATTTCAGAACGCAGACCCAAACGAAGACGCCCGTCAGAAGATAGGGCCAAATCCATTTGATGCCGCCGCGATTGAGCGCCAATAGGGCGACGAGGCCGATCGCGGCTAGCGCAAGTGCCCCCACCGACACCTGGCTCGTATAGAACAGGGCAATGATGACGATCGCGCCGAGGTCGTCGATGATCGCAAGCGCCAGCAGAAATGCCTTCAGCCCGTTTGGAATCCGGGAGCCGAGCATCGCTAACACGCCGACCACAAAGGCGATGTCGGTTGCGGACGGAATGGCCCAGCCGCGCAATGCCGCGCTGTCGCCCCAATTTATCGCCGCATAGATCAATGCCGGGACCAGCATTCCGCCAGCGGCTGCGATCACCGGCAGCAGCGCACTTTTCACACGTGATAGCGCGCCTTGGTAAGCTTCGCGCTTGATCTCGAGACCAACCACCAAGAAGAAAATCGCCATCAGGGCGTCGTTGATCCACAGCAGCACGGGTTTGGTGAGCGCCATCGGCGCCAGGCCGACGGTGAGCGGGATTTGCAGGGCGTCGAAGTAGCTCTGGCTGGCGCTGGAGTTCGCCGTCACAACGGCCAGGATTGTCGCCGCCAACAGCAGCAGCCCGCCGATCAGCGCGCTGTCGAGCTCAGGCGAGTTCTTGTCTTCGGAAGCCATTGAAACCTCTATGGGCGGCGAAAAAGCCGGGATTATTTAAGGCTCTCGGCGGCGAACGCAACAAAAGTTGACGTTAGGGGAGCGGCGACCTTTTGGTCCTCTAACCCCAGATCTCCATTCGTAATCCCTTGCTGTCGATCGGCGGACGATCAGGCACGCGACAGGCTGCGCCGCGCACAATCGCCGCCGCCGCCGCCGCGTTCGCAAAGGCATCGATGACATCGTCTGCGCCCGCGTCGCTGCGCCGGAACGTGGCTTGCTGCACGACATCGCGTGGGTAGCCGGCGTCATGCAGCAATCGCAGTCGTAACTCCAATCCAGGGCCGTGCGGCTGCGACTTCACCTTTTTGGGCTGATCGAGGGGACGGCGTCCATTTAGCCGCCAAAATGCCAACTCGGGATGGCATTCAACGACGCGCGTCTGCAGCTCCGGCGTCATCACGGCATCGACTTCGCGAATTTTAGGAAACAGGTTGAACGCCTGCTTGGAAACCTTGCGCGCTGGATCGGAGAACGCTGCCGCCTGCCGGCAGGCCGCAGCGTAATCGTATTCTGCAATGGCGGCGCGGGCTGGGACGGAGAAAACGCTCGATCGCCGGTCGCCCAGTGGCACGCGGGCGGCGCTGTCGCACAGCCGTCCGCCAAGACCGGATCGCTCAGGCAGACCGATCGGGATATCGACGCAAATCATTGCGAGTGTTTCGGCAAGCAACAGAATTTCCGAAAATGTCGCGACGATTGAAACCTTGGCCGTTGACGGCGCATCGAGGGGATGCGTCACCACCATCCAACCGGCGCGGCAACCGTCGACACCGCAGACCCAAGGCGCCGTACCGGTCACGCGGTCGTCTCCAGCACGACGCACGGAGACGCTAGCGGCCTCGACCAATCAAGCAATTCAAGCGCCAAATCGTCCGCCGCACCGCTGATGGCGATGGCATGCTCGCAAAGCGCAACGGCGGCTGCCCACGCCGACGCCAGGTCTGCGCCTTGAACACGCTTGGCCAGCAGGACTGAGGCAAATAGATCACCCGTCCCATGCGGAGCATGCGCGGATTTAGGGACCGTTGCGAGCCGCGCGCCGCCGGCACCGCGCAAGAGATTGCCAACGCGCTCCGCATCGAACGGGATGGATGTCGCGGCGACGTATTCAGCTTTCAACCGTGTCGCAGCGCTCAACGCCGACGCCGCGTCGACCACATCGCAGCCGCTCAAAAACGCCAGTTCGAACCGGTTTGGCGTGATGATGTCGGCAATGGCAGCCAAGGAGTCCTTGATCGCCATCGCTGCACTGGCATCGATGTAAAGACCGTCGGGATCATCGCCCAGCACCGGGTCGACAACGATGATGGCCGAGGGGTTGAGAGCTTTGACGCGGGTGACGGCGGTGTAAGCCAGCGCCACATGCGCCGGGCTCGGCAGATAGCCGATAAGCACGCCGTCGATCGCTTTCAGCGCGCCGTTCGCCTCGAACGCCCCCAGCATGTCGAAGAGTTGCGGCACTGGGGTCGCGGCACCGGCAAAGTTCTTATGTCCCGGATGGTTCGACAAAATCACCGTCGGCACGGCGATCAATTCGACGCGCGAAGCGGCCATCGCCGCCATCGCCGCACGCAGCCCGACGCTGCCGCTGGCGACAAACGACGACAGGGCCAAAACTTTCGCCACGCGCCGCTCCACTCCCGATGCCCAGGTCGACATTGATGCCGATATCTACGGCGACCCAGCGTCGCGCGCCATAACGATCGCGACACGCGCGTTGCTCAGGCAATCCCGGATTGCCAAAAAGACCTGCTGGAAAATTGCCGCTCGGTGGGTAGTGTGCGTCGCACCATTCGACACGGAGTTCGATACCGATGGCCATGCGACCCCGCCGCAGCGTGCTTTACATCCCGGGCGACAACCCTCGTGCGTTGGACAAAGCCCGCGGCTTGCCCGCAGATTCGATCATCATCGATCTGGAAGACTCCGTCGCCCCGACCAATAAGGAGGCGGCACGCGCCGGCGCGCTTGATGCCATCCGTGAAGGGGGCTACGGCAGCCGTGAAATCATTCTGCGCGTCAATCCGATCGAGACGCCGTGGGGCATGTCGGACCTGCATGCGGCGGTCGGCGCCGCGCCCGACGCCATTCTCGTGCCAAAGGTTTCGCAGCCGGGCGATATCACGGGCACGGCCAAGGTTTTAAAGGCCGTCGATGCGGCCCCAAATATTCGGCTGTGGGCGATGATCGAAACTCCTCTCGGCATTATCAACGCGCGAGAGATTGCCGCCTGCGGACCCGATCCCGAAAACCGCCTGTCGTGCTTCGTGCTCGGCACCAATGATTTGCTGAAGGAAAGCCGCGCCCGATCCAGCAACCAGCGCTTCGCGGTTGTGCCCTGGCTGGCGATGACGCTCGTCGCCGCCCGCGCCTATGGCCTCGACGTCATCGATGGCGTTTACAACGATTTCAAAGACGACCTAGGCTTTCGCGCCGAATGCGAGCATGGCCGAACCCTTGGCATGGATGGCAAGACGCTCATTCACCCGTC
>JAIEPV010000191.1 GCA_019748215.1 Hyphomicrobium sp.
ACCCGAAAGCGCCACGCGCTGTCGGATGTTGACCCCCCTGCCTCCCGAGTGACCTCATGGGCAGGGCGGCGGCTCTGTGGTTCAGGGCCGACGGAATGGCAGGGTTATCGGGGAAATAGGGTTTGGTGTCAATCTCGGGGGGCGACGGGCGGTCGACACGGCCGAAGACCGTTAAAACCGGTACCCGTAACGCAGGCCGATGCGGTCCAGGCCCTCGTTATAGTCGGCAAGCTCGGCATTCGAGGTATGCTCGAAATACACCGAGAGGTCATGGTGCGCATCGATGTGGATGCCGACTTCCGCCGGGATGTGGAACAGCACGCGCGAGCCAAGCGCTTTGGCATTGGGATCGATCGGCTCCAACTCACCGTCGTGGATGGCAGCACCCAGGCCAATCTCAAAGAACAAGCCCGATGGGCCGTCAATCTGCCAGCGCGCATCCACATAGGCGTGGCTGGTGTCGCCGTTGACGTTGATCGTGCCGCCGACAACCGGCCGGATCACCCCCCACGGCAAGGCCCAAGCGGCGGCAAACTGCGCTTCGAGATTGAGATCGGCAGCGTCGTCTTCGTATTGGAAGCCGCTCCACAGATTTGGCACGTCATGTGCCAGCACGCCGATTTTGAAGGCTTGGAAAAGGTTATCGGCATCAGCCGGCATGGGCGCGAACACCAGCGCGACCCCAACAAGGCCCAACATCCATATGTTTCGGACGGTCAGCGCCATCGATTGCGTTTCTGCCCCAGTTGCGCTGGCGAGCCTTGCTCCGATTTTTAAGACGGCACAAGGTCACGGCAAGTGAGCGAGTTAAATCGCTAGTCCCACTGGTGCGCTTCGACCACAATTACGCTGCGATGGATGCATTAGCTCGGCGTTCCGCACGGGCGGCTTTGCCCCAGGCTCGCGCCAAACGAAACACTCGGCGCTCCGTTGCTCGTTCGTCCGAGGTCAAGCAGATACAGCCGTAGCAATAGCAGGGCCGAGCCCGGGCAAAAGCAATGCGAAACAACAAGGCATTTGGGCGCTGGCGAGTGCGCTGTTGGCGGATGGTTGTCATCGGCGAACTCTGCTTCTGCTCTATGGGCTGGCGCTTGCCCCGGGTGTCAAGCGCAACAGTTTGCCATTCGCATCGTCGGTGAGGACGAGCACCGATCCGTCCGCCGCGACGCGCACATCGCGAATCCTTTGTTTGAGGTCTGTGAGCAGAGGTTCGACAGCGACGACCTCATCATCCTTGAGAATGAGGCGCTCAAGCACGTTGGCTTTCAATCCGCCGGCGAGGAGGTTGCCTTTCCACCCGGGAAACAGCTCGCCGGTATAAAACGCCAAGCCAGATGTCGCGATCGACGGCTTCCAGTAATACACCGGCTGTTCCATGCCGGCTTTTTCGCTGATGCCGTCGCCAATGGGCGCTCCACTATAGTCGATGCCGTAAGTGATGATCGGCCAGCCATAGTTTTTGCCGGCCTGCGGCTGATTGAGTTCATCGCCGCCTTGAGGCCCGTGCTCGGTAGTCCACAATTTACCGGTCGTCGGATCGAGAGCCGCGCCTTGTAAATTACGATGGCCATAACTCCAAACTTCGGGCGCGGCGCCGGTTTTTCCGACAAACGGGTTGTCCTTCGGCACTGAGCCGTCCGGCAGGATGCGGATCACTTTTCCAATGTGCGTGGAAACGTCTTGCGCACTGTCGCGCAGGATATTGCGTTCGCCGGTGGTGACAAACAGCGCGCCGGTTTTGTCAAACACCAGACGCGAGCCGAAGTGATGGGATCCGCTGGCCGCCGGTTGCTGACGGAAAATGACTTTGCCATTCTCGAGGCTGCCGCTGGAGCCTGCGAATTTCAGCGTGGCGCGCATGACACTCGTGCCGTTCGACATGGGGCCACGCGGTTCGGAATAGGAAAAATAAATAGTCCCCGTCGTCGCGAAATCGCCGGCGAGCAGGACATCGAGCAGCCCTCCCTGTCCGTTCGTCGCCATCTCCGGCAAGCCTGTGATTGGGTCCGACACGCGACCTTCGACCGTTACAATTCGCAGTTGGCCCGTCCGTTCGGTGACCAGGATGCGGCCATCCGGAAGCTCTTGCATCGACCAAGCATTTTCAAGTCCGCCGGCAATTTCCGTGACTTTCAGCGGCGTGCGGTCGGCGGCGGGCGCGTTGGTCTGCGCGCCGTAGGCGGGCGGTATGGCTGCGGCGAGAGCCAGGGATGCGGCCGTTAGATGCAATCTCATTGAACACCACCCTCATTGGATTTGTGTTTTGTGCCGCTGGCCGCCATATAGGGCTCCATGAGCAGCGCTGCCAGCATCCCGTTCGTCAAAATGAACGGTCTCGGAAACGAGATCCTGGTCGTTGACTTGCGCACGAGTGCCAAGGTTTTCAATCCCGATGAAGTTTCAGCCATCGCGTCCGATCGAAGCTCGCGCTTCGACCAGATGATGGTCATTCACGCGGCGCGCACCAATGGCACTGAGGCGTATGTCCGAATCTATAACGCAGATGGATCGGAAGCAGGTGCCTGCGGCAATGGGATGCGGTGCGTGGGTTGGTGGCTAGCGCAGGCGCTGGGGCGCCCGTCCCTCAATCTCGAAACCAAGGCCGGCGTTCTGGCAACGACTGTCCGCAGCGTTGGTTCGATCACGGTCGACATGGGTGAGCCAAAATTCGACTGGCCGGATATTCCTCTGGCGGAAGAGTTTCGAGATACCCGCGCCATCGAATTACAGATAGGCCCGATCGACGATCCAATTCTGCATTCGCCGTCCGTCGTCAACGTCGGAAATCCGCATGCCGTTTTCTGGGTCGACGACGTCATGGCTTACGATCTGGAGCGGTTCGGTCCCATGTTGGAGAACCATCCGGTTTTTCCAGAGCGTGCCAATATTTCTTTGGCCCACGTGACAGCGGCAGACGCCATTACCCTGCGGACGTGGGAGCGCGGCACGGGCATGACGCGGGCCTGCGGGTCGGCCGCGTGTGCGGCGGCGGTGTCGGCGGCGCGCAAGAAGCTGACGGGCCGGCGCTCAACGGTGACGCTGCCGGGCGGGCCAATCGACATCGAGTGGACTGACAACAATCGCATCTTGATGACCGGCCCCGTCGAATTCGAATATGAGGGTGTGATCGATCCGGCCCGGCTCAGCAAAGTCGCCGTATAGCGTGCTGGAGCTTGAAAGTCGCCGTATAGCGTGCTGGAGCTTGAAAAAAGCAATGTGTGAGGCTGCGGCGTGAGCGATACCGAAGGCAAACGCAAAGGGCTGTTGGGGCGCCTGTTTGCCGGCAAGTCCGATGCGACTCCTCCCGCAACCGAGGCGGAAGCAGCACCGCCTCTCGATGCGTTGCCAGCGCCATTGCCGTTACCGGTTGCCGCCGCGGCAAGCGACGCTGTCCCCGAGGACGCGCCCAAGACCCATTGGTTTCAGCGGCTAAAGCACGGTCTCGGCAAAACGTCGGCAAAGCTATCCGACGGCATCACAGGGCTTTTCACCAAACGAAAGCTCGATATCGATACGCTCGATGATCTCGAGGATTTGTTGATCCAATCGGACATCGGCACAGCGACCGCACAGCGAATCACAGCTGCTATTGCCAAGGGCCGGTTTGAAAAAGGCATCTCCGCCGATGAAGTGCGATCGATCTTGAGCGCGGAAGTGGAGCGTGTGCTCGCGCCGGTTGCCAAACCGCTCGTCGTCAATTCGAGTTTGCGACCGCATGTCATCATGATGGTCGGTGTCAACGGCACGGGGAAAACGACAACGATCGGCAAGCTGGCGCGTCAATTCAAGCGGGAGGGAAAATCGGTGGTCCTTGCTGCGGGCGATACGTTCCGCGCCGCCGCCATTGATCAATTGAAGGTGTGGGGTGAACGGGCGAACTGCCCGGTCATCGCCCGCCCCGTCGGCTCAGATTCGTCGGGCCTTGCTTATGACGCCTTGAAAGAGGCTCGGGCGCTGGGCGCCGACGTGCTTTTGCTCGACACCGCCGGCCGTTTGCAGAACAAGCAGGTGCTGATGGAAGAACTCGAAAAAGTCACCCGCGTATTGAAAAAGCTGGACCCTGACGCTCCCCACGACGTCGTCCTTGTATTAGATGCCACGACCGGGCAGAACGCGCTCTCGCAAGTCGAGGTGTTCGGTAAGCGGGCGGGCGTGACCGGGTTGGTGATGACAAAACTGGACGGGACGGCACGCGGCGGCATTCTGGTCGCGATCGCTGAACGCTTCGGCCTTCCGGTGCATGCCATCGGGGTTGGCGAAGGCGCCGACGATCTGCAAGCGTTTGGCGCGCGCGAGTTCGCCAAGGCCATCGCCGACGCATGAGCGTAACAACGACACGATAAACCACGAAAACACATTTTCGGAGCTCATGCCTGCATGTCATTACGCAAGCGGATTTATCCGTTCAACGCAGAGCAGACGATCAACATCCTCAGTGAATTCGGGCCACTGGTGACGATGTTCGTCGTCAACGCGATTTACGGAATCAACGCCGGCACGTGGGCGCTGATTTTGACGACGCTGCTCGCCATCGGCGTGATGTTCTACATGTTCCGGCGACCGCCGGTGTTCCCGCTGATCGCGTCGACGGTAACTGTCCTGTTCGGTACCTTGACGCTGGTGACCCATGATCCAATGTGGGTGCAGATTAAGGTAACGATCTTCAACGCCCTGTTCGCGGCGTTTCTGCTTGGCGGGCTTGCCATCAAGCGCAACTTTTTCAAGTACATTTTCGCCAAGACGTTTCATTACACCGATGAGGGCTGGAACAAATTCACTTGGAGCTTCGCGCTGTTTTTTCTCTTCACAGCCGCAGCCAATGAGTATGTGCGACTGACCTTTCGAGAAGACCACATGTACACTGTTTTCGGCCACCGCATGGATGGCGTGAACGTCTGGATTTTGTTCAAAATTGCCATCATCCTACCGCTCACTGGCGTCTATGCCTGGATCCAGTCGCGCCTTATGCAGAAATATCGTTTGCCGGAAGCGGCCGCAGAATGAATGACGTCGACCCAAAGGCGGGCAACCCGCCGGCCGCTGATGCTGCCGACGCTTCGCACGATACGCTCCGGTTCGATCGCAAGCAGGCGATCAAGCTTGCCGTTGAGCTCGGTCCGCTGATCGTCTTCTTCATCGCAAATTCGCGACTGGGAATTATCCCAGGCACCGCAATTTTCATGGTGACGACAGTGATCGCCCTGGCGGTTTCGCGCGCCGTTCTTGGCCGCATCCCGATTATGCCGCTGGTCTCCGGATTTTTTGTAATCGTGTTCGGCGGCTTGACTGTGTGGTTGCAGGACGACCACTTCATCAAACTCAAGCCTACCATCGTGAACGCGCTGTTTGCCGTGATTTTACTTGGTGGGCTGGCAGCGGGGCAAACCTTCCTCAAGATCGTATTCGGCGACGTGATGCGGCTCACGGAGATCGGTTGGAAGCAGCTGACGCTTCGCTGGGGATTGTTTTTTATTGCGTTAGCCGTGCTCAACGAAGTCGTGTGGCGCAATTTTTCGACCGACTTCTGGGTCAGTTTCAAAGTCTTCGGAATTATGCCGCTAACGCTTGTGTTCGCGATCTCGCAGGTTGGTTTGCTTCAGCGGCATGAACAACGCTGACGCCGCGCCACTGTAGCTATGCCGATGAGTGGAGGCGTGGATGCTGGCCGGTCGGCCGCAACGCATGGCCGACCGGCGGCTCGTCGAAAAGCTTCACGCAGCTTTTTTCGGCATCAGCTTACGCTCGATCAAAGTTTCGGCGATCTGCACGGCATTGAGCGCGGCGCCCTTGAGAAGGTTATCCG
>JAIEPV010000046.1 GCA_019748215.1 Hyphomicrobium sp.
GTCGACGTCGAAACCCGCACCGCCACCGGCTTCGACATTCATCGCTTCACCGACGGCGATCATGTCTGGCTCGGCGGCGTCAAGATCGCCCACACCGCGCGCCTCGACGGCCATTCCGACGCCGATGTCGTCTTGCATGCCCTCACCGACGCCTTGCTCGGCACGATTGGCGACGGCGACATCGGCCAGCACTTCCCGCCGTCCGATCCGCAGTGGAAGGGCGCCGCCTCGATTTTGTTTCTCGCCGATGCCAAGCGGCGCGTCGCCGAGCGCGGCGGGCGCATCGTCAATGTGGACGTGACGATCCTCGCCGAAGCCCCAAAGATCGGACCGCATCGCGCGGCCATGCAAGCCGTCATTGGCGACGCGCTCGGCGTCGGCCCCAGCCGGATCGGCATCAAGGCGACGACGATGGAAGGGCTCGGCGCCATTGGCCGGCGCGAAGGCATCGCGGCGATGGCATCGGCCACCGTCGTGCTTCCCTGTGAGGACAAAGCCTGATGCCAGCCGAGAGCGATCAAAGCCTCAAGCGCGCGGTCGCCATCGTCGGCGGGCTGAACCTGTCTTATTTTTTCATCGAGTTTGCCGTCGCAGTTGCGATCGGCTCGGTCGCCCTGTTTGCCGACAGTGTCGACTTTCTTGAAGATGCCTCCATCAACCTTCTCATCTTGATCGGGCTTGGCTGGTCGCTGCGGGCCCGCGCCAAGCTCGGCATGGTGCTGGCGTTCGTTCTGCTCATTCCAGCACTCGCGACGTTGTGGACGGCTTGGCAGAATTTTGCCGTAGCCCACGTCCCGCAGCCAGTCCCGATGACGCTCGCCGGGCTTGGCGCACTCGCGGTCAATTTCACCTGCGCCACGATCTTGGCAAAGTTTCGCAGCCACGGCGGAAGCTTGACGCGCGCCGCATTTCTCTCCGCGCGCAATGACGTTCTAGCCAACATCGCCATCATCGCCGCCGCCGGTGTGACGGTGGCGACGGCATCACATTGGCCCGATTTGATCGTCGGTCTCGGTATCGCCGCCATCAACGCCGACGCGGCCAAGGAGGTTTTCGAAGCAGCCCGCAACGAACACGACGAGGCGCAGATTTAGCCGTTCGTGTTGCATGTCGCGATGCAGACGTACAACGCCACCTGACGTTGACCTGCCTACCAGAATCGCGGCATCAAGATGGGTAGTGGTTGTATTGCCACGACCTACGCGGGAGCCGACATGAATATCATGCCACACAATCTCGATCGCTTGCCGTCTGATGCCGCCATCAGCGCCATCGCCGAAGCGACGTCCGAGACATGTCTCGCAACACGCGTGCGTCAACTGTCACGGATCGTGACCCGGGTTTACGATGATGCCTTGCGCCCACTCGGCATCACCGCAAGCCAGTACACGCTGCTCGCCCAGCTTGCAGCCCGTGATGCCATCACAGCCGTCGAGATCGGCCACGACCTCGATATCGAAAAGTCCACACTCTCGCGCAACTTGAAACGACTGTTAGCGCTGGGCCATATCGTCATGGATCCGCCCGCTGGACGTCGTGGCCGCGGGCTGCACTTGACGCCCAAGGGTCAAGCCGTTCTGAAGGACGCGTTCCCGATCTGGCAGGATGCGCAGACTAAAACTGTTGGGGCCATGGGCTCCGACAGTCGTTCAGTCCTTGATGGACTCCTCTCCCAGGCCGAAAGGCTGGTCGCGGCTTAATCAGCGTCGCGATTTGCTTATCTTCCTCTCTCTAGATAGCCTTGCCGGGGGGTGCTTCGCCCAAAGCACTCCCCGAACTGTTTGTGCACTTCGTTGATCGTTGCCCCATTTCGTTAGATCTTAGCGGCGACAGTGACGCCCGGCGCGCAGCAACGACGGCAGCAGCGAAGAGAGTGATGTTTCCAGCCGATCTTCAACGGACCGCGAGCGCGTTACTCAGCAGGCTGCGTGAGCGCGGCCTGACGCTCGCCACCGCCGAGAGCTGTACGGGTGGATTGGTCACGGCCCTGTTCACCGAAATCGCAGGCTCGTCTGATGTCATCGAGCGCGGCTACGTTACCTATTCCAACGCTGCCAAATCCGACATGCTGGGCGTGAATCGCGACCTCATCGCCGGCGCCGGAGCCGTCAGCGCCGAAGTGGCGGCGGCGATGGCGGACGGCGTTTTGCGTCATGCGCCTGTCAATATTGCGGTGGCGATCACCGGCGTCGCCGGACCCGGTGGCGGCAGCGTCGAAAAACCCGTTGGTCTGGTGTATCTGGCAGCCCGCCGCCGCGATGGCGCAAGCCGCGACGTTCGCTGCCTGTTCGGCGACGTCGGCCGCGATGCCATCCGGCTGCACGCCGTGCGCGAAGCGCTGGCGTTGATCGGCGAGGTGGCATAGTGGCGATCGCCCGGCACAGGATCGAAGCGTTACGCCGCGCCGCTGCCACGAGGATGTGGGTCGTGATCGTTGCGGCGAGCGTTGCCGGGTCGAGCTCAGCCGTCGCCGCCGATCTGACAGCCTTTGAAATCACCAGCCGCTTACACGCCACGGCCGATGGCGCCACTGCCGATTTCAAAGGCCGCGATCTGGGGCAGCTCGATCTCTCTGAACTTGATTTCAAACAGGCGGACCTGTCGCGCTCCGATTTGTTTGGCAGCGATCTCAGCGGCGCAAATCTCTCGGGCGTCAATCTCGAAGGAGCAAAGCTCGATCGCGTGACCGTGGTCGCAACCCGCTTCGATGGCGCGAAAATGAACGGCGCGTCGCTGCTTCGACCGTCAGCGTTTTCCACGCTGCGTCCCGACCGCAAGGAAGCGCCGAGCTTCAAGGCCACATCGTTGCGGGGCGCGCACATCTTTGGCCGTTTCACCTATGCGGATTTTTCATCCGCCGATCTGACCGACGCGACGTGCGCGCCGTTCGGCCGAACCGGCTTCATCGAACACATCTGGCGCAGCGAGTTTTTAGGCGCCGATCTGTCGAACGCCAATCTGACACGCGCCGACTTGACCAATGCCTTGCTCAGTTTCGCCAATCTCAGCGGCGCCAACTTGCGCGACGCTGTGCTGCGTGACGCCGATTTGACCGGCGCCAATCTCAGCGGCGCAGATCTGACCGGCGCTGACGTCACGGCAGCAGATCTCTCGGGCGCCATCGTCACCGGTGCAGAAGGGCTGGAGACGATCAAAGGTTTGAACGAGGCTCTCAACGTCGCGAAGATGATCCGCTGATTGGTGGCTGGCGTCTCATGTGGCCGGCTGGCCGTACACGGCGCGTGCGCGATTTTCGAAGGCTTCGGCGAATTTGCGGAACGCCTGCTCGAACATCGAACCGACGAGCAAGCTCAGCATCGGCGATTTGAATTCGTAGGTGATGTGGAAATTCACCAACGATTCGGCGCGGCCTGCGGTGTCCGTAGCAACGTTAGTAAAGCGCCAGTGGTTGTCGAGATGGCGGAACGGGCCATCGAGATACTTGGCGTCGATGCGCAGTGCGTCCGGCATCAGCTGCACGCGGGTCGTGAAATTTTCAGCAATCGATTTGTAACCGACACTCATGCGCGCGACCAAGGTGTCGCCATCTGGGTTTTGCGTTCGCTGCGTGACCTTGAGGTCGGTGCATAAGGGCAAAAATTCAGGATAGCGTTCCACGTCGGCGACGAGCGCGTACATCTGCGCGGCGCTGAACGGAACCCGGCGCTCGGTCGTGAAGGTCTGCATGGGACAGCGGTTATCGCGCCAGGATGCGGGCGATAATCACCACCAGGATAGCCCCGATGGTCGAGACGATGATCTGGTCACCGAAGCCTGAGCCGATCGTGAACGGCAATTTGAGCAAGCCGGCGCTGACCAGGTAGCCGCCGACGAAAGACCCGATGATGCCGACAATCATATTGCGGATCAGGCCGCCGCCGCCGAGCAACAGTCCAGCAAGCCAGCCGGCAATCAAGCCGATGCCGGCCGTGATGATGAGCGGGATGTAGGGTTGAATGCTTTCCATGGTCCATCCTTGATTCGTTGGCATGCGTCAGTGCCGGGCAAATCGTCAACTCAGCAAGCGGGCCAATAGCACAACGACAACGGCGCCGATGGTGGCCGTGACAATTTGAGCGCCCAGCGCGTTTTTTATGCCGAGGTTGACGCCCAGCGCGTCCAATAACCAGCTGCCGACGAACGCCCCCGCGACGCCCGAGAGCAGGTAGCGGATAAGTCCACCGCCGCCGACAATGATCGACGCCAGATAACCGGCAACTATGCCGATGACTGCCAGCATGACCAGGTCACGAGTTCTATTGTCCATGTCGGCCCCCGACCGGTCACGTTCAGCGCCAGCGCCGCGACAGAGCGCGCCATCCCTTAAACGTGGCAGCGCGATCCGAGATACTGGCTGAGCAAGCGGTTGTAATTATCGACATCGGCACGTTGCGCCGCCGACAGTTTGCCGCCGTTGCTCGCGCGCTCGACCTGGACTGGAACGCCGCGCGAGTCGAGCTTGTTGAGATCGCCACGAATCGACTGGCACGATTGACCGAGCGGCAACGTGCGCGCGCCCGGGTCGCCACCGCCCGAGGCCGTGCCGCAGCCCTGGAGCGCGACGGCCACGACCCCCAAAACCAAAATATGACCAAGACCCCGCATGGCGCGTATCCCACTGTCGTCGATAAAAGAATTCCGATGGCGGCCCGCAAGCAGCGCCCTTGTCCATCAATGATCACACACGGTTTTGCTTCGCAACCCCTTAAGGCAGCAGTGTGGAGAACTGTGTGGCAACAGGGCCGCAGCACCAGCGACCGCCGTGCACATTCATCTCTTCAAAGCGATTGCCGTTGCGGTGCCCGGCTCGACCATCGACCGGGCATCGTGCCCGCTGACGTGGCACTGCGACGCCGCTTGGAGCAGAAATGCGGGCCATTCACCTACAGCGGCCATGTGCGTCGCCGTGCCCCGGTGCCGGTGACAGCATCACGATGCGACATCAATTCGAATGCCCATCAACAGGACGTCAGTTCTTCGTTGCCAGCGCCGATTTGGTCGACGTTTGACCGCTTGCTGCCGCCGGGCTTGGCGCAACTGCAGCCGACGCCGTGCTGGCTGCCGATGGTGAAGCCGTCACGGCCGCCGATTGCGTCCGCGGGATCGTGACCGAGCAGCGCGCCTGGAATTCGGCATTCGCCTTGTTCAACTCGGCCTGCTTGGCCAGTGACGACCGCTTGACCTGAACACTGGCGGATTTGCCGGTCGACACTTTTTCAAGCCGTTCGGCGACGCCGTCAGCCTTCAACGTGTCGATCTGGGATGCGAGCGTGGTGCAGGCCGGGTCGATCTTTGCCACCGGCTGCGGCGCGACCGACGCTGTTGCAAGCGAAGGGCCGCCGGTGCTGGAGCATGCTGCAAGGCTGACTGCTGTGAGCAGCAAGACCATAGCTTGAATGGTTGCGCGCGTTTTCATTCGTCGTCCCCCGGGTGCCTAGAACTCACGTTCCGCCAACGCACACACTCACGCGCTGATCTATGAACGTGCTTAAACAGGCGGCAAGTGACCAGCTGGTGTTCATCCACGGTGAACAATGACACCGCGTCGGTAAAATGTGGACATCTCGCCGCTGGTGCCAAGGTGCCACACTGCGCAGTTTGTGCGCAAGGCCGATTAACGCGGTCCTTTAACACGTTGCATGTGCCATTATTTTAGGCGGCGGAGGCTCTCACGCGCCCCACCCGCCATCTGGCAAGCACCGATTTCGACCTCAGTGGCGGACGCGGCCGCGAACTTCGCCCGACATCGTTGGCTGGCTGGCCGATAGGGCACGATCGAAAGACTGCCGGATTGCAGCCAGTGCCTCGTGCTCTGC
>JAIEPV010000213.1 GCA_019748215.1 Hyphomicrobium sp.
GACGGGGTCATCAAGATCGAGATGCACTTCCTGCCTGACGTCTACGTCACGTGCGAGGAATGCAAGGGCAAGCGCTACAATCGCGAGACGCTGGCCGTCACCTTCAAGGACAAATCCATCGCCGACGTGCTCGACATGACGGTTGAGGAAGGCGCTGAATTCTTCAAGGCCGTGCCGTCGATCCGCGACAAGCTCGAAACGCTGGCCCGCGTCGGCCTCGGCTATATCCACATTGGACAGCAGGCGACGACGCTGTCGGGCGGCGAGGCGCAACGCATCAAGCTGTCCAAGGAATTGTCGCGCCGTGCCACCGGCCGCACGCTGTACATTTTGGACGAGCCGACGACTGGTTTGCATTTCCACGACGTCGCCAAATTGCTCGAAGTGCTGCACGAGTTGGCGGATGCGGGTAACACCGTTGTCGTCATCGAGCACAATCTCGAAGTCATCAAGACCGCCGACTGGATCATCGACCTCGGCCCCGAAGGCGGCGACGGCGGCGGCGAGATCGTTGCCGAGGGCACGCCTGAAGACGTCGCCAAAGTCGCGCGCAGCTATACGGGGAAATATCTGAAAGAGCTGCTGACACGGCGCGGCCTTGGCAGCGGTGGAGCCAAAAAGCAGGCGGCGGAATGAGCTGGCCGGCATGCAAACGGACAGCCAAAAGTCCGTTTGAACGCGCGATCTGCTGTCACGACGCGCAAGCAATGAACCCGAGATTTGTCAGCGCCCACGAACGATTGCACCTCTACCCCGGCGCTTTCGCCTCGCTCGTCAGCGCGCCAAGCGCATCATCAAGCCCGATCACCGTCTGCTCTTGCGAGCCCAAGCGCCGGATCGAGACTTGGCGGACGCCGGCATCGCGCATGCCAACGGCGATGATGACCGGGACCTTGGCGAGCGAATGCTCGCGCACCTTATAGCCGATCTTTTCGTTGCGCAGATCGGTTTCGACCCGCAATCCGGCCGCTTGAAAGGCCGCGGCCACTTCGTTGGCATAGGCGTCGGCGTCACTGGTGATGGTCGCGACGACGACTTGCAATGGTGCCAGCCACAGCGGGAAATGGCCAGCGAAGTTCTCGATCAGAATGCCAGTGAAGCGTTCGAGCGAGCCGAAGATGGCGCGGTGGATCATCACCGGCGTTTTCTTTTCCGAGTGCTCGTCGATGTAGAACGCGCCGAGGCGTCCGGCGAGATTGAAATCGACCTGCGTGGTGCCGCACTGCCAATCACGGCCGATGGCGTCGCGCAGCACGTATTCGAGTTTCGGACCATAGAATGCGCCCTCGCCCGGTTGCAGCGACGTCGTGATGCGACCGTTTGATTGCCGCTTCACTTCGTCCAAGACATCGCTAAGCGCCGCTTCGGCCTTGTCCCACAAGTGATCGGCGCCGACGCGCTTTTCAGGCCGCGTCGACAGCTTGATGACGATGTCCTCGAAGCCGAAGTCCTTGTAGATCGCCAGCAACAGATCATTGATCTTGAGGCATTCCTGCATAATCTGGTTTTCAGTGATGAAAATGTGCGCGTCGTCCTGGGTGAAGTGGCGCACGCGCAGCATGCCGTGCAGCGCACCCGACGGCTCATAGCGGTGCACCTTGCCGAACTCGGCGATTTTCAGCGGCAGATCGCGGTAGCTTTTCAGGCCGTGCTTGTAAATCTGCACGTGGCCGGGACAGTTCATCGGCTTGCAGCAGAACACGCGCTCGTCGGGCAGCGTGGTCGTAAACATGTTCTCCCCGTAGTTCTCCCAATGACCGGAGAGTTCCCAGAAATGCTTCTCCATCATGTCGGGCGTGTTGACTTCGACGTAGCCGGCTGCCTGCTGCTGGCGGCGCATGTAACTGATCAAAGTCTGGAACAGCGTCCAGCCTTTGGCGTGCCAGAACACGCTACCCGGCGCCTCTTCCTGGAAATGGAACAGATCCATTTCGCGGCCGAGCTTGCGGTGGTCGCGTTTCTCGGCTTCCTCGATCTGCTTGAGATAAGCGTCAAGCTCTTCCTGTGTGGCCCAGGCCGTGCCGTAGATGCGTTGCAGTTGCGGATTGTTTGAATCTCCGCGCCAGTAGGCGCCTGCAAATTTTTGCAGCTTGAAGGCTTTGCCGATGGCCCCGGTCGAGGTCATGTGCGGGCCGCGGCAGAGATCGAACCACGATCCTTGGTGATAAATTTTCAAATCCTGATTGTCAGGAATGGCGTCGATCAGTTCGAGTTTGAACAGTTCGCCCTTATCGCGGAAAACCTGCCGGGCTTTGTCGCGCGACCACACATCCTTGGTGAAGGGCGCGTTCTTGGCGATGATCTCGTGCATCTTCCTTTCGATCTTTGCCAGATCGTCGGGCAGGAACGGCTCGGCTTTGGCGAAGTCGTAGAAGAAACCGTTGTCGATGACCGGGCCGATGGTCACCTGCGTGCCGGGCCATAGCGCCTGAACGGCTTCGGCCATCACGTGAGCTGCGTCATGGCGAATGAGTTCGAGTGCCGCCGCATCGGTGCGGGCAACGAAATTGATCGATGCGTCTTTGGTAATCACGTCGGAGAGATCACTCAGCAGCCCATCGATCTGCATGGCGACGGTGCGCTTGGCGAGCGATGGCGAGATGCCCTTGGCGACGTCAAGGCCAGTGCTTCCGGCTGGCACCTGGCGCTTAGCGCCGTCGGGGAACGTAAGGGTGACGTCGGTCATGGTCGAAGCGCTCCTCTCACTCGCCGCCTACGAAGCGCGGCGTAAGACTTTGGGTGCGCCTCAATCACTGAGGACGTGCAGGAAGTCAAGATTGGCCAACCGGACGGGCGGGACGGTGGCGGTTGCCATGCAAGCCCTGCCGGGCGCCGCGATAGGGCGTTCAAGTGGTGCTAGGGCGACGAGTGGCGGCCAAAAATGCGAAATCGATAAAATGCGATCGAAACTGACAGCCGGTCGGTAAACTTGTTTCGTTACCTTCGTCTCAACCAATCCATCGGGGGACGTCCATGACCGCGCCAAAGCTCGTGATCCTGAAGCGCATGCTGCTCATCCAGGGCAAAGTGCGCCCCTGCTGCCACGTCCAGATCATGCTCGATCCGGCGACCAAAGCCGTCGTCGAAGAGCATTTTCTGTCGGAAGCGCTGTTTAAGCGTTCGGCGTATTCGCAGAACTGGCCCCAGGGCGCCATTCAGATTCCGGCGGCACTGGCCCCGGCCATGTCGGCTTTTCTGAAGAATGATGCGTGCCCCGAAATCACCGTCAAGACGATGCTTCTCGGCCAGATGCATCAGGCGTCGAATGTTTGGGAAATGATGTGCTTCGAATTGGCAGCGAAACTGTCCTTCGACAATTTCCTAGCGCTGGCCACGACGGTCGCTGAACTCAATAGCAACGTGATTTACGCGGGCCGCGGCCACATGGTGAATGCTGAAGCCCTCGCCTTCGATGCTGACATGTCGGCCGAGTTGGGCGCCATGGGTACTGAACTCGCCGCCTAATTAGGCTGACTGATCTGGCGGTTTGGTCGGCGGTAGCGGTCCGCGCCATCGGCCATAACGCCAAGGCGTGAAACGGTGATGGTGCTCGCGAATGTCCGGCACCGGATCAACGCCGTCGGTGCCGCCAGGTCCGCAGCGCACGAGCCGCGACAGCGTGAGCCACAGACCGCGCCAGGCGCCATTGGTTTCGATCGCTTCCAGACCATAGGCTGAGCAGGACGGCCAGTGCCGGCAGTTGTGCCCGACCAATGGCTTGAACGTCGAGCGGTAAGCCCAGATCGGGGCCTTCATCGCAATCTTCGTCCAACGCTGAAGCGCCGGTCGCTGAAACGTGCCGAGCTTGGTCATCACAGAACCGATGCCGCGACCTTGACCGCCGATTTCGCCTCGACGTCGTCAAGCGCGCGCTCCACCGCATCGAACACCAACAGCGTCGACGCGTGGCGCGCTTTGTAAGCCCGAACCGGGGCCAGCACCGCCAGATCGGCGAAACGGCCGCCAGGCGCAGCCGCATCGTTCTTCAGCATCGCGCGCATGTCAGCCGCGACTTGGCGGAGTTCAGCGAAGCTGGAACCGACGATGTGCTGCGCCATGACGGACGCCGCCGCCTGACCGAGCAGGCACGCTTTGACGGTTTGGCCATAGTCCGTGACACGGCCGTTTTCGGCAATGATGTCGACGGTGATCGTCGACCCGCACAGCTTTGAATGCGCGGTTGCCGTGGCGTCAGGGTCAGCCAAGCGCTCGCCGTGCGTCATCGCCCCGGCCAGTTCGAGGATACGCGTATTGTAGATCTCGTCGAGGTCGGCCATATCGCGATGGGTGCTCCGAACCGAATGCTAGGTCGGCCAGAAAAGAACGCCCAAGGCGGGATCTCGTCCAAATCGCTGGCTCAACGTATAACGGAAACGATATATAGGCCGTTGACACGAGATTTGCGAGCGACGGCTGGCGGTGTGGCAACGTCAGCGCACCGGATCCTGCGGGAAACCGATGCATTCGAAAACGGCGCGGCGGAGGAAAATCATGAGTTTGAAGTCGACATCGACCTCTGCTGCGGTGGGCGCACCAAATGTCATGACGCTGCCGCAAGCCGCCAACGCGACGGCCGTGCCGTCCATCACGCCGTACGCGCTGCGCCCGTCGCGCGCCGAAGCCGAGCAGGCGGTCCGCACGCTACTGGCTTGGGCCGGCGACGATCCGGATCGGGCTGGGTTGATCGATACGCCGTCTCGCGTCGCCGACGCCTACGGCGTTTACTTCGGTGGCTACCGGGCCGACGCGCGCGCTGAACTTGCTTCCACGTTCGACGAGCCGCTCGGCTACGACGATATGGTGCTTCTGAAAGACATCCACTTTGAAAGTCATTGCGAACATCACATCGCGCCGTTCTTCGGCGTGGCGCATGTGGCGTATATTCCGGTCGACAGAATTGTCGGACTTTCGAAGATCGCCCGCGTCGTCGATATTCACGCGCGGCGTTTGCAAACGCAGGAAACGTTGACGGGCGAGATCGCCGCGACCATCGCCGACGTTTTGCGGCCGAAAGGCGTCGCCGTGATGATGAGCGCACGCCATCACTGCATGGCGGCGCGCGGCGCACACCAGCCACACGTCACCACGATCACGACACGGTTTCTCGGCGCCTTTGCGCAAGACGCCGCGTTGAAAGCCCGTTTCACCAGCGCCGTGCAAACCAGGGACTAGCCCACACGCTTAGTGCTAGGAACACGCCGCACACGACTTGCAGGTTGAGCACATGACGATTGACAGCCCCTCGCCGTTCGCCGCGCGCGGGACGCCGGACGACATCGAACGCGGCATGACGTTTCAGCCGAAGTTCGATGGCGACGGTTTGATTCCGGCCATCGTCACCGATGCCTCCACCGGTGTCGTGCTGATGTTCGCTCACATGACTGCGCAAGCGCTGACCCTGACGCTGGAAACCGGCGTGGCGCATTTCTGGAGCCGGTCACGCGCCAAGCTCTGGAAAAAGGGCGAGGAGAGCGGCAACCTGTTGCGCATCGCTGAGATCCGAACGGACTGCGATCAGGACGTCGTTTGGCTTTCGGCTCATGTTGAAGGGGACGGCGTCGCCTGCCACACCGGCGCGGTGTCGTGCTTTTACAGGCGCATCGATGCCCATCCGGGAGCCGGGTCGCTGGCCCATCTGGCGAACTCCGATCCCCGCGACATGGCGCTCGCGACGCGGCGCGGCATCCTGGATCACAGTTAAGTCAGCGATAAGAAGTGACCCCTGTCAGACTTAGCGGCGCCCTCCTACGTTTAAGTAGGAAGACCTTAAGCTAATGGCGCTATCATGATTAATCTTAAGTCTAAGGCCTTGCCCCCCGGCTGCCGAAATCCGGCACACTCGTGGCGGGCATGAGGTCAGGAGGTCCGCCATGGCGGGC
>JAIEPV010000134.1 GCA_019748215.1 Hyphomicrobium sp.
GTTTCCGGCGCATTCGAAAAACTCGCTGTCGACCTGGATGTGACCAAAGCCCGACCCCATCGCAACTGCTTTGCCGCAGTTGCATCAGTCCACATGGAGGAAGAGCGTTATGACTACGAAATCGACTGCCAAGCCGACAAAGGTCTCAGCCACCATGTCGATGGTGATGACCGAACTCGAGCTGGCGCGTCTCGGCGGCGGTGAAGTCGCCTACATTAAAACGCTCTCGACCGATGAAGCCAATCGCATGTTTCCGACCGTCGAGGGTTTGCCGAACGGCATCCCGTTGTTTTCGCTGCACGCCGCCGACGGCACACCGATCGCGCTGACCGATACGTTGCAGGCCGCCATCGGGCATGCCGAAGAGGATGATTTGGCGATCGCGGCTCTGAACTGAATTCGCTGCTAACATCTTGCGCCAGCAACGGAAAATGTATTTATCTGAGCAGGGCCGTTCAATTGAACGGCCCTGTTTTGTTAGCTTCGGTAATGTGCGAACTGGCCGCGGGCTTTAAAGCGTTCGAGGTATCCCGGCACGATGGCGCCAACGGTCACGGGATCGATGACGCCGAGGTCCGCCAATGTCCGTTTCTCAGAGACAGCCGCCTCAGACACGACATTGTCGCGCTTCAGCAGACGGACTTGATCAACCGTAATCGGACGTAGTGAATTGGGCAGCGGCCACGTCGCCAGCGCCTGTAACTTCGCCAGCCAGAACGGCATCGGCAGGAAGCCGCGTTTGCGGTCCGTGTACGTCAGCGTCAGTTCGAGGAGGTCGCGGAACGACAGCTTCTGCGGGCCGCCAATTTCATACACTGTTCCCGCGCGCGCCGAACCCGCCACACACGTGACAACCGCACGAGCGAGGTCGCCGACGTAGACCGGTTGGAATTTCGTGCGCCCGCCGCCAATCAGGGGCAAGAGCGGGCTGGTGCGCGCCAGGGCGGCGAAACGATTGAAAAACTCGTCCTCGGGGCCAAACACGATCGACGGCCGCAAGACGATCGCCGAAGGGAATGCGGCCAGTGTCGCGGTTTCACCATCAGCCTTGGTGCGCGCGTAGGCCGATGACGACGCCTTGTCGGCGCCAATGGCCGAGATATGCACGAGATGCTCAGCACCGCTCTCGTGCGCAGCCTTGGCGACAATTCGCGCGCCTTCGGCGTGGACAGCGTCAAATGACTGCGCACCAATCGGCGCCAAAACGCCGACCGCGTTGATGACGGCCTCGGCACCCTCGACGGCGCGCTGAACTGAATCAGCAAAGCGCAAATTAGCCTGCACAGCATGAATTTGCCCGACGGCTCCCATCGGTTGCAGATGACCGGCAAGATCGGGACGGCGCACCGCCGCGCGAACCCGATAGCCCTCCTTTGCGAGCGCCGCGACGATGTGCCGGCCAACGAAACCCGAGCCGCCGAACACCGTTACGAGTTTGCCGTTGGCCGCCATCGTTTGCCTGCCCCTACGTCTATTGGACTGATTGCGCTGTCATCGGTCGTCGAACACATCGACACTACGTGTGATGTATCGATCCCGATGGGCGCTGTGAAGCGCGCTCAATCAACGCCGCAGCCTGTGATTGACTTCCAGCGGGTCACACTTTACCTGACAGGTCTTCAAGCCAGCCCAGATGGCGGAATTGGTAGACGCACTGCTTTCAGGTAGCAGCGCCCACAAGGCGTGGAGGTTCGAGTCCTCTTCTGGGCACCATTTGGCTTGAACGTTTCCTGCCGCAACTCAATCACTCATCCGACAGCAGGACGCCGATGGCCGCCGCTAGCAACTCCGCACCCGTTATCAAGCTGCATCACGGCGATCTTCCGGCCGGTTTGAAATTTCCTCGGGGCGTGGCCGTCGACAGCGAAACGCTTGGCCTCAATCCCCATCGCGACCGGCTGTGTCTCGTGCAGCTTTGCGGGGGTGACGGCATCGCCCATCTCGTCAAATTCGATGGCGAAACGTATGCCGCCCCGCGCTTGAAGGCGTTGCTGCAAGATCCAAAAACTTTGAAGATATTTCACTTCGCCCGGTTCGATGTGGCCGTGCTGGAAAAGTACTTGGGCGTCGAGACGACGCCAATCTATTGCACAAAGATCGTCTCCAAACTGGTGCGTACCTACACTGACCGGCACGGCTTGAAAGATCTGTGCGCCGAGTTGATTGGTGTCGAGTTGTGCAAGCAGCAGCAAAGCTCTGACTGGGGTGCCGCCGAACTATCCAAAAGCCAACTGGCTTATGCGGCCGCCGATGTGATCTACCTCCACCAGATCAAGGCGAAGCTCGATGACATGCTGGAGCGCGAAGGGCGGACAGAGTTTGCGCAAGCCGCGTTTGCGTTCCTTGCGACGCGCGCCAAGCTCGATTTGGCCGGGTTTACCGAAGACGACTTGTTTGCTCATTAAGCTGAGTTGGACCACAAGCGCCGCCACAGTCGTTGTTTGAGCACGCGCCGAAAAGCCGATTATTAAGGCTATCGCATGCGGCTTGCTCCACATCGCCAGAAAAACGGCGGTCAACCGGTAAACCTGACGCCGGCACCACAATCGGTCCCAAAGTTTCCCCAATTGGCCCCAATGGTCTCCTTGAGTTTTCCGGGTGTTTCACCTGAGATACGGGGCAATGGCTAACGTGAGTGACAAAGCGGTCGCGGGCGACGGACAAGGCGCATCGGCGTCTGGACGCGGCACCGGCACGGGGATTGTCGTTGCAGGCGACCGGACCATCAGTCGGCACATTGCGCGTCGCCACTCCCAAACCGTTCGCATTCTAAAGTTGGCGCTACCGGTGTCGGCGCTGGCTGCCGCAGGATTGTTCGCCGGGTCGGTGGTGAAAACGGCGGGCTGGGGATCATCCATCCCCGATATCGCCATACCGCAAATTTTGCCCGAAAATCTGGCGATGGAAAATCCGCACTACGAAGGCTTCAATGCGGATGGTGGCCGGTACTGGGTCAAGGCGGGCCGGGCCATTCAGGATTTGCAATCCATCGGTACAATTCGGCTGGAGGGCATCAGTGGCGAACTGACTGACGGGCAAAAAATCAAAACGCAGCTGTCGGCGGAGCGCGGCACATTCAACAACAAACTGAACCTGCTGGAGCTATTCGACAAGATCGAGATCGCCGGCGACAACGGTTTGAAAGCGGTATTGACGCGCGCGTCGGTGCAAACCAAAGACGGCATCATCACGTCAGACCAGCCAGTCAGCGTCGCCATGCAGGCTGGCACCATCACCGCCAATCAGATGACCATTCGCCAGAAGGTCAAAGAATATACGTTTGTCGATACCGTGCGCGCGACGTTGACACCGGAGGCAAAGCCGGCGACCGACGAAAAATCTAAGGCGAAGGTGTTTGGCGCGTCCGATAAGCCGATCGTGATTACGGCCAGCCGGTTGGACATCAACGACGTTGCAAAGACCGCGATATTCAATGGGCAAGTGGTCGCCGAGCAAGACGGCACCACGCTAACTGCCCCTGAACTTGAAGTGACGTATCAGGGCAGCGCAGCGGCTGCGGTTACGCCACCGCCGACTGCGAAAACGGCCGCCACGGCCGCGATCGCCAAACCTGCGATTGATGCGGCCAGCACTGACAACGCCGGTCGCTTGAAGCGCATCTTTGCCCAAAGCCCCATCGAACTTCGCCAAGCCTCCGGCGAGACCGTCTCCGGCCGCACGGTCGAATTTGATGCGGTCAGCAAGAGAGCCATCGTGGATGGCGATGTGGTGGTCGTTCAACTTCCCGACAGGCGTGCGATTGGCGACCGTGCCGAGTTCGATTCCGTCGCGGATACAGTGCTCCTGACGGGTGCTGTGACGCTGACTCAAGGCGGCAACGAGATGCGCGGCGGACGGCTGGCGTTTAACCGCAGCGTCGGCAAAATGCAGTTGACCGCGCCCACGGCCGCCGGTGGTGCCGGTCGGATCTTCGTCAAATTCAAGCAGGAGACCGCCAGCAAGACCGCCGCTAAAGCCCAACCGGCCGATGGCGACCAAGGTGTGTCATTCGGAGCAACATTCAAAACCACGCCGGGCGCACCGATCAATATCGAAGCCGCCCGGCTCGACGTCGACGACACGCTCAAAGACGCCGTGTTCACTGGGGACGTGCGCGCCATTCAAGGTGACTTCATCATTCGGGCGGCGACACTGACTGCAAAATACACCGGAGCGGCGGGACTTGGTGCCGGCAACGACACCAAAGCCGCGGCGGCTCAGTTGACGCGGATCAAGGCGCGCGACAAAGTTCAGGTGACTGGCAATGACGGCCAAACCGCCACGGGCGACTGGGCCGAATTTGATCCCAAAGCCAACATGGCGACGCTCGGCGGAAATGTCATTTTAACGCAAGGCAAGAACGTCGTGCGTGGCACCAAGCTGGTCATCGACATGACCACCGGCGAGAGCACCATCAAAACGGAGTCGGCCGCGAGCACGGCCATCACAGCCGGTGGCGGGGCGAGCGATGGGACGACCGTTACCGACGGCCGTCCGAGTGCCGTTTTCTATCCGAGCGATATGAAAAATCGGGCGACAAAGGCCGCGAAGTCCGCGATAGGGGGCGCGGCCGCTGGGCGCGCCGGCGAGCGCGCCACGGGCAGCGGTGGCGCCGGCGGTGGCACTGGGGGGACCACTGGGAGCGCCGCCGATGGCAGCGCCTGGCAAGCCCGATCGCAGCCTTAGACTCGCCGCTTCAACGTTGTTAGAAGCAATGCAGCCGCCAGACAATGCTGCTCACTTGCGTTAACGTCGTAACCGGTCCGGGGGACAGGGGTGTTCAAGGCCATTCCATTTATGCGCAAGGCGATTGATGGCGCCTATGGCGACAGTAACGGCCACGGCGCGACGAACGGCGCCCAAACGAATGGCTCAGGCGTTGGCGCACAAAAGAGCGCGCGCGGGGCCAACAATGATCCCCACGCGATTGGCGCCGAAGGCTGGCTGACTGCTTTTGAGATCAAGAAATCGTATCGCAAGCGCATGGTGGTCAAAGGCGTGAGCCTCGCCGTCGGCCGCGGTGAATCCGTCGGCTTGCTTGGCCCCAATGGTGCTGGCAAGACAACCGTTTTCTACATGATCACGGGCCTCGTTCCAGCCGACCACGGCCGCATCACCATCGACGGCGAAGATGTAACGGTGCTGCCGATGTACCAGCGGGCGCGGCTCGGCATCGGCTACCTGCCGCAAGAGGCGTCGATTTTTCGAGGCCTGACCGTCGAACAAAACATCATGGCGATCCTCGAACTGGTTGAGCCCAACAAGAAGGCGCGCAAGGAACAGCTCGACAGCCTTCTCGAAGAATTCACCATAACCCGGCTGCGCAAGTCTCCGGCCATGGCACTTTCGGGCGGAGAACGGCGTCGCTGCGAAATCGCCCGGGCACTGGCCTCGCGTCCGTCGTTCATGTTGCTGGACGAACCGTTTGCCGGCATTGACCCAATCGCCGTCGGTGATATTCAGCAGCTGGTTCGCCACTTGACGGTGCGCGGCATTGGCGTGTTGATTACCGACCACAACGTCCGCGAAACATTGAGCCTGATCGACCGCGCATATATCATCTATGATGGTCAAGTTCTGACACAGGGTAAGCCTTCGGAAATCATAGCAAATGAAGATGTGCGTCGGGTTTATTTGGGCGATATGTTCGTTAACGCACGTTGATTACAGCTGCCCCGACCGATTGATTTAGGAGCAGCAGGTTAGCGCATGGCGCTCTCGGGCAAACTCGAGATGAGGCAAGGCCAGCAGCTGGTGATGACACCACAGCTGCAGCAGGCCATCCGTCTTCTCCAGCTATCCAATATGGAGCTGACCGAGTTCGTCGACGCCGAGCTCGAACGCAATCCGCTGCTCGAACGTGAAGATAATTCTGCGGCTGC
>JAIEPV010000258.1 GCA_019748215.1 Hyphomicrobium sp.
CCGGCTGTCGACCAGGACGTTATCGAACGTCTTGAGCGTTTTGGTGCTGATAAAATGCGCCATGTTGGTCGTTTCGGACGTGTTGACGAGGACGAGGCCGTCCGGGCTCATGCCCATGCCTTCCGGTTCAACGCCAACCGGAACGTCCGACAGCACGGTATCTTTTTCGATATCGACGACGGTGACGAGGTTGTCATCTTCATTGGCGATATAAAGCGGGTTGCCGCTTGGATGCAGCACCAACAACTCTGGATCAGGTCCAGACGGCAGTGTCTTCACGAACTCATACGTCTTGGCGTCGTAAACCTGGATGATGTTATCGTCACTGGTGCACACGATGATCCATTTGCCATCCTTCGACAGCACGATGCCGCGAGGCCGCTGCCCGACCTTGATCGTCTTGATGACTTCCAGCTTAACGGTATCGATAACCGTGATCGTGTTGTCCTTCTCGTTCGTCACATAGGCCGTGTAAGCCATGGCCGGAGACGCAGCCAGTGCAGCCAAAGTGGCGGTTGCGACTGCGACTGAGGTAAGATGAAGTCGAGACATGGTGCGCTCCATTTGAAACGGTTAGCCGGCTGAAACCACCGAAGCGTTCGTCGCTCCGGTGCAGCGTGCGGGTCATGGCTTCGTGTACGCCTGACACTTGGTTTCGGGTTTATCGATGCCGAGCGTGTCGAGTTCGGTGAACTGATGCAGAAAGCCCGGTTGCGGCGAGATGGTCACCAGCAGCTTTGGAGTGGTAACAATTAAAGGCTGGCGCAGCTGCCCATTCCAGCCCCTGAATGTCGTCTTCACGCCTTTGAAGGCCGCGACTTCGAATTCGGGCGAGTGGATGTAGTCGTTCAGTGTCCTAAAGTCGCCGGTTTGCTTACGCGCGGCGGCTTCACCGACGACACGCATGGCAATCCAGGCATTATAATCGAGTGGCCGCATCAAGCGCCCGGCCATCCGTTTGAAGCGGTTCTGAAATTGCGTTCCGCCCCACAGTTCGAGCGCGGGATGCCAGCTGGTCGGCGTCAAACCGGCTGAGCCAGCTACCGGGCGCGGCGTCCAGGTACGGTAGGGCATGTAATCGGCGAACAGTTGCCCTTCGTCGGCCACGATGACGACGTCGTGATCTTTGGCGTTCTGTGTGAACTGCGGAATTTGCTGCTGGATTTGTTCAAATCCGCCATCTGCTCGGCGGCTGCCCGACTCGTATTTGAATTCACGTTCCTCGACAATTTTGCCGCCAAACCGTTTGGCGGCGCGCTTGTAGGCGTCGGCCAGCAGTTTGTCTTGCGCCGTTGGTCCGGAAACGATGAACCAGTTGCGCCACTGTTTCCAAACGAGATACTGGCCAAGTGCGTCCGCCAGCATCGTGCGAGTCGGTGCTAAGTGAACCACGTTGGCGCGGCATTTTTCTTCGCGCAGCTCATCGTCAGGATTGCCGACGTTCAACACAAGTGCAGGTTTGCCGGCGAGCGCATCCGCCAATTTGATCAGCGACGGGCTGTCGAGGTCTGCAATAACGAAGCCGGTGCCGGCGGCGATATAATCGTTCGCGCCTTTGATCAAATCGTCGACGTTCGCACTTTCGACCGTTTCTAATTTGAACGATTGGCCGAGAAAGGTCCCGGTTGTGTTGTTGTCGGCGACGGCGAGGCGGGCGCCCGCAATACCTTCATCGTCTGGTGCCAGATCTAAGAGCGAGAGGGGCGGATTCTCATCCCGCAGCTGCTTCAGATACAAAATCGAGATGGCGATGACGGGCTTTTCGCCGGCTTTGCCGACGATTTCAGATGGCGCTGCTGACGGCGCGGGCGCGATGGCTGGCGCCTCATCGGCCGCCAAGACCGCCGACGCTAAATGAGGGGTGATGCCGACCGCAACGGCGATCACCAAAACCGCTGCTCCAGCGGCAGCCTTCATCCTGGCAGCTAGCTGCTCTGCCCATATCCAAACCGTCACCAATGCGCCTCCAGAGCTGCCACGCGGCCTGCATAGGGCCGTTCGTTGGAAGTGTTACTGTGTTACTGTAAAAGGGTGCCTGGCGGGCCGATGTCAAGTCAGCGCAATTCCACTCGCGCTTTTGTGACCAGCACACGCGGCTCGCCCGGCGTGTGCCACCTTGCAAAACTAGGGGGTCATAGCGCACGTACCTTCATCACCTTGGCATGACACCCTCCGAGGGTCCTCATCCGCGCGTCGGCCGTATAAAAGGATCAACAATGGCAACCGCTTACGATGTCCTTCGCCTCACTTCGCTTGTTGTCGCCGCGCTGCTAGCAATCGGCCCATCGCAGCGTTCAGCGATCGCCGCCCCGTCTGCTGCGGTGCAAAAAATCGCGATTTTTCCTTTCGACATCCGCGACGTCGAAATTGAGGGCGACCCCTTTGCCAAGCCGAAGCAAGAAGATTTGCGGCGCATGAAGCTCGTTGCCGAAGAACTCAAAACGTTGATGGAGAAGGACGGCAAGTTCGCTGTGGTCAGCTTGGAGCCGCTCGCCAAAGACGTTGAAGCCGCGTCTCCGTTCAACAAGTGTGACGCCTGCGAAGTGCCAATCGCCAAGCAGGCCGGCGCTGACCTGGCCGTCACCGGTTACGTCGACAAATTGTCGGACGCTTTGATCAGCTTGCAGTTGTTCGCCCGCGAGGCGGAAAGCGGCAAGCTGGTGAAAGCCATGTCGGCAGAAATAAGAGGCAACACGGATGAGCTTTGGCTGCATGGCATCCGTTGGCTGTGGCGCAATCGCTTCAACGTCGAGGCGACCAAGCAATGATCTCGTTGAACCGACGTGACCTGTTGGCCTCTGCCGGGCTGGGCGTTATGGCCGCGACTTGGCCGCGCGCTGCGGTTGCTGCGTCGCCCATTCGATTGAGCTCGGTGAAGTTCGGATCGGTCAGCTGGCTGATCGATACCATCCGCGCCGAGGGGCTCGAAGCCAAGCACGGGTTTGAGCTGAAAATCGTTGAAGTTGCGACCAACGCCGCCGCGCCGATTGCGCTTCTCGGCGGCGAATCCGACGTCATTGTCAGTGACTGGACCTGGGCTATGCGCCAGCGCTCGAAAGGTCTCGACCTCAAATTCGCGCCTTATTCGGCAACGCTCGGCAGTCTGATGGTGCCGACGGACAGCCCGGTCAAAACGCTCGCCGATCTCAGAGGCAAGAAAATTGGCGTTGCTGGAACCGGGATCGACAAAAGCTGGATCTTGCTTAGAGCTTATTCACGCAAAGTGCTGGGCGAAGACATCTCCAAAATTGCCGAACCCGTATTCGGCGCTGCACCCCTGGTCACCGAAGAATTCCGCAACGGCCGGCTCGATGCGGTCTTGAATTTCTGGACTTATGCCGCCCGCCTTGCCGGACGGGGCGCCCGGCAAATTCTCAGTATGTCCGACGTGATGGCGGCACTGGACATCAATCCGGCGCCGGCACTCGTTGGTTTTATCTGGTCGGAAAAAGCCGTCACCGACAACGCCGTCGCGGTCGACAAACTGCTGGCCGCCGTCGCCGATGCCAACGCGGTTCTTGCAAAATCAGATGCGGCGTGGGAGCGGCTTCGGCCGCTGATCAAACCCGCCACGGACGCCGAACTGCAATCCATCAAAGGCTTTTTCCGGGCCGGCATTACGCCCGGCTGGACGCCGTCCGACACGGCATCGGCTGAAAAGCTGACCAAACTTCTGATCGAACTCGGCGACGCGGAACTCGTAGGCGATGGCACCCGTTTTGACGCAAATCTCTTCTATCCCGCGCGTGTCTAACGCATCTTCCGGGTGGTCGAAAACGCTTGAGCGGCTGGGCTGGACGCTCGGCTCGCTCTTGGCATTCGTCGCGCTGTGGCATGTCACAGCCATTGTCTTGCAGAACAAATATTTGCCGACACCCGTCGCCGTTTTCGACGTGCTTTTGCGTGAGGCCGCCAGCGGTGATCTTTGGCATCACATCGGCGCAACGCTGGCCCGCGTCGCCGTGGCATTCGTCGTCTCCATGTTCATCGGGTCGGCCATTGGCTTGGCGCTTGGCACGTTTCGCCGCGCCGATCGGTTCTTCGATACCTGGCTTATCTTGTTTTTGAATCTGCCCGCGCTGGTCACGATTACGCTCTGCTATATTTGGTTCGGGCTGAGCGAAGCGGCAGCCGTCACCGCCGTCGCGCTCAATAAAATTCCTAATGTCGCGGTCAACATGCGCGAAGGAGCGCGTAGTTTGTCTCGTGATCTCGCCGAAATGGCGGCGGTCTACAAGTTCGGCTGGTGGAAGACGCTCCGTCACGTCACGCTGCCGCAACTGGCGCCGTTTTTTGCCGGATCGGCACGCTCCGGTTTAGCGCTCGTTTGGAAGATCGTGCTCGTGGTTGAAGCGTTCGGCCGCTCGAGTGGTGTCGGCTATCGCTTGAACATTGCCTTTCAAGAGTTCGACGTAACGACCATTTTGGCCTACGCACTCGGCTTCATTATCATCGTGCAGATCATCGAATTCACGATCCTACAGCCACTGCAAGCACGGGTGAACGCATGGCGGCGCTAGCGCAATCCAGCGGCGTTTCTGATCGCTCCGACGGCAACATTCGCATCCGTGTCGCGCGCAAGGTTTTTCCGGCGGTCGGCGCGCGCGTCGACCAAGTGGTGCTCCGCGATGTGGCTTTCGAGGTCGAACCGCGCTCGTTTCTCGTCATGACCGGACCGTCCGGGTGCGGAAAATCAACGCTGCTGAATATCATCGCCGGGCTCGATCGTGACTTCGACGGTGACATCGATCTCGGACCTGGCCGAGATCGCCTAACTTACATTTTTCAGTCACCCCGTCTGCTGCCGTGGCGAACGGTCGAAGAAAACATCGCGCTCGCGCTCCCCGACGGCGATCCGCGCCACGGCAAAATCGCCGAGATGCTAGACCGCGTTGGCCTATCGCCGTCGGCGAATGCCTATCCGGAACGGCTGTCGCTCGGCATGCAGCGGCGCGTCGCGTTAGCGCGGGGATTTATCCTTGAACCCGCAATTTTGCTGATGGACGAGCCTTTCGTTTCACTCGACGATCCAACGGCGCATAGCTTGCGGCAACTTCTGATGGATCTGTGGCGGCAACATCCGACAACCGTGATTTTCGTCACTCACGATCGAGCGGAGGCGGTGCAACTCGGCACCCGGATCTTGCGCTTGGCGCCGGGGCAGGCGAGTGTGATCCAGGACGTGCGTGTTGAACTTTCCCCGGCGGAGCGGGCGGACAAAAGCGCCGTTGCTGCCGAACAGGCGCGAATTTTTCAACCGGCGTAGCGCTGCGTCGACGATCGCATTGAGCGGATCCTTCCATGCCTCCTTTTCATCGCGCCGACGGGCAGCACAGCGCACGACCTTTGGCGCCGGCGTTTCTGGCGAGCGTCACCTGCGTGGCGGAGGCACGACTTGCCCTCGACGCTGGCGCGGACCTGATCGATTGCAAGGATCCAAAGGCCGGCGCTCTCGGTGCGCTTCCGCCCGCAACAATCAAAAATATCGTCGCTGTGGTGGCTGGAGCAAAGCCGGTCAGCGCCACGATTGGCGATCTGCAAACTGAGCCACCCGCGATGGTGGCCGCCGCCGAAGCCATCGCGGCGACGGGCGTCGATATTGTCAAAGTCGGCTTTTTTGGCAGCTGTGACGCGCGCCACGCCATCTCCGCTCTCGGGCAAGCCCGGCTCGCACAGGCTCGCCTTGTCGCCGTGCTGATGGCCGACAGCCGGCCAGACCTAAATGTCATTCCTGACCTTGCCGGCGCCGGCTTCTACGGCGTCATGCTCGACACGGCCGATAAGGCGGCTGGGCCGTTAACCAACGTCGCCTCGATGGCTTTTCTCGCCGAGTTTCTCGGCCTATCCCGCGACAGTGGTTTGATCGCCGGTTTGGCGGGATCGCTGCAGCGGCGAGATATTGCGACGCTGATCCCGCTTCGCCCCGATAT
>JAIEPV010000267.1 GCA_019748215.1 Hyphomicrobium sp.
CTCAATCATCAACTGGAGATCGCAACGTCATGTCACTTATCGATCGCCTCGCATTGACCTACCCGATTATTCAGGCGCCGATGGCGGGCAGTAATGATGCCGAGTTGGCAATCGCAGTGTCCGAAGCCGGAGCCCTTGGGTCCTTGCCGGCTGCCCTGATGACCCACAATCAACTGCACGACCAGTTGCAAAAAATCAAAGCGTCTACAAACCGACCCTACAACGTCAATTTTTTCTGTCATAGCATGCCTGAACCCGCGCCGGAGGGTGAAGCGCTATGGCGGTCCTATTGGGCATCTCACTACGAGCGGCTTGGTCTGCACTCCGATACGCCCAATGCCAACACGAGCCGCGCGCCCTTTGACGCCGAGAGCTGCAGTCTCGTCGAACAGCACAAGCCCGCCGTCGTCAGCTTCCATTTTGGATTGCCAGCCCAGGATCTCTTGCAACGCGTTCGTGCGACAGGCGCCGTCATCCTCTCGACCGCCACAACAGTTGCCGAGGCCAGATGGCTCGAAGCCAACGGCGTTGACATCGTGATTGCGCAGGGATCGGAAGCCGGAGGGCATCGCGGCATGTTCCTGTTCGACGATCTGGTCGATGATATTCAGCGCCAGCCGAGCACCCTTTCGTTGGTGCCGCAGATCGTCGATGCGGTGCGCGTTCCCGTCATCGCAACGGGCGGGATTGCGGATGGTCGTGGTCTTGCTGCCGCACTGACACTCGGAGCAGTGATGGCGCAGATCGGTACGGCTTATCTGCTTTGCCCAGAGGCCAAGCCAACCGCGCTGCATCGCGAAGCGTTGTCTAAAGCAGGATCGTCCGATACTGCGTTCACTAACATTTTTACCGGTCGGCCCGCTCGTGGGATCATAAACACCGCAATGCGTGCGAGCGGATGCCTCAATCGCCAAGCACCGCAATTCCCGTTTGCTGGCAACGTCCTTGGTCCATTGAGAGCCAGAGCTGAATCGCAAAGCGACAGCGGCTACTCTCCCCTTTGGGCTGGCCAATCAGTTGCCATGGCTCGGCCGATGCCGGCCGCCGAACTGACACGATCAATTGCCGAGGAAGCACGCATGGTCCTCAATCGAACGGCACGCCTCGTTTGACTGCCGTCGTGCCGGAATAGCCGGACGCTTCCTCCCGAAAAAAGCGGCGCACTGCGCGCGGAACCAAACGCATTGCGGACGCCCGTGCACCTCAAAGATGCTTTGTAGATGATTAGAAATAGCCAAGCGGCTCAGAATTGCATGCTATCTTGGACTTCCGCCAGAGCATGGCCAACTTCATGCTCGAAACCGCATTCGAGGCCATGACTGCAATAGCTGTTGCGGGCCCCCGCAACCATCTTGATTTGCAGTGCATTTTCTTTTGCAATATCAGGCGCTTGATTGGCCCTGCCTGCTGTTTTAAGAACTCCGGCGAGATCGCCTCGCAACTCGACCGCCAATTCGCCTTCCACTGGCGTCAACCGCACCTCTTCGATCATAGACCTGATGCGTTCGAAGGCTTGGCGACCCTCGCGGTCGTCGTAGAGAGCCGACGCAAGCGCAGCGACACTATCTCGATAAACGACGGCAAGCGCTGGATGCAAAAGTGGCATCTCGTCGGGTACCACTTCAAGCTGTTCGGCGAGTCGGCTTTTCTTGGCGTCCAGCTCTTTTAGTTTTACATTGAGCGGTAGGGCGTCGGCTCCCGCTAAAATTGCGTCCACCAACCGCTTTATCTGACGCTCAACGACATCGATGTCCGCCCGCGTGTTGGCTTTGACCGCCTTGGCAGTCATCCGCTGCCGATTCGACTCGGCCACGAACGCTTTCGCGAATTTTTCGAACTGTGCGGGTTCCATCAGTCGTGTCTTTAGCCCGGCCAAGATTGAGGCTTCTAGAACATCTCCCCGGATCGTAAGCGAGTTTCTGCAGGTAGCCCTATCACGGGCGGCCGCGCAGGCAAAACGATTGGCACCATATTTCGTGTAGTTCGCGCCGCAGCAGCCGCATTTCATCAGCCCAGACAGCAAATAGCGAGGCCGCTGGTGCTGCCAAAACCCATCGGTAGCCTTCGCGCTTCCGGTATTCGGCCGTGTGTCACGAGTCATGGCGCGTTGCCGCGCTTTCACCTTGTCCCAAAGCTGTTGCGGCACGATCCGCAATTCCGGCGCGTCCTTCAAAATCCAATCATTAGGACCATTTAGCCGAGACTCGCGTTTTCCGGTCGACGGGTTTTTGATATAGCGCAGCCGGTTCCAGACTATCCGCCCTACATAGAGTTCATTATTTAGGATGCCTGTACCGCGACCACTATTGCCGTTGATGGCGCTTGGGCTCCATGTGCCGCCTGATGGGCCAGGAATACCTAGCGTGTTTAGATCCTTCGCAATGGAGCGGGGCGATTTGCCGGCCGCGTAGTCAGTCAGGATACGGAGTACGATCAAAGCCTGTGGCTCGTTCTTTTTGCGCAGTCCACGCTCAGTGTTGCCGTCGGCGTCGGGCTTTACGACTAAGTCATACCCGTAGGAGTTGCCGCCACCTGATCGGCCGGCCTCCACGCGGCCACGCAGGCCGCGTCTGGTCTTCTCAGCCAAGTGCTTCAGGTACAGGGCGCCCATCGTGCCGGAAAGCCCTACGTGCAACTCGGATATAAACCCTTCGCTCAACGTGAGCAGCCGCACTCCAGCGAACGTCAATTGCTTGTAGAGGTGGGCGACGTCCTCCTGATCACGGCTTAGCCGGTCGAGCGACTCTGCGACAACGACATCAAACTGATGACGTCGGGCATCGTCGAGTAGCTTTTGATAAGCTGGGCGCAAGCGTGATGCCCCGCTCATTGCGCGGTCTTGATAGCTCCGTACATAAACCCAGCCTTCGTTGCGGATTCGCTCCTGGCAAATACGCGCCTGATCCTCAATACTAGCAGCACGTTGGGCATCGGAACTGTATCGATGGTAATCTACGGCTCGACAGCCGGACTGGGTCGCGCTTCGCATCTATTCACCTAAACAAATTTCTGGTGAAGGCGGTCGCGCATCGACGCGATGGCGCCATTCAACCTGTGACCGGCCTGATGAGTGCGCGCCAAATTGTAGTATCGCTGGCAGGTCTCAACACCGTTCCCAAGCATAACGTGCGATATTCCCACGATTTCTGGGTCGTTTATAGCGAGTGATGTCGCCAGAGCGTCCCTGAACAAGTGCGGATTGATGGCTCGGCCGAAGGCATCCTCAGTACGCATCGTGATACGGTCGTATATGCTGTTGGGTTCTTGCGCAGTAAACCGGTACGAGACCCAGACCCGTGTACCTGAATACCGAGTACCGGTAAGAAGCCCACGGTACAAGGTCAGATAATTCTCGAGCCAACGCACCAGAGCAGCCGGAACAGGGACATCGATGACACCAGCGTTTTTGGTCTCATCGGCATCGAAATAGAGCCACCAGAAGTCGCCCCGCAGAACCAAGTTTTTACCGAGTTCCATTACCGCGAAGTTCGTACACCGCAGCGGTCGCAAGGCCAGTAATGCGATTTGCAGGCCGTCGCGGTAGAGCGTAGCGAGACCTCGCGTGAGATTCGCCTTTTGCGCCTCGACACTCTCCATGAGCCGGATGCCCAGATCGACGAGAACGGCTGTCTCCTGTAGGCGAGCGCGTTTTGCAGCGGCATTTCCCGGCTGCGGCAGATTTCTGAGGATCACGCGAAGGAAAGTGCGATCCGCGTCCGGCGCCAGCACCGCCATGACGCGCTCTAAGGCGAGCACGCGCAAATATATCGTAGCCGCAGCATTTTTGCGCTCGCGCATCGCGCGTATAAAACTTACAACGCGATCTGCAGTAATTCGTACCTCAGGTCTTTCCGGCGGATCGTAGCAGCCCGATGCGTGAAGCCAACCGAGCCACGACGTGTAGTTACCCCACGTGAGTTCGATTGTTTTTTTGCGCCAGTCGGCCGCTGGCCCATCGTCAGCGAGAATCGCCGTCGGTCCCGTAAGGCTTTTCCAGCGCGCGATCTCGCGTATTGGAAGAAGCTCCTTCGGGAGAGATTTACCGTCCCAGACCATGTCACGCTTTCCTCGAGCGCGGAGAGCGGCGTGCCAGCCCGGCAAGCTCGTTCCGGCGCTTGGTCACCACCGCGTCGAGCGTTTTTGCGGCGTCTTCCATTTGCATGCCGGCGTAGAAATCGACCGTCGTCCGGATGTCGGAATGACCGAGAAATTGGCGGACCGTCTCGTAGTCTCCCGGGTGCTCGATCAGATAAATGAAGCCCATCAGATGGCGAAATTGCTGACCAGTGACCGGCACGCCGATCTCGTCTTCAAGAAGCTTGGCGATTTGCGTGCTGAACCAGTTCCTATTTTTCGGACCCAGACCGCGTCCGGGGAAGAGATAGATATTCTCCGGACCACAAAGGCGTGGTCGAACACGCGACGCGTAGAGATCGAAGAGCTCGAGCGTCGACCCTGTCAGCTCGAAGTGAAGTTCGGCGCCATTTTTGACTTCCTCAGGCGCCCAATGAACGAATACACGGCGCGAGCTACCGCTGCCTTGCTCAATGAGATTGGAGCCCAACTTGATTCCCGAGCCGTTCTTTGGCCGAACCGGCGCGACTTGAAGCAGGGCGATCGCGAAGCAACACGCCAGCTTCGCCGCATCGGTTCGCCGCAACACTCTGCGTTTTGTGACCCGTTTAAATATCGCCTCAGGCAAATTTAGAAAACGTGATGCCGTCCGCTCGTCCCGGAAGGCGTTGAGCATCGTCCGGTTCTTCTTTGTCATCTCCCTTTTGTTGCGCTTGCGTTGGCCTTTGGATGCTGATTTTGGGTCTCGCCCTTTGGCAATCTTCCGCAGCCGCTTGAGATGACCTTCGTCGACTTTCACCCAATTGCGCGCCAGACTGCAAAGCAGCTGAGCGGCGACGTGCAAGCCAGATGTCGTTCGCGTGTCGGGCTGCTTTTGGCGCGCTCGGTCAAGTAAGAATTGCAATATGGCCACGACTGCATCGACATCAACAAGATCCGATATTGACGTGATCGTTTTTGGATCACGGCCCGTCTGAAGGGCAAGGGCCGAGGCAAAACGGCGGATGTCGTATTCGTTGCCGACTGCGGTCGCTGTGCAGACGGCGTCAAGCGCATCCGCATCGTCAATGGCGGGATCAAGCACTGCGGCCGTGCGCTGCGACACCTCGTCATAGAAGCTATTGGCGAACGCCGACCACGGCATGGAATAGTGATTATCGAACCGCAATTTAAACCACAGGAGCGTCGATGGCCAGAACTCCGGAAAACGAGATGCCGCAGAATTCCAGGCGCTTCGCGCAGCGAGAATCGTCTGTCGCGGGCGAAGCCGCATTCCGGAGGCTTCGAGTTGATCTCCGAACGCTCTCAAATGCTCGCTGGTGACGTCGTGGGGAGCGATTTCTTCCGTGTCGAGATATCGGACGAAACTGATAAGCCCGGGATGGAACGGCAACGCCGGCAGTCTCGAAAACTCACGCGACCATAGCGGTGACAATGGTCTGCCGCGATTGGCAATGCGGGGGCCGGCGCCGGTCTTGCGCATCGCATGACGGACGCGACACGTAAGATTGTTCAAGCTACCCTTCTGCATGCCCATCAGGGCCGCCGGCTTACGTCCGAAGTATTTGGTGATTAGCCGTGGGTCAGCTTCCATGCGAGCAAGCGCCAAGTCCGGCGTTTTCTCGCCCGGCAGCTTGTGCATATTGCCGAGTGTATTGAGAGCCGAAATATCGTCGGCAATCCGGCGTGCGGGAACGTCCGTCACTCGCTGCAGTTTCAATTTGACATCGAGGAGCGTGCGCACCGTTTGTGAGGGATCGGGATGGACAATGGCGTCTCGTGATAGCTTTCGTTGTGACATGTTCTGCCTCGTTATGCGCTGATATGCATGATCGTGAAGTTCGTTATTATAATTCAATTCCATTTATGGGCATTGGCATGCAGATGTAATAACGAG
>JAIEPV010000016.1 GCA_019748215.1 Hyphomicrobium sp.
GCCGAGGTGTCAACACTGATTTTTAAATTTGTTGCGGCTGTGGACCGGTGTCGGATCCGGGCAAGTTTGGCGTGCGATGCCAGTGCTTTACGCGTTTCCTAGTCTTTCTATGATCGATCTCATGTCAGCCGCTGCCGAAAAAACTTTAACCTACTCAATTTCGCCACGAACCTGCCGGGTTTCAGCAGTCAAGTCAGTTGGACCGTCGGGAACTCTTAGTAAACATCGGCAAAATCAGCGTAAATGTGATGTGGGGCGTGCGCTCAGTGCGCCGCTGCATCGCGATCGTGCTTTTGCTGAGCATGGAGAGCGATCACGGCTGCAATAATCGCCGCGGCGAGCGCCTGTCGCATCGTTACGGCGCGCGCAACGCGGGACATGGGCTGTGCTGGGAGTGCGGCTTTCGGGCGTGTTTGGGGAGCAGGGGGACCGGTTGTCAGTGCTAAGCCGTCGCCGGAAATTCTCGCAGTCAGCGGACGGCGCCTTCGCGCTCGAGACGCAGACGCGCACGGCGACGCCGACCTATCGGCCGGAAACCTATGGCGGACGCGGCGCCGGCTTCGTCAAAGATCTCTACGACGCCGATCACTTTGACACGCGCGCTGGCGGCCGGTTTCGCTGGCTGCTCAGCACCTGTCTTGCGGCCACCGTCGGCGCTATTGCGATTCTTGTGGTCATCTATGGCTCGGCCGACGAACCGGGTGACAGCGATGGACTGTTGCCAGCGCTGCAAAGCATTCGTGACGGGACGGCGACGGCGGCAGTCATGCCGAACATGCGAAACACCGACGGCCTGCGTTGGTCGGCGCCGAAGACCGATCTCTTGCAGCTCACGACCGGCGCCCTGTCGACGCGCTACATCATCCACGAGAGCTCAAAAAGCCGACGTGATGGTCGCGAGTATATGCGCCAAAAGCCCTACGCCCGCATCGTCGCGCGATTGGCGCCCGTGCCGGCCGGCGCAAATGTCGATATCCCGCCCTTCAATCCATTCCGGCTTTACGCCAACAGTCGTCCGGTCAGCGCCAACGTAGACTTGGACGAAAATGCCGGCAGCGGCCTGTCACGCACTGACGTGTCGGTGAAGGTCGTCGAACTGCTCGGCGGCATTCTTCCCGGCGAGGATGGCCAGGAACTCGACACGCAAGAAGTCACCGACATCGTTGAACGGTCGGCGAGCAGTGCGACAGCCGACGCTGAAGCCGTCCCGGCCGGCGAACCGCTCGACGGAGTCGCTGGCGATATCAGTCTCAATACTCCCGACAAAGCCGCGTGGCCGTTGCAAGCCGCGTCATCGACACAAACCAACACCACCGATATCTTCAAATCGCCCGACACGAACGACGACCCGGCGATTGAGTTGGAAGGCGGCGAGGTGATGCTGGTCACAGTCGGGCGTACTGATACTCTGACCAAAATTCTCACCAATGCCGGCGCGCCACCTTGGCTGGCGCGATCGATGATTGAAGCCGCGCAATCGACATTCCCGGAATCGGCGCTGGTGCCGGGGCAGGAAGTCCGCATCACCGTGGTGCCGTCACTGACGCAAGCCGATCAAAAAGAACCCGCGCGGTTTTCGATTTTTTCCGATGGCCACGATCATATCGTCACCGTATCGCGCAATCCGGCGGGTGAATTCGTTGCTTCGGCGCAATCTCTGATCGGGCAAGAGCTGCAGCAGGCCGGTGGCCCCGACGGCGAAAGCGGCCAAAACGCCAGTTTATATGCCAGCATCTATTACGCATCTCTGACCCAGAATTTGCCGCCAGCGACGATCGAACAGATGTTGAAGGTCAACGCCTTCGACAACGATTTCCGCCGCCGCGTTCGCCCGGGCGATACGCTCGAGATGTTTTTCGACATGAAAGAAGAACAATCGACCGACGGACCGCCCGGCGAGTTGCTCTATACGGCCATCAATAGTGCTGGCAGCCTGTATAAATTCTATCGTTTCCGCAGCGCCGATGGCGTGGTCGACTATTACGACGACGCCGGCAACAATTCGAAAAAGTTCTTGATGCGTAAACCGGTGCGCGGCGAAGACGTCCGCCTGACATCGGGATACGGCGTTCGCTATCACCCACTGCTCAACACGCGCAAAATGCACACCGGCGTCGATTGGGCGTGCGCGCCGGGAACACCGGTGCTCGCGTCCGGTACCGGCACGATCGAGGAAGCCGGGCACAAAGGCTATTACGGCAACTACCTGCGCATTCGCCACGCCAACGGCTATCACACCGCCTACGGCCACATGCAGCGCTTTGCTGCCGGCGTTGCCGTGGGCGTGAAGGTCCGCCAAGGCCAGATCATCGGCTATGTCGGCAGCACCGGACTGTCATCGGGCCCGCATTTGCATTTCGAAGTGCTGGTCAACAGCCGCTTCGTCGATCCGATGTCGATCCAGGTGCCCCGCGAGCGCAAGCTCGACGGCAAAGACCTGGCCGAGTTCCAGAAGGAACGCGCGCGCATCGAAGAGTTGCTGCGCCGGGCACCAGTCATGACAGCGAATAAGTAAGAGATTTCGGATGCGCAACAGCCCCAGCGCATCCGGCTGGCTCCGCGGAGCGGAGTCGGAGGCCCCAGCCAGAAGCACCATGAAAAAAGAACGCGACGGCGACCGATGATTGTCGCCGCCGTCCTTAAGTTATCTCATCAAGACGAGAGCAGGCCACAACGCAAAACTAAACCTTCACGGGCCAACCGTTGATCGTCAGCACGCCGTCACGCACTGAGACCGTGACAGCGTCGCCGTCCTTGACGCCGCCCGCGAGAATTTGCTCGGCAAGCGGATCTTGCACGTAGCGTTGGATGACACGCTTCAGCGGTCGTGCGCCGTAGGCTGGATCATAACCGCGATTGGCGATCCAACTGCGCGCGTTATCATCCAGAGTGATCATGATTTTGCGATCGGCGACGAGGCGAAGCAGGCGGCCCATTTGGATGTCGACGATGCGCCCCATTTCACTTCGCTGCAGGCGATGGAACAGGATGATTTCGTCGAGCCGGTTCAAGAATTCGGGCCTAAAGCGCGCGCGAACTTCGTTCATCACGTCGTCGCGCACGGCATCTGTATCTTCGCCCTCCTTCTGGTTGACGAGATACTCCGAGCCGATGTTCGACGTCAGAATGATGATCGTGTTCTTGAAATCGACCGTGCGGCCTTGGCCATCAGTGAGGCGGCCGTCGTCGAGCACCTGAAGCAGCACGTTGAACACATCCGGGTGCGCCTTCTCGATCTCATCGAACAGCACGATCTGATACGGCCGGCGGCGGACCGCCTCCGTCAACGCGCCACCTTCTTCATAGCCGACGTAGCCCGGCGGCGCGCCGATCAACCGCGCGACCGAGTGCTTCTCCATGTATTCCGACATATCGATGCGCACTAGCGCGCTGTCGTCGTCGAACAAAAACCCGGCGAGTGCTTTGGTCAATTCGGTTTTACCGACGCCCGTGGGACCCAAGAACATGAACGAGCCGATTGGCCGATTGGGGTCTTGCAGACCGGCGCGGGCACGGCGAACGGCCGTCGACACCGCGATCACCGCTTCCTTCTGGCCAATGACCCGCTTGCCGAGGGCATCTTCCATTTTCAGGAGCTTGTCGCGCTCGCCTTCGAGCATCTTGTCGACCGGTACGCCGGTCCAGCGCGACACGACACCTGCGATCTGATCGGGCGTGACAGCTTCTTCAACCATCGGGTTTCGGCCGTCGTCGGCTTCGATAGCCGCGATCTTCTTTTCGAGATCGGGGATGACGCCGTAGGCCAGTTCGCCGGCCCGCGCCAGGTTGCCCTTGCGCTGCGCCTGCTCCAGCTCATTGCGCAGCGTGTCGAGTTCTTCCTTCAATTTCTGCGCCGAACCGAGCTTGTTCTTCTCTGCTTCCCAGCGCGCGGTGAGCAGCTTTGATTGCTCGGACAAATCGGCGATCGATTTATCGAGCTTCGCCAAGCGGTCCTTCGAGGCCGCGTCGGTTTCCTTTTTCAAGGCTTCCCGCTCGATCATCATTTGCATCAGATCGCGATCGATGACGTCAAGCGCTTCCGGCTTGCTGTCGACCTGCATACGCAGCCGCGAGGACGCTTCATCGATGAGGTCGATGGCCTTGTCGGGCAAAAAGCGATCGGTGATATAGCGGTGCGAGAGCGTAGCCGCAGCAACGATGGCTGAATCGGTGATGCGCACGCCGTGGTGCAACTCGTACTTTTCCTTCAGGCCGCGCAGGATCGAAATCGTGTCTTCGACCGTCGGCTCGTCGACGAAGATCGGCTGAAAGCGGCGGGCAAGGGCTGCATCTTTTTCGATGTGCTTGCGATATTCGTCCAGCGTCGTGGCGCCGACGCAATGCAGTTCGCCCCGCGCCAGCGCTGGTTTGAGCAGATTGCCGGCGTCCATCGCGCCTTCGCTTTTGCCGGCGCCGACGATGGTGTGCAATTCGTCGATGAACAGGATGACGCCGCCCTCTTCGGCCTGGACTTCCGACAGCACAGCTTTAAGGCGCTCTTCGAATTCGCCGCGATATTTAGCACCAGCGATCAGCGAGCCCATGTCGAGCGACAAGAGTTTTTTGTCTTTCAGGCTTTCGGGCACGTCGCCTTTGATGATGCGCTGCGCCAAGCCTTCCGCGATCGCGGTTTTACCAACGCCGGGCTCACCGATCAGCACCGGATTGTTCTTGGTCCGCCGTGAAAGAACCTGAATGGTGCGGCGAATTTCTTCGTCGCGGCCAATTACCGGATCGAGCTTGCCGGTCGCTGCCGCCTCGGTGAGATCGCGGGCGTACTTCTTCAGCGCGTCATAGGCCTGCTCGGCGCCAGCGGAATCGGCTGTGCGGCCCTTTCGAATGTCATTGATGGCGGCATTGATTTTATCGGGAGTCGCACCGGCGTCGCGCAACGCCTTACCGGCATCGGTTGCCGCGTCGACCGCAATGGCCAGCAGCAAGCGTTCAGCGGTTACGAATTTATCGCTGGCTTTATCAGCCGCCTTTTCAGCGGCATCAAACACCCGCGCCATTTCAGGCGCCAAATAGATCTGGCCAGAGCCGCCCGTTACCTTCGGCCGCCGCGCCAGCAAGCGCTCGACGGCTTGCAAGGCCGCGCGCGGATCGCCACCGCCGCGCTGAATCAAGCCGGCGGCCAAGCCCTCCGGATCGTCGAGCAGGACTTTGAGCAGGTGCTCAGGCGTAAAGTGCTGGTGGTTGTCGCGCAGCGCCAGCGATTGCCCAGCTTGGACGAACCCCTTTGCGCGGTCGGTGTATCTCTCGAAATTCATGCATTACTCCTTCGCGCGATCCGACGCCCATGTCAGGCGCGTTCGAATTGCCGAACCCATTTCAGTTGAGGCAACACCCATCTGACCCTAGCGGCATCATTGGGTGTCGGCAGCAGATATAGGCAGCCTGCTTGCCCGCTGAAAGGGGATGCTCGCCGCCGCGCCACGAAATCTCGGAACGTCGGCAAGGAGCATCGCAATCGCTGTGGCCGCTCGATATCGCCGCAGCCCGATGCGGCCAGCGGCAAGAAACGATACGCTGAGCCCGATTGAAAAATATGGGGGATCGGCATGGCGGCAGGCGAACTGACGGCAGCAAGAGACGGCGGCGTGCTGGCCGCGATCTATCGCTATCCGGTGAAAGGGTTATCGGCCGAGGCGCTGACGGCGGTGATGCTGTCGCCACGGGCGTCGCTCCCGTTCGATCGCGCCTACGCGATCGAGAATGGTCCGGGGCCGTTCGACGTGAGCAAGCCGCGACACTTGCCGAAAATTCATTTCGTCATGCTGATGCGCAACGAACAGCTCGCCTCGTTGAAAGCCCGCTTCGACGATGGCACGCACATGCTCACGCTGTCGTTGGATGGCGAGGACATTGCCCGTGGCGATCTGCGTTCGGCCGAGGGGCGCGCCGCCATCGAGGCCGTCATTGCCCGCACGGTCACTGGCGGTCTGCGCGGGCCGCCGCGCATCGTGTCATCGCCGGGGCATACGTTTTCCGACGTTGACGCCAAGTGCGTCCATATCATCAATCTCGCAACCGTCCGCGCGCTGGAAGCCAAAATGGGCGTCGCCATCGACCCGCTGCGCTTTCGACCCAACATCATCGTCGATGGCGTGCCAGCGTGGTCGGAATTCGACTGGGTCGGCTCGCGGCTGCAAATCGGCGCGACGATGCTTGAGGTTTTCAGCCGCACCGAGCGCTGCGCGGCGACCAACGTCGACCCG
>JAIEPV010000001.1 GCA_019748215.1 Hyphomicrobium sp.
GAGTTTGTTCAAACGCACTCAGCGGTGCGACTGCGCCGCCGGGCGAACAGCCCGCCCCGTCGGAGCGCCATCGGCGCGTGAGACAGAAAATGGCGCGCGTTGGTTCTGGTTCGGTGTCAGCTATTGGCCAGAGGCCACGTTGCGGCGACGTATTTCTTGAACCAGGCACTGTAGCGGGCAGGCGTCGCCGCTACGGCTCTTTCAATCTCGGCCGGTCGCATCCAGGTGTAGCCGTCGCATTCAGCCGGATTGGCGGCGATGACGCCGGTGTAAGTCCCGCGAAAAATGTGCACGAGTTCGTGCTCGACGAGGCCCTGCTCGAGTTCGGCGCGATAGGTGAACGTGCCGACCGGCGTGAGCTCCGTTGAAAACCCCATTTCTTCGCGGAGCCGGCGGGCTGCGGCAGCCGCTACATTCTCGTTAGGACGCGGATGGCCGCAGCAGGAATTGGTCCAAAGTCCGCCGGAATGATACTTACCGATATGGCGCTGCTGCAAAAGCAGGCGGCCATGGCCGTCGAAGATCATGACCGAAAACGCCCTGTGCAGCGCGCCGCTCCGGTGCGCCGCCATTTTTTCAGCAACCCCGATCGGCCGATCGGCTTCATCCACGAGGATCACATCCTCAAGCGTTTCCCGATCAACGGCAAGCGCAGTGCCCAGTTCTGTCATCATGGCCAAACCATAATCTGAGTTCATGGATTTGCGGAGGGGGCTTGAAAAGTTTTGCCACCTCGCGCACACGATGGCCACACGGTGATGACGGCGCCGACGGGCGTCGTCGGCTCGGCGATGCGGATGTAGTTCAATGGTAGAACGGCAGCCTTCCAAGCTGCATACGTGGGTTCGATTCCCATCATCCGCTCCATTTCTGTCGGCCACCTGTCGGGCCGCTGTCGTGTCAGAAATCACCGGCCACGTTTAGGTTCTTCGAAGGAAAACGGAGACCCATGATGACATTTGATGCTGACGAAATTTTCGAACACCGTGTTCTGTCTGCCGAAGACCTTGGCCCAATTGTGAAGTTGCTGAGAGAGCAGAAGCAGTGGACGCAAGCAACGCTCGCAGAACTGAGCGGTCTTACCGATCGAACTGTCCAGAGGGTCGAAAAGGGGGAAAGCGCCGGTCGAGATGCTCGTTGCGCAATTGCGCGCGGCTTTGGGTTTGATGATATTGAAGTATTCAACAAGCCTTTCCCTGTTCTCAACGAAGAAAAATACAAGAAGCACCTAGCGAACCTGGAAAGTTCGACCGTCGTCGTCGATATCGTCCATGCACAAACAGCGCACGTTGCCCGCACGATGATCGAGGGCGCTGAAAGTTCTGCGAACGACTACATCGGCGAAACATCACCCGTAGCGCGTGAAGCGTTTGCTGCACTCGTTGATAATTTGCGCGACTACAACGACATCCGCGATTGCTACGGCGAAAGTCAGCGGCTGGAGTTTGACGCCAGCCTTCAAGAATTTCTGGATCAGGTCGAAAAGCAAGGTTGCGCCGTCGGAGTCGGAAAGCGTCACGCGATGGTTCAGTTCGCAAATGACCCGCCCGGCAGCCGTGCGATGAGTTGGACGAATATCTTCTTCATTTTGGCACCCGAGGACCAGTTGCCCACAAAAATCAGGGTGCCAAAAGTCCCATCGCTTGGATGACCCCTTGAAACGTCGTCGCGGTTCACCACATCGCTGACAACACCGATATAGCCGAAGAGTGTTGGGGGACCACGGGCATTAAATAGTCAAACCCTCAATTCTGGCCTTATGCGCGATGTCGGCTACCGTAAGGGACCCCGCGCAAGAGACAGGAGAATGCCTATGCTGGTATTCGTCTGCCTCGAAGCCAGTCAGCCGAGCGGTGTGAACTACCGCGTGGCCGTTGGGTGCCTTGTGCATCCCAGCTTGGCTTCGTTGGTAATCTCGCTGATGCGGTTGTTCTGAATGAAAGGGGCATCCTGGAAACGGGGTGCCCTTTTTGTTATGTTCCCACCGTAGTTGGGGGGGCACCTATGTTCTGGAAGAGGCGCAAAACGCCTGATGAACAAGTCAAGGACGACACCGACGCCATTCTAGACGTCCTTGGCTCGACGTGGGTCAAGTTCCACGATCAGTTGCCGGTTGCGCCCAACGCCACGCTGGCAGAGCGCATCGATTCCTTCTCTGTCGTGGCTTTCCGGGGAATGTTCGAGAACTACCCTTCAACCAAGTCTGCACCGATTGGCGCGCTGTGGATGCTGATTTTCAATGCTGTCATGCAGAGCAAGACGCATTCCGTCGCCGAATTGAATGCAGCCGTGGCCACGCTCGAAGCGAAGTATGCTGGCGGCTGACGCGCTGCGGACTTTACGCTGATTGTCTTGTCTCACAGTGCTTTATGACGGCGCCGACGGATGTCGTCGGCTCGGCGATGCGGATGTAGTTCAATGGTAGAACGGCAGCCTTCCAAGCTGCATACGTGGGTTCGATTCCCATCATCCGCTCCATGCCCGTTCGTGATCCTTAAACCGCTAGGGTGGACGTGTTTCGGTAGCGTTGCGCTCTGCTTTAGGGTATTATGCAAGCTCGGAATTTCGAGGTTTTTCGGCCTCATCGGCTTGCAGAGCACGTGGCACTCTTAACCGTGCTTTGACCCGTACCCAGTGAGCCAATGCGGTCGCAGCGGTTCCCCTTCAACGTCGCAGAACATCACCAAAAGGCTGTCGCCATGCTCGTCGTTACGACCAACGATATCGAAGGCTACCGGGTCGTTCGCCATTTGGGCGTGGTGCGCGGCTTGACGGTGCGCTCGCGTAGCGTCGTCGGCAACATTGGCGCGGCCATCCAGATTTTCTTCGGTGGCAATATCACGGTGTACACCAAGCTTGCCGAGCAAACCCGCCAGGAAGCTTTCAATTTGCTGGTCCGGCATGCCGAGGAAATGGGCGCCAATGCTGTCATGGCCATGCGCTACGATGCCAACGAAATCGCCGCCGCCGTAACCGAAGTTCTGGCCTACGGCACCGCCGTGGTCATCGCGCCGATCGACGGCAGCGATACTAGCGGCGTCGGGGGGGCGGCTGGCTCGTCGGTGACGCCTTCGGTCTGGTCGCGCTAAAAAATCCAGCGTGGTTGCCAACAAGGGCTGACAAGCCGGTGGCGATCGGTTAAAGACTGGCGGCTCGGATGAGGCATCACGGTGCTTGGGGCAACCCACGTGGCGTATTTGGGCCGCGTTCTAGGGGTGTAGCTCAATTGGTAGAGCGTCGGTCTCCAAAACCGAAGGTCGGGGGTTCGAGCCCCTCCGCCCCTGCCACCCCGAGACTGGCCAGCGGTTATCTGGCGAGCCTCACTCTGGTTTGACCTGCCGACCGGCCCGGTGATCCACCGTGGCGGGTTGCGGCAGGTTGTCGCATTTGTGCTTCGGAAAGCAGATTAATGGCGAAGTTCAGTCCGATCACGTTTATCCAGGAAGTTAGGCAAGAGGTTGCCAAAGTCACCTGGCCGACGTGGAAAGAGGTTTGGATCACGACCTTGATGGTTCTCATCATGGTTGCGCTCGCCTCTGTTTTCTTTTTGCTGGTTGATCAAGCTTTGAGCCATATTGTGCGCTTCGTCTTGGGGCTTGGCAGCTAAACAGCGCCGGGTCTTCGGGCTAGAGGCGAGAGGGCTACAATAGAATGAGCGTCGCACAGACAGGCCAGTTGAAGTCGGGCCAATCGAAGTCGGGCGAATTAAAGCCGGGCGAAGGCAAGCCGACGATTGCCGGCACGCGCTGGTACATTGTCCACGCCTACACGAATTTCGAACGCAAGGTGGCTGACGCAATCCGCGAGCGGGCCAAGGCCGGCGGTCTCGATAATCTGTTCGAAGATATCGTGGTCCCGACGGAAGAAGTCGTCGAGGTCAAGCGTGGCCGCAAAATCCCGACCGAGCGCAAATTTTTGCCGGGCTACGTGCTGGTCAAAATGAAGATGACCGACGCGGCCTTCGTGATGATCAAGAACACCCCGAAGGTCACCGGATTTCTCGGCGCCGACAATAAGCCGATGCCGATCCCAGAAGCTGAGGCAATGCGTATCCTCCAGCAGGTGACCGAAGGCGTCGAGCGTCCCAAGCCGACGATTACGTTCGAAGTTGGCGAGAATGTCAAAGTCGCTGACGGTCCGTTCGCGTCGTTCACCGGCGTCGTCGAAGAAGTCGATGAAGAACGCTCGCGCGTCAAAGTGGCGGTCTCGATCTTCGGCCGGCCGACACCGGTCGAGCTGGAGTTCGGCCAAGTCGAAAAAATTGCAAGTTGAGGCTGAGCTGGCTGGCTCGCAACGACTGACAGGAAACGCCGGCAGGCAACTGCCGGTCACCAAAACTGCCTCACGACAAGACTTGCGAGGCGGTGACGTGCGGGAGGCACTCGCTGCGCTGCAAAGCGCAACGGGCGCCGTTGGACCGCTAACCCTCGGAACGCTTCAAGCCGTCGTCGCGGCGAAAGCGTCATAACGCTGCAAAGGGGAACCTATGGCGAAAAAAGTCGACGGATACATCAACCTCCAGGTGCCAGCAGGCGCGGCTAATCCGTCGCCGCCGATTGGCCCCGCGCTCGGTCAGCGCGGCGTCAACATCATGGAGTTCTGCAAGTCCTTCAACGCCAAGACGAAGGATCTCGAGCAGGGCACGCCCATCCCGGTGAAGATCACGGTCTACTCGGACCGCTCGTTCACGTTCGAGATGCGCAATCCGCCAGCCACCTACTTGATCAAGAAAGCCGCTGGCTTGAAGCCAACCGGCAAAGGTGGCTCGGGCTCCAAGCAGCCGGGCATCATTGTCGCCGGACAGGTGACCGTCGCTCAGCTCAAAGAGATCGCCAAGTTGAAGCTCAAGGATATGAACACCGACGACATCGACGCCGCCGCGAAGACACTCGCAGGCAGCGCGCGGTCGATGGGTCTTACGGTGGTGGAGTAACCGATGGCCGATAATAAATCAGCTGTGAGCGCCGAACAGGCCAACGCTACGCGTCTCGCTGGCGGCAAGCGCATGGTCGAAGTCAGCAAGGGTCTGCCACCCGGCAAAGCCTATGGTGTCGACGAGGCCGTCAAGATCATCAAGTCGCGGGCGAAAGCCAAGTTCGACGAGACCATCGAAATCGCCATGAATCTTGGGGTCGACCCCAAGCATGCCGATCAGATGGTGCGCGGCGTCTGCAACTTGCCGAACGGCTCCGGCCGCACGGCGCGCGTCGCCGTGTTTGCGCGTGGAGCCAAGGCAGAGGAAGCCAAGAACGCCGGTGCTGACGTCGTTGGCGCTGAGGACTTGGTCGAGCAGGTGGCGGCCGGCAACATCAACTTCGATCGCTGCATCGCGACGCCCGACATGATGGGCCTCGTTGGCCGCCTCGGTAAGGTGCTGGGTCCGCGCGGCCTGATGCCGAACCCGCGCGTTGGCACCGTGACGATGGACGTCGTCAGTGCCGTCAAAGGCGCCAAGGGCGGTTCGGTTGAATTCCGCGTTGAGAAGTCGGGCATCGTCCATGCCGGCGTCGGCAAGGCGAGTTTCACCGAGCAGGCTCTGGTCGAAAACATCAGGGCATTCGTCGACTCGGTCGTCAAAGCCAAGCCGAACGGCTCGAAGGGCACGTATTTGAAGAAAGTTTCGTTGTCATCGACGATGGGCCCAGGTTTGAAGGTCGATGCGTCGACCGTGTCATCCGGCCCAGCTGGCTAACGAATACTGACGAAATTCCAGGGCGACCTGGAAGTCCCGGACCGGGGTATCAAAAATTCCGGTCCGGTACTGTCCGAGATTGTGGGTGCCGATCCCGTCCAGGGTGACGTCTAATCCTCTTTAGTTCGAGGGCCCGCATGAGACAGAAGATGGCTGGATGTTTTGGGTGAAAACCCGATCGATCCGGTTTGAACCTTCTGGGTCAGCACCGTGCCGCCGCTATCGTTCAGCGGAGTTCACGGGAACGAGGACAGACCAAACGTCGTCGGCTCGCTTCGATTAGGAGAGAGCAGGCGGCAAGGTGCAACCCGCGGGGCGCGTCAAAAACGTTCCGCAGTAAGGAGACGAGCAGTGGATAGAGCCGCGAAACGTGAGCTCGTGACCGCGCTCCACGACGTGTTCAAGAACACGGGCGTGGTCGTTGTCGCCCACAATACCGGCATGGTCGCCGCACAGGCCGCAGACTTCCGCAAAAAAGTCAAAGACGCGGGCGGATCTGTGAAAGTGGCCAAAAATACGCTGGCGCAGCTCGCGCTCAAGGATACCGACGCGTCGCAGCTTTCGGGACTGATGAAGGGGCCAACCATTCTGGCCT
>JAIEPV010000229.1 GCA_019748215.1 Hyphomicrobium sp.
CACATCCGCCCACAAGCGCTCGACGAATTCATCGGCCAGGAGCAGGCCCGAGCCAATCTTCGTGTCTTTATCCAAGCTGCGAAAGCGCGCGGTGATGCGCTTGACCATGTGTTGTTTGCCGGGCCGCCGGGGCTTGGCAAAACCACGCTGGCGCAGATTATGTCGAAGGAACTCGGCGTCGGTTTTCGCGCGACCTCCGGTCCAGTGATTTCGAAAGCCGGTGATCTGGCGGCGCTGCTGACCAATCTCGAAGAGCGCGACGTGCTGTTCATCGACGAGATCCATCGGCTCAGTCCCGCGGTCGAAGAAATCCTTTATCCGGCCATGGAAGATTTCCAGCTCGATTTGATGATCGGCGAGGGCCCGGCCGCACGCTCGGTCCGCATCGATCTGCCGAAGTTTACGCTCGTTGGCGCAACGACAAGAGCCGGTCTGCTGACCAATCCGCTGCGCGATCGCTTCGGCATTCCGCTCCGGCTCAATTTCTATTCGGTCGAGGAACTCGAGCTTGTCGTGGCGCGTGGAGCCCGCGTCCTGGCCGCGCCGATGTCGGCGGATGGAGCGCGCGAAATCGCCCAGCGCTCACGCGGTACGCCGCGTATTGCCGGCCGTCTGCTTCGCCGGGTCCGCGATTTTGCCGCCGTCGAAGGCGCGGCCATCATCAACGCCGTCGTCGCTGACCGTGCGCTCCGCATGCTCGAAGTCGATCACGAAGGCCTCGATGCGCTGGATCATCGCTATCTTGGCTGCATTCACCGCAACTACGACGGCGGGCCGGTCGGCATCGAAACCATAGCGGCGGCGCTGTCGGAACCGCGCGACGCATTAGAAGAAATCGTCGAGCCGTTTTTGTTGCAGCAGGGCTTCGTCTCCAGAACGCCGCGCGGACGCGTCATGACATTGAAGGCCTATCGCCATCTCGGCGTCTCCGGCCCAACGCGCACGGCCGCGCCGGAGCTGCCAATGTTCACTGAGGCCGACGACCCCATCGTCGATCCAGACTGAGCCGATGCAAGCGTTGCAGCTGAAAAAGCTGTTCCGGCTGGTGAGACGCAAGCAATCATCTTAGTGGTTTTAGGATACGAGGCTGAGGCGTGACGGCAACTGATATTCCCCTGCCATCGCTCGTGTGGCCCGACCTCGCTGGTCGGCTGATCATCGATAGCGACGGCCCGCGTCATGTACTGCCCGTGCGGGTATATTTCGAAGACACCGATGCCGGCGGCGTCGTCTACCACGCCGCCTATGTGCGCTTTGCCGAACGGGGCCGTACCGACTTCCTGCGTCTGCTCGGCACCGACGCGCGCCGCATGATCGACGGTTCTGACAGCCGCGAGCCTGCAGCGTTCGTCGTGCGCCGCATGGCTTTCGATTTCGCCCGTCCGGCCCGCATGGACGATCTGCTGGAAGTTGAAACCCGCGTCAAAGAGCTTGGCGGCGCCAGCGTCTCACTCACGCAGACCATCATGCGGCAAGGGCAAAGGCTTTGCGACGCCGATGTCACGGTGGTGCTGGTTTCGATGGCTGGAAAACCGTTACGCCTCAGCGACCAGGTGCGTGAGGCTTTCGCTCGTCGCTCGTTGACGCCGGCATCGATCGAATTGCCGCGATGACACTCGGCGGGAGGCGAACGGTTACATTTGTCGTGGATAAACCGTGCCATGAGGCATTCTGGACTGACGTGCCGGGCCCTTGTTTGGTCATATTGCAAAGCAACAAGGCAAGAGCTGCGGGCTGCGGCGTGTGGGGCGGGGTGTAGGCGGGTGTCGACAGTCAGCGCCAGGGTGCGCGCATTCCATCACGAGGCATCATGAACGTCGTTGCGTGCCAATCGCGCGCCGTGACTGTTTTGCATGCCGCTCTGATTTTTGCGCCACGATTGTGTGGTGGTAGTGCGCTGAAACGCGCTGACGCCCAATGGCATTGTCGACCTATGATTCGCTTCCCTCGACCGCATCACGGATGAACCTATGAACCCCGCAGAAGTCGCCCAAGGCGTCGTTGCTCCCGTGAGTGCCGGCGGATTTTCGTTTCTCGAGCTGTTTCTCCAGGCCCACATCGTCGTCCAGATCGTCATGGTCGGGCTCGGGATCGCGTCGGTTTGGTCGTGGGCGATCATCGTTGAAAAGCTCTTCGCGTTTCGCCGCGCCCGGATGGAGAGCGACCAGTTCGAGCAGATGTTCTGGTCCGGGCAATCGCTCGATGAGTTATATGCCGGCCTGTCGCGCGGCACGACGATCACGATGTCTGCGCTTTTCGTGTCGGCCATGCGCGAGTGGAAACGGTCCGTTGAAGGCAACATCCGGGCGCTGGGCGGCATTCAGCTGCGCGTTGAGAAAGTCATGGACGTGACCATCAGCCGGGAGATGGAACGGCTCGATCGTCGCTTGCTGTTTTTGGCAACCGTCGGATCGACCGCGCCGTTCGTCGGATTGTTCGGCACCGTGTGGGGCATCATGACCAGCTTCCAGGCGATTGCCGTGTCTAAAAACACCAATCTCGCGGTGGTTGCGCCGGGCATCGCGGAAGCCTTGTTCGCGACCGCGCTGGGTCTGGTTGCGGCCATCCCGGCAGTTGTTTTTTATAACAAGTTTTCCGCCGACTCGGCGGCGATTTCGCAGCGGTTATACGCGTTTTCCGACGAGTTTGCGGCGATCGTGTCCCGCCAGATCGATGTAAGGAATTAAGCAGCGATGGGCGCCAGCATTAAAAGCGGGGGCAGTGGGGGGCGCGGCAGGGGACGGCGCGGCCGCAATGCGCCCATGAGCGAAATCAACGTCACGCCAATGGTCGACGTCATGCTGGTGCTGCTGATCATTTTCATGGTCGCGGCGCCGCTATTGCAGGTCGGTGTACCGATCGAATTGCCGGAATCGCGCGGGCAACAGTTGTCGCCGCCGAAAAAAGAACCGGTCGCTGTATCGGTCAAGGAAAACGGAGATGTCTTTATCGGCGAGACTGCGGTCACCCTCGATGATCTCGCCTCCAAGTTGCAAGCCATCTCGAAGAACGGCTACGACGAACCCATCTTCGTGCGTGGCGACAAAGGCGTCCCGTACGGTGTCGTCATGCGCGTCATGGGGCGCATTAACGCCGGCGGCTTTCGCAAGCTCTCGTTCGTGACGAGTGAGGAGCAGGGAGGCAAATAGCCGTGCCCTTCGGGTTTCTCGTTTCGATCTGCCTGCACGCCGCTCTGCTGGGTTGGGTGTACCTTTCGTCGCTAAGTGCTGCACCTCTGCCGACCGAGAACACGCCGTCGATTTCAGCCGAGATCATCACACCGTCCGAGTTTCTTCGTCTGAAGCAAGGCAGCGAAGACGCTAAAAATCTAGAGACCAAAGCGAAGGACGAACCGACGCCCGACGACAGCAAAAACGACACGAAAAAACCAGAAAACGCACCGCCGCCGCCTCCACCTCCGCCGCAAGAGGTCGCCAAGGTCGAGCCGCCGACGCCTCCCGAGCCGCCGCCTCCCGAAGCAAAGCCACCGGAGCCGCCTAAGCCGCCCGAGCCGGTCAAACCAGATCCGCCGCCTGACGCCGCGACGGCTGACCCGCCGCCGCCGCTTCCCGGCCCAACGCCCGACGAGCAAAAACTTCTCGAGCAGAAGATCGAGCAGGCGCGCCTCGACGAAGAGGCGAAGAAGAAGGCGGAAGACGAGGCTAAAAAGAAAGCCGAAGAAGAGGCTAAGAAAAAACTCGAAGACGAAGCTCGCAAGAAAAAGTTGGCGGAAGACGCGAAAAAGAAAAAACTGGCGGAGGCCAAGCGCAAAAAGGCCGAAGAGGCTAAAAAGCAATTCGACCCAAGTAAAATTGCGAGCTTGCTCGACAAGGCGCCAGACGACGCGGCGCCGAAGGCATTGCTCGACAAGGATCCGAAGAAAAAGGGCCAGCAGGCTGCCGGTACCAGTAAGACCGCAACCGTCACTGGCCGCGAGGCCGGCACCGCAACGGGTACCGATACGGTGTTGTCGGCGCGTGAGCAGGATCTGCTGAAGGGCATGCTCAAATCGCAGTTGAACGGCTGCTGGCGTCCGCCCGGCACCGGCGGCGGCAGTGATGTCCCGGTCGTGTCACTGCATTGGCAATTGCAGCCCGACGGATCGCTGGACGGCGATCCGCGCGTCACCAATGCGCCGTCCACAGCGGCCGGGCAGGTCTATGCTGAGGCGGCGCTACGAGCCGTGCGCAACTGCGCACCCTTCCAGCTGCCGCCGGACAAGTACGAGGGCGGATGGAAAATCATCGATTGGGTCTTCGACCCGCGCGAGCTGCTGTGATGGCCTATCGCGACGATCGAGACGCCATGGACACGACGACGCAAAGCAGCGCCCAGGTTGCGATGTTTTGCGACGGTGCGACGCAGCGGCACGACCGAGCCATGCGCGTTCAACGTATTTCGCCCAACAGTTGCTGCATTCCCTGTCGAAACGACGTCAAAGTGGTGATTAGCGAATCGTCGTCAGAAAAAGTGAGCTGAGAGAGTATTCGATGTCCCGTCCCGCCATTCCCTCAGGTCACTTCGTCGCGCTGCTGCTCCTATCGTTGCTGCTTTCGAGCGCGACGGGGCAGCAAGTGCAGGCGCAACTCCAAGGCACTCAGACGCAAGGCACGATTGCGCCAATTCCGATCGCGATTCCGTTGTTTCTTAGCGATGATCCTCAACTCGCCGCCGATGTCGCCGATGTGGTGCAGGCTGATCTCGAACGATCTGGATTGTTCCAGCCGCTCGATCGAGCATCGTTCCTCGAGCAGGTGCGCGACGTCAACGCTGCGCCGCGCTTCCCTGATTGGCGGTCGATCCAGTCCGATGCCCTCGTTGTGGGGCGCGTGTTGCGGACCGGCGATGGCAAAGTCGGCGCCGAATTCCGTTTGTGGGACGTCGCCGCCGGCAAACAGCTCGCCGGGCAACGGTTTTCGACGGCGCAAGCCAATTGGCGCCGCATTGGCCATCTGATCGCGGATCAGGTCTATGAGCGTCTCACGGGCGAAAAGGGGTATTTCGATACCCGCGTTGTTTATATCGATGAGACGGGTTCGAAAGAGAAGCGCATCAAGCGCCTTGCCATCATGGACCAGGACGGCGCCAACGTCCGGCTGCTCAGCCAAGGCCAGGAACTCGTGCTGACGCCGCGCTTCTCGCCGACGAATCAAGAAATCACCTATATGTCGTACACGCGGGATCAGCCCAAGGTGTACATCATGAACTTGGAGACGGGCCGGCGCGAGTTGGTGGGCGATTTCCCCGGCATGACCTTCGCGCCGCGCTTTTCACCTGACGGCCAGCGCGTGGTGATGAGCCTTGGCACCCCGGACGGCGAGAGCAGCATCTATGAATTGGATCTGAGGTCGCGCCAGTCGCGTCGCCTGACGCAGGCGACCGGCATCGACACTGGGCCAAGCTATTCGCCGGACGGCCGCCAGATCGTCTTCGAGAGTGATCGGGAAGGCAGCCAGCAGCTTTACATCATGAATGCCGATGGCTCCGGTGTGCGGCGCGTCTCGACGGGTGACGGTCGCTATTCGACCCCGGTCTGGTCGCCGCGCGGCGATTACATCGCGTTCACAAAGCAGACCAGCGGGCGGTTTTTGATTGGCGTCATCAAGCCGGACGGGTCGGGTGAGCGGGTGTTGACCGAGGGCTATCATAACGAGGGACCAACGTGGGCCCCCAATGGCCGGGTGCTGATGTTTTTCCGCGAATCACAGGGCGCAAACGGGGGACCGAGAATCCATTCGGTCGACATCACCGGCTTCAACGAGCGCCAAGTGGCGACGCCGTCGTTCGGCTCGGACCCGGCCTGGTCGCCACTGCTGAACTGAGTCCAGCCAGCCCATTGGGCGTGGCGGGCCCGATCAGAACGCCGTTTCTGCCCTATTTCTAGGCCTTTACCATCGTCGCACCGCTCGCTGGCAGAGGCCTCACCTGCAGCAAATTATGAGTTGTATTTTCGCATCTATGAGGCTGGAAAACTTGGCTTTTGACGCCTCTCGGCTTGATCGAAACGGCGGCTGTAGGTACCCCAGAGTACGGCTTTCGCCGGAATCGTATCAGGAGATATGACCATGCAGGGTGTTAAGGGGCTGATCGTTCTGTCAGCAGTAGTCGCGGCTGTAGCGCTTGGCGCTTGCCGTCGCGAAGTTGAGCATACGCCGATGAAACTCGGCGCTGATGTCCCGGCTACCGAGCAGGTTGCTCGCTAACCTTGGGCGTAAGCCTGGGACAACATTAAGGAGACTACCTATGAAGGGCGCAATCGTTCTCGCCACTGTTATCGCTGCTGTTGCTCTTGGGGCTTGCCGCAAGGAAGTTGAGCACAC
>JAIEPV010000082.1 GCA_019748215.1 Hyphomicrobium sp.
ATGATCCAGGGCTATCATGGCACCGGCAAATCGACCCACATCGAGCAGGTCGCGGCGCGGCTGAATTGGCCGTGCGTGCGCGTCAACCTCGACAGCCATGTGTCGCGCATCGATCTCGTTGGCAAGGACGCCATCGTCGTCAAGGACGGCCAGCAGGTCACCGAATTCAAGGAAGGCATTCTGCCGTGGGCGCTGCAAAGTAACACGGCGCTCGTGTTCGATGAATATGACGCTGGGCGGCCGGACGTGATGTTCGTCATTCAGCGCGTGCTCGAAGTGTCCGGCAAGCTGACTTTGCTCGATCAATCGAAGGTCATCCGCCCGCATCCGGCATTTCGCCTGTTCGCGACCACCAATACGATCGGCCTCGGCGATACGTCGGGCCTGTATCACGGTACGCAGCAGATCAACCAAGGGCAGATGGACCGCTGGTCGATCGTCGCCACGTTGAACTATCTGCCGCACGACGATGAAGCCAAAATCGTGCTGTCGAAGGTCAAGGCGTTCGCCAAGTCGGATGCCAAGAAAAAGCAGGTCTCGCACATGGTGCGCGTTGCCGACTTGACGCGCTCAGCCTTCATCAACGGCGACTTGTCGACAGTGATGAGCCCGCGCACGGTGATGACCTGGGCTGAGAACGCCGAGATCTTCGGCGACATCGGCTTTGCTTTCCGCGTTACGTTCCTCAATAAGTGCGACGATCTCGAAAAGCCGCTGGTTGCCGAGTTCTATCAGCGCTGCTTTGGCGAAGAACTACCCGAGAGCACCGCGAATGTGGCGCTGAGTTGAGCTGAGGATCACGTCGTCAAAGGCTGCATCCCATGAGCCCGCCGCTCAAACGCCGCGAAGCCCCAAGCGAACCATTGAAGCGCGTGCTGGCGCCGGCATTTCGTGCGATTGCGGGCGATGCCGACGTTGACGTCGGCTTTGCGCCGGGCAAACCCGAAGCTTCGGGAAAGTCGGTACAATTGCCGGAACCGCCACGTGCGCCATCAGCGCAAGACATCGCCGTGGTGCGCGGATGGGCCGATAGCTTCGCGCTCAACATGGGCTGTCACGACAACAAAGTGCATCGCCGCGTTGCGCCGCCGCCGGGTCCGGCGCGGGCTGTATTCGAAGCCGCCGAGCGCACCCGCGTCGAAGCGCTGGGCGCTAATCGCATGCCCGGCATGGCGATGAACCTCACGGCAAAACTCGAAGACCAGTACAGCCATGGCCGTTACTCCAAAGTCGCCGATCGCTCGGAAGCGCCGCTTGAAGACGCGCTCGCGCTGATCCTCCGCGAACGCTTGACCGGCCTCGCGCCGCCCGCGTCGACGAAAGGTCTGGTCGATATCTGGCGGCCCTTAATCGAGGCGCGCGGCGGCAAGCTTCTCAAAAAACTCGAAGGCCTGCCCGAGAACCAGGAACAGTTCGGGCGGTCGGTTCGCGACCTGCTGAAAATTCTCGAGCTGATGGACCAGATCGACGCGCAAGAACCTCAGCCCAACGACGACGAAAGCGACGACAACGCCGCTGAGGGCGGCGCTGATGAGAGCGAGAAAAGTCAGGACGACGCCTCCGACGGTCAGGATGAGCCGAAAGACGAGCAGCAGTCCGACGGCGAAATGTCCGACACCGAGGACATGACCGACGCTGGCGAGACCGACGACACCGACATGGACGACAGCGACGTCGCCGACGACGATGCGCCGGCACCCTGGCGGCCTAACACCACCGTCCTCGATAACCCCGAGGCCTTTGGCTACAAAATTTTTACCCGGGAATTCGACGAAGAAGTGCAAGCCGAACAGCTGTCGTCGCCCGACGAGCTCGAACGCCTGCGGGCGTTTCTCGACAAGGAATTGAAAACCCTGTCGGCCGTCGTCGCGCGCCTCGCTAACAAATTGCAGCGCCGCCTGCTGGCGCAGCAAAATCGTGGCTGGGATTTCGACCTCGACGAGGGCGTGCTGGATGCCGCCCGGCTGACGCGCATCATCACCGACCCGATGAACGCGCTATCGTTCAAACGCGAACGCGATACCGATTTCCGCGACACCGTCGTCACGCTGCTGCTCGACAACTCCGGCTCGATGCGCGGCCGCCCGATCATGGTGGCCGCCTGCTGCGCCGACATCCTCGCCCGCACGCTGGAGCGCTGCGGCGTCAAAGTCGAAATCCTTGGCTTCACGACGAAGGCCTGGAAGGGCGGGCAATCACGCGAGCAATGGCTCGCCGCCGGAAAACCGTCGGGGCCGGGCCGGCTCAACGATTTGCGTCATATCATTTACAAGAAGGCGGACGCCCCGTGGCGGCGATCAAAATCGGCGCTGGCCCTGATGATGCGCGAAGGATTGCTCAAGGAGAATATCGACGGCGAGGCCCTCGCCTGGGCGCACGCGCGACTTTTGGCGCGGCCTGAACAGCGTCGCATTTTGATGATGATCTCCGATGGGGCGCCGGTCGACGACTCAACGCTGTCGGTCAATACCGGCAGCTATCTGGAACAGCATCTGCGCCAGGTGATCCACGAAATCGAAAATCGCTCAGCCGTCGAGCTGATCGCCATCGGCATCGGTCATGATGTGACGCGTTACTATCGCCGCGCCGTCACCATTACCGATGCGTCGGAGCTGGCCGGGGCCATGACTGAAAAGCTGGTCGAGCTTTTCGAGGATGAGACCGTCGGCCGTGCAAAACTCGACGTGGGCCGTCGCGGCCGGCGCTCGGCGTAGGTCGCGGCGACGCGGTACCGACAAGCAGCGTTCAGGCAGGAGTTCATCGTTGACGCGCAAGACATGGATGACGAGCGCGACGGTCGCAGGCCTGGCCTTGATCGTCGCGCACACGGCATTTGCCGATACGAAGCCAGATACATCGAAGCTCGAAGCCGGGCCGATTTCGATCTCTGCTGCAGTCATCACATCGTTTCAGCGCACGGGCGGCAGCGAAACCCGCTTCGGCAAGCTCAACTTTCGGGGCGGCCTTGTTCTGACCGCTCCGGGCGAGCCGAATTTCGGTGGCTGGTCCGGCCTGGTGCTCGACGAGGATGGCAAATCCTTCATCGCCGTTTCCGATAGTGGCGTTTGGCTAACGGGGGCGATCCGCTATCAATCCGCCGCTCCGATGGCCATCGACAATGCTCGCATGGGTCCGCTGCTGGCGAGCGACGCGCAGCCCTTGAAGCGGGCGCGCGACCGCGATGCCGAAGCGATGGCGCTCGTCTCAGGCACAGCCGGAAAAGGCCAGCTGCAAATCGCGTTCGAGCAAAATGCGCGTATCGCACGCTATGACGTCACGGCCGGCGGGCTATCGGCATCTCGTGGACTGCTTGAAAAACCGGCGAAGGCGCGCGCCATGCGGCGCAATGGCGGTTTCGAAGCCATGACCGTGATGAAGGGCGGGCCGTTCGCCGGATCGACCGTCGCCATTGCCGAGCGGCTGTACGATCAAAATCGTAATCACACCGGCTGGATCTGGACCAACGGCACCATCAAATCTTTTGCGCTCACCAACATCGGCGATTTCGATATCACCGACATCGCCAGCCTGAACGATGGTTCGCTGTTCGTGCTGGAACGCCGCTTCCGCTGGCTCGAAGGCGTCAAAATGCGCATTCGCCGGTTGAGCGTGGCTGAGCTCGGCCCCGGCAAGACCGCAGAAGGCGACATCTTGATCGAGGCGAATCTGGAAAACGAGATCGACAACATGGAAGGACTTGCCGTAACGCGCGCCGCCAACGGTGAAATTCTTTTGACCGCCATTTCGGACGATAATTTCAATCGTTATCTGCAACGCACGGTGCTGCTGCAGTTCGCGCTCGCCGACACGCAGACGGTCAAAGCGCCACAATAAAAAATGCCACAAAAAACCCGGCCGAGCGATTGGCGCGGGCCGGGTAGTGCAATCAGTTCATTGTCACCGTCGTCTACGACGTCGCGTCGGCAAAGAAACGAACAACGCCTCACGCGGCTTTGGCGGTTTCCATCTTGGCAGTTTGCGCTTTGAGGATTTCGCGCTTCAGCTTCTGACACTCAAGCGACAAGTCGTCTTTCTTGGCCTTGAGCAAAAAGGCATCCAAGCCGCCACGATGCTCGACCGTCTTTAGGGCACGCGCCGACACCCGCAAGCGCACCTTCTTTCCGAGCACATCGCTCAGCAGGGTCACGTTGCACAAGTTCGGGCGAAATTTCCGCTTGGTCTTGTTTTCAGCGTGGCTGCGAATTTGTCCCGACATGGGCAGCGTTCCAGTCAAGTCACAACGCCTCGTCATAACTTTCTCCATTCATCGCTGCCCCAAGCGAGCGGGGCGCGGAATACCGGGTCAACGGTAGGGCTAAAATAATGCTGCCCGCGGACCGGAGCCAGCGGGTGATCGGACGCTGTATAGGGGAGGTGGCGCCGTGGCGTCAAGGGATTGCGGGGGTGCCGCAGGTTGCGGCGAAAACAGGGTCGCATAATCGACGCAAACCCCACCTAGGGCAACGGCTTAAAAGGGCGGCGAACAAGCAGCCGCAGTTGCGTTTCAAGGGGGTCTCTTCGTCATGACGATGACCGGCAGCACGCCAAACCGCATACGCCGCCGTAGCCCGGCCTTCCCGCGATCCGCCGGCGCGTCGCGGTGGGCCACGCCACTGGCGCTCGGCCTTGCAACCTTTATGGCCTCGCCAGTGGTCGCGGCCGACCAGGTGGCAACCGACGTGTCGGCCAAATACAAGCTCTCCTTTAATGGCTTCGAGGTCGGTAGCTATTATTTCAAATCGAAGTTCGATGCGCGCTCGTATTCCGCCAATAGTCAGGCCGACGTATCCGCGCTGTTTGGTGCCTTCAAATGGCGCGGATCGATCGAGACCAGCGGCGCCATGCAGGCACAAAAACCGCGCCCGGCCGGCTATGTCATGAAGTTCAAGACCAAATCGAAAAACGGTTCGGTCACGCTTGATTTCAATGCGGCGGGCGTCAAGGCGGTGACCCTGGTACCGAGCAAACCCGCCAATCCAGACGCCGTGCCGCTTAACGCCGATCACTATAAAAACGTGTTCGACCCATTATCTGCGATCTTGGCGATGACCAACAAGCCCGGCGGCAAACCCTGCGACCAGCGGGTGCCGATTTTCGACGGCAAAGCCCGTTTCGATCTGGCGCTATCGTACAAGGGCGCAGAAAAAATCACCGATAAAAAGCCATCTGGTCAACCCTCCGAACTGCTGGTGTGCCGGGTCAAATATTTGCCGATCGCCGGGCACAAGCCGAAGGATTTCGACAATCCCTGGGTCGACTACAATAATATCGAAATCGCTTTCCGGCCGATTCCAACGGCCGGCGTTTATGTGCCCTATCGCATCGCTATACCGACAACGCTCGGGACAGCCATGATGCAAGCGGAAGCGGTGACCATTACCTCACCCGATCATCCCCAGATTGCGCTGACGCAGTAGGCACGCGGCAGGACCGGTTTTTACAACGAAGAGATGCTCAGAAAACGCGCTCCAGAAAAAGGCGAACAGCGGGCCATATCACTATTGCCTTGATCTGCCGCTTGCACTCTGCAATGCCAACCCTACTTTGCGGTGGTGTACCGTAGAATAAGCCACCTCGGCGGTCTGACAGGGACCGATGTCAGCGCGCCGCCGTGTCGACGAGCCAGATAAGCTGACGGCTTGAGACCCACCAGACCACCCGCTGCCGGAGGACGACGATTAAGATGGCCAGCGACTTCGAACATCGCATCCGCAACGTCACCGCTGTTCTCGGTCCAACAAACACCGGCAAAACCCATCTCGCCATCGAACGCATGCTCGGCCACGAGAGTGGCATGATCGGCTTGCCGCTGCGCCTGCTCGCGCGCGAAGTTTACGATAAAGTCAAAGCCCGGGTCGGCGTCGACAAAGTCGCGCTGATTACCGGCGAAGAAAAGATCAAGCCCGAGCGGGCACGCTATTGGGTGTCCACCGTCGAAGCGATGCCGCGCGACATCGACGTTGATTTTCTCGCCATCGACGAAATTCAATTGGCCGGCGATCTCGAGCGCGGCCACGTTTTCACCGATCGGCTGCTGCATGCGCGCGGCAAATCCGAAACGCTGCTGCTTGGCGCACACACGATGCGCGACGCGATCAGCGATCTCATTCCCGGCGCAAATTTCATCTCGCGGCCCCGGCTGTCGAAACTGACCTACACGGGCGAGAAAAAAATCACCCGGCTTCCGGCGCGCACGGCGATCGTCGCGTTCTCGGCGCAGGAAGTTTACGCGATCGCCGAATTGATCCGCCGTCAGCGCGGTGGCGCGGCGGTGGTGCTTGGAGCGCTGTCACCGCGCACGCGCAACGCGCAAGTGGCGCTGTATCAATCGGGCGACGTTGAATTCCTGATCGCCACCGACGCCAT
>JAIEPV010000232.1 GCA_019748215.1 Hyphomicrobium sp.
GAAAAGATCAAGGGCGCGGGTGAGCGCAACGTGCGCGTCGAAGGCATGAACACCTGCGACTGGGTGCTGATCGACACCGGCGACATCATCATTCATGTGTTCCGCCCGGAAGTCCGCGATTTCTATAATCTCGAAAAAATGTGGAAGGCGGATATTCCGCCGGATACGTCCGGCTCCGATCCCTCGCAGCACTAGTCGATCGCGCCGTGGCCGGTACGTTGCTAGCTGAACCGGCAACGCGGATCCGAATGACGTTCGGCGGATTGTCATGCGCTTGCTCATTGCGGCCATCGGAAAATTGAAAGATGCCGAAGAGCGTGCGATCTGCGCGCGCTACGCCAAACGGCTCGACGCCAGCGGCAAAGCCGTCGGTCTCGGTCCGCTGCAGATCCTCGAATTCTCCGAAAGCCGCGCTGATGATGTCGACAGCCGCCGCCGCGACGAGGCCGATCGGCTGTTGCAATCGGTGGCGGCCGTGCCGCTGAAAATCGCGCTGAATGGCAGTGGACGCTCCTACCCCAGCGATGTGTTTGCGAGCCTGCTCAAGAAAAAAGCCGACAGCGGCGTTAAGTCATGCGCCTTTCTAATCGGCGGCCCCGACGGCCATGGCAGCGACGTTCTCAAAGCCAGCGACTTTGAATTGTCGCTTGGCGCTTTCACACTGCCGCACGGGCTTGCGCGCGTGGTGTTGATCGAGCAGCTCTATCGGGCAGCGACCATCCTGACCGGTCATCCCTATCATCGGGCCTAAATCACGCGGCGGGACGACGATGCCTGATGGCTGAACTATTGAAGCACTGTTTACCGCCGCTGATCGACAAAGCGTCACGCGTTCTGATCCTTGGCACGCTTCCGGGGGATGAATCGCTGCGCCGGCAACAGTACTACGGACACCCACGCAATCACTTTTGGCCAATGCTTGGCGCGGTTTTTTCAGAGGCGATCGATGAGGATTATGCAAATCGGCAGACGTTTCTCGCGCGGCGCGGCCTTGCCGTCTGGGATGTTTTGCACTCGGCGGAGCGGCGCGGCAGTCTCGATACGGCGATCCGCTCAGCCGTCGCGAATGACTTTTCGAAATTGCTCGATGAGCACAGCGCGCTGCGGTCGATCGTTTTCAACGGTCAGAAAGCGGCCGAGCTGTTTCGCCGACACATCATCAATGCCAATGGATTTCCGCGCGGCGACATTTCGTTGATCATTTGCCCGTCGACCAGTCCGGCCTATGTAATGGCGCTGAATAAAAAGACCGACGCCTGGCGCAAAGCCTTCAGCGATCTTGGTCTGGTGTAGGGCCGTGTTGGAAACTGCGACCGCTGCCGGTGGTTATTCGCCCGGCGCCTTGGTCAGCCCATAGCGCTCGACCAGTTGCCACACGTGATCGGGGATCATCGTCTTCATGCGCCGCGGATGGGCACGCCGCAGATGCAGCACCGTCTCGATGGCTTTCATTTCAACGCGGGCACGGGCGAACTCAAGACCGCGCGGGCCGATCTTCGGCATCAACCAGCCCATGATGGGTCGCAACCAATTCGGCATCGATCGCAGCGGCAATCCGCCAGCTGCGAGTTCGACATTTTTCAGGAAGCCTTTGACCGGGCTCGTTCGATTGCCCCGGGTTCCGGGAGCCTCGGTGATGATGCGATCACCAAGAAGGCCCAATAGCTCCTCACCACGTTCGTTGCGCACAAGCAGCCACTGCTGGCCTTCGCCGCCCATGTAGCCGACGGTGATATCAGCCAGCACATTGGTGTAGTCGACGCAGGTGCGGCAGGTCATCGGGAAGAAGTCGGGCGGCAACTTTGATAACGGCAGCATTAAAAACGGAATCTCTTTGCGACGGCCATCGATATAGCGCAGCTCGACTTGATAGTCGGCACGAAATTCGAGATAGGTGATGGTTGACGGATCTTCCGACAGCAATGCGAGAAACGTGTGAAAATTCTCCGTCGTCGTGTTGTCGGAACACGGCGTGCCGATGACGTACAGCCGCTCTAAGCCGAGTTCGGCTTCCAGTTCGCGCAGCGCATACACTTGGCAGGGAATGCCAATCACGGCGAGACGCTTGAAGCCCCGCGCCCGCGCCGGTTCGAGCAGCGCCAGAAGCGGCGCGTATCCCATGCGCATGCCCCGGCAGTGAGCCATCCCTTCAGCCCGCGTGACGATGACGGGCTTGGGCCGCCACGCATCATCGGGGTCCGGCGCCATCGTTAGCACCGCATCCACCGCGCCCGTCTCTAGCAGCCGCTCACCAATCGTGGTCGTGATGCCGGTCCATTGCGCGCCAGGCTTGGGGTCGGCCAAGCGAGCCCGAACCATGCGTCGAAAGGGTCCGAAATGCAGTTCATCGGGGCGAGCGGGATCACGCGCACGGCCATGCACGCGCGCTTCCAGATCCGCATATCGTGGCTTGATGAATTGGCAGGCGTGTCCGCAGCGTTTGGGATCACTCGATCGCGATATTCCGCAATCGGTACAGAGCTCGCGCGGCGCGGCAGCGGCGATATCAGGCGCCCAGACCGTCGCTGCGTGTTCGGTCGTCGTGTCCACGGCGTCTCCCACCTGCGCACTCGGCGATGATCGTCGGATGGACTGGCCATAAGGCCGGTCGCGTTAAAACTTGGTGGCGAAGTATTCAGTGGCGAACGGCGGCAGCAACCGTTTGAAAGCGGCTGCCAAATAGGTCGGCGTCGTCACGTAGTATCGTCGCTGCGGGCGCGAACTTTCAACCGCATGGATCAGCCGCTTACTGACCGATGACGGTTCAAGTTTGAAAAACGATTGGCCGCCGGCCTTCATCGCTTCGAGCCGCACCAGATACTTTTCGCGATGGGGCGAGCCTTCGATGTCGATATGTGAAAGCAGACGCTCCATCGCACTTTCGACGAACCGCGAGCGAATGGGTCCTGGTTCGATCAGCGAGACCTTGATGCCCGTATCGGCAAGCTCCAGGCGCATCGATGTCGATAGCGCCTCGAGAGCATGTTTCGACGCGCAATAGGGGCCGCGATAACTCACGGCGACAAAACCGAGGATCGATGAACACTGTACGATGCGTCCTGAATTGTTGCGGCGCATGGCCGGAATGATCCGCCGCGTCAGATCGTGCGTGCCGATGACGTTCACTTCGAACTGCTCGCGCAGCAGTTGCGGCGTGACGTCTTCGATGGCACCGGGTTGCCCAAAGGCGGCGTTATTGAAGATCGCATCGAGCTTGCCGTTGGTCAGCGTCAACGCGTCGACCGCGCATGTGGCGATGGATTGCGGATCAGCCAATTCGAGATAGAGCGCGTCGACACCCTCCTCCGACTTCAGCCGGGCCAAATCGTGCGGCTTTCGTGCCGTCGCAATAACCCGCCATCCGCGCGCTTTCATCGTCCGCACCGCGTCGAGGCCAATGCCCGACGAGCAGCCCGTTATCAAGATCGATCGCGTCATGCGCTTCCTCAGGTATGACTTGCTGCAGAGCGCCCCAGCAGCGCCCGTGCAGAATTTCGGTTGCGCTCGCGATCGAAGACGCAACACGCGGCTCATCTCGACCAGACCGGTCGATTACCTTTTGAAGGTCGCGAGCGTCGCGCCGTCCGCGCCAGTAAGTTCGAGCGTATCGGCGGTGAGTTTGTAGGAAGCTGCGGATTGAAGCGCCTTCAGATAGGTTGCTTCGGCGTCCATCTGACCGGTGCACATCATGCGTGTCGAGACAAGCGGTCCAATCTTGATCGTTGTCTCGGTAACGGCGATCGCGCCGCGATAGCCGTTGCAAACCGACTTGCCGCTCACCTTGGCATCACTGATGTCGAGCGTTGCGCCACTCATCGGTTTGCCGCCGACGGTGACCGCCGCCCATGATCCCTTGAGGACGGGTGCGGCGCTGGCTGCCGCAGACACGAGCATCGAGGCCGTCGCGGCTGACACCGCAGCCAGCAACGCGCGTTGTATCATCATGACGTCACCTCCGGTCGGGCGACGCCTTGCGAGCGCCGATCCTGCAATCTTACCGGCTTAGTTTGCGCCCTCGAGCAGCCGCCGCGCAATGACCTGCGCCTGAATTTCTGCCGCACCCTCGAAAATATTGAGAATGCGCGCATCGCAGAGCACGCGGCTGATCGGATATTCCAGAGCGAATCCATTGCCGCCGTGGATTTGCAGTGCGTTGTCGGCGTTGGCCCAAGCAACGCGCGCGCCGAGCAGTTTCGCCATGCCGGCTTCGAGGTCGCAGCGCCGGCCGGCATCCTTTTGGCGAGCCGAGAAGTAGGTGAGCTGGCGGGCGATCATGGTTTCGACGGCCATCATCACCACTTTGTTGCGCACACGCGGGAACTGGTAAATGGGCTTGCCGAACTGGACGCGGTCGAGCGCATACTTCAAGCCGAGGTCCATCGCGCATTGTGCAACGCCGACGGCGCGAGCCGCCGTTTGGATGCGGGCGCCTTCGAACGTCGCCATCAGCGCCTTGAAACCTTGACCTTCGGCACCACCGAGCAGGTTCTCGGCCGGCACTTCGAAATCGTCGAACGAGATGTCGTATTCCTTCATGCCGCGATAGCCGAGAACTTCGATCTCGCCGCCGCTCATGCCCTTTGCCGGGAACGGTGCTTCGTCGGAGCCGCGCGGCTTTTCAGCCAGAAACATCGACAAGCCTTTATAGCCGGGCTCGTTCGGGTTGGTGCGGGCAAGAACGGTCATCACATCGGCGCGCACCGGATGCGTGATCCAGGTCTTTTGACCGGTGATACGGTAGACGTTGCCATCCTTGACGGCGCGGGTTTTGAGCGAAGCGAGATCCGACCCCGTGTTTGGCTCGGTGAACACCGCCGTCGGTAACGTCTCGCCGGACGCGATCTTCGGCAGATATTTTGCTTTCTGCTCCGGCGTGCCGTTGTGCAGGATCAATTCGCCGGCGATCTCGGAGCGTGTTCCAAGCGAGCCGACGCCGATGTATCCGCGCGATAATTCTTCGGACGCAACGCACATGGCTTCTTTGCCGAGCCCCATGCCGCCGTACTCTTCCGGTAGCGACAAGCCGAAGACGCCAAGTTCAGCCAGCTTTTGGACGACTTCGAGCGGGATGTAAGCGTTCTGCAAATGCCATTCGTGCGCATGCGGATTGACCTCATCGAGGCAGAAGCGGCGCATCAGGTCTTGAATTTGCGAATGCGTTTCGTCGAGCCCGGTGTCGCCGAACGTCATAGCGTCCGGCTGAGCGGCGATTAGATCGGCGAGACGGGCCTTGACGGCTTCTGAGCCACCTTCCGAAATCAGATCGGCGACGGAATCCTCAAAGCGGCGAAGTTCGGTTTTGGAGACACCGAGCTGTTCGGCACGGATGATTTCGATCTGGCTCATCGGAATGCCGCCGGCGATTTGCGCGCTATATTCGGCGAAGGCGGCAGCCAGCAGCAGTTGCTCAAGCTCCCCGAAGCGGCCCTCGCCGTTCATGCGAGATGCCCAATCGTGCATCTGACGGAGGCCTTCGACCGCAGTCGCGATCCACGCCAGCCCGTGCGCGACATGCTGGGCGTTGTCCATACCGCCGGCTTCTTGAATCTTAATGCGCACGCCGGCTTTGGCGGCCTGCAAGACGCGGTCGGCCGAACTGACCGCCTCGCCGCACCGCTCGATCAGGACAAGCGGGCCCGCAGCAATAATGTTGGTTTCGGCCTTCAGCGGCGCCACGGACATCAGTTCGTCTCCTAAAGCGTTGGTTGGCGCCCGCTCAAGCGGCGCCCAATGACTTGAATGCGGCAATTTAGACGGATGCCCAGGCTTCGCAACCGCTTGTCGCGCGACGTTTTTGCGCCGAAACGGGTTTTGACCAACTGGTTGAGCCCGCTTGGCTTATTCGTGTTGCCACCGAGCCCGGATCACCGGAGCAACGGTACTGGAAAAATCGCCATCGAAAGGCCTTGACCGTGCCGCGCTCAGAGTAGACCGCGGCACAGCCAGCCAGTAGGGTCCGCGCGGGCAGCAGCCGGACGGGCAGACAATTGCAGACGTTCTGGCGCAGACTTACTGGCTCAGACTTACTGGACGGATCCATGAATCGTGCACGCGCCGTGCTTGAAGCCCTTTACCGCGTTTACGAACACTCGGGTTTCGCGCTGGCGGGAGCGGTGGCCTTTTCGTTTGTCGTTTCCCTATTTCCGTTTTGTATCTTCCTCGGCGCCCTGTCGGGAATCTTCGGCGGGCGTGAATTGGCCGATCAGGCGATCGCGCAGGTGTTCGACATCCTGCCCGAGCCGGTCGCCAAGGGCCTGACGCCCGAAATCGACGCGATCATGGGTCGCAGCCGCATCGACCTGCTGACGGCCAGCGGCTTTCTCGCGCTGTTCTTTGCCACAAGTGCGATCGAGACCATGCGGGCGGCCCTCAATGGCGCTTACCGCGTGCACGAGACGCGGAC
>JAIEPV010000200.1 GCA_019748215.1 Hyphomicrobium sp.
GACCCATCGCCGTTGAGGTCGTGCGCATGCTCAGCGATGCGCCGCTGGCAAACTTCGACAAGGGCCCTGGCGCCGCGTAGCATGCACGGCGTCGTGCCGCAGACTTGCACATGCGCTTTGCTGCCGACCGGCGCGAGCTGGAACATCGTGTAAAAGGTCGCGATCTCGAGGCCGCGGATGTACGCCATGCCGAGCTGATCGCAGACCACGCGGATCGCCGGTTCAGGCAGCCATCCGCCGCACTGTTCCTGCGCCCGCCACAGCAATGGAATGATCGCCGACGCCTGCTTCCCAGCCGGATACTTGGCGATTTGCTGCTCAGCCCAGGCGCGATTTTCAGCCGAAAAGCTGAAATGCGCCGGCTGCTCTGGGTGTAGACGGCGGACGGCCATCGGCGGCTCCTCGAAACGACGGATCGTGACGGCTGATGATAGTCTTGCGCGGCACAGCGGGGATAACTTTATTATACGCGCCAGCGATTTGCTCTCTACGCAACATTAACCCTGCGACGATCACTCGGTCCAGTACGAGGAACACGGTTCCAGCGCAAGCGGATGGGGGTAATTTCGAGCCGCAGAAAAAAATGCGCGTCGCACATAAGGTGCGACCATTCGCACACCGTCCGCGATGACCATCGTCGCAGCGATCACGCAGCCGGACCAAACGTTGCACGCGGCGACTTGGCTGACGCCGCAACGTCGGCAGCGCACGGGCCGCGCCGGTCTCAGCCGTCGATGGTGGCGGCAGCGCCGTTCACAAGGACCCACCCGGCAGTGATTGTGGTTGCGCCGGCGGCGTCGCTGCGTCCGGTTTTAAAATGCCTTTGCGCTCCAGCGTTTCAGCCGGTCTTTCCGTCGCCCATTTGCGCTCTTGATAGCCAAGCGGGCCGGCGAGCCAGCCAAGCAGCAGCAGGAACGAAGCGACCGGCGCCAGAAACAGCGCGATTTGTGCGCCGACGCGTAAAAATCCGGTCCACACGACGGCCAGCAAAAATCCGAACGCGAGGATAGCCCATCCGCCCTCGTCGGCGCCGCGCGCCGTGGCGAACAGCAGGCCGGCGCATAAACCGATCAGTCCGAGCAGCACGGGCACGATCGGCAGGTCGGCTTGCAGGGCCCCCATCGGCCAGCCATTCGAGCGCGCGAACAACCGATATGTGGCAAGGCTCAATCCCCAGCCGAAGGCGGCGACCGCGAGCAAAAACAGATTGTCCATGGGGTCGCCTCCAAGTTGCAGCAGCTACGGGTATAGCCGATGACGGCCCTTATCTTCCAGTCGCCACGTCAACGCAGCGAGCACCGCACAGGCGACCCCACAAACGATGTGAAAAGCTATCGGCCCCGCGCGTCCACTCGAAAGTGCAGCGATCGCTGCGTCCGACCAGCACACGACGACGCCGAAGCCGAACCACAACGCCAACGCCCGCCACTCTTTCAAAGCTGCGAACGCAATCGCAAGCGCTCCAAGCCATAGATCACGCAAGCCGATGACGTAGGACAACTCATCGCCCGTGATCACCTTCGCGAGCCCGAACGTGTGCGCGGCATCTTCCGGCACGATCAAAAACCGCACACCGATGGCGAACAGCAGCAGCCCGGCGAGACCACCGATGATACGGAGCATCTGCCCCCTTCCACCCCCCGGCTCAGCGTCGATATTATTCATTTGACGAAACTTCCAATTCGCAACAGTCGAATGCTATCGGAAACCAAGTCACGCGCCGTGGCAAGATCATTGGAAAAATGAGACAAATGGCCAGCACGCCCGACCGGATCGTTGCCGTTATCGCGGCCTTGGAGAAAATCCGTGACTACACCGACGGACTCGACATCAACGACACGGTTTCGACGACCGGCTACAATCGTTGGATTACAATGCTCGAAAGCTCAGCCGACACCAGTTGGGCCAATCTAAAGCTCACCGAGACCGACCTGCCCGCCGGCGAATACGTTATGCATCTGGATGCAGCGATCGCCTTCTTGACGACAGAACACTCGAGTTCGTAGCCCGACCTCGCTACCGATCAATCTCCCCGAACACGATATCGATCGAGCCGAGGATGGCCGACACGTCGGCCAGCATGTGACCGCGATTCATATGATCCATCGCAGCGAGATGCGGAAAGCCTGGTGCCCGAATTTTGCAACGATAAGGCTTGTTCGATCCATCGGCGACGAGGTAGACGCCGAATTCACCCTTCGGCGCTTCGACGCAGGCATACACTTCACCCGCCGGCACGTGGAAGCCTTCGGTGTAAAGTTTGAAATGATGGATCAAGGCTTCCATCGAGCGCTTCATGTCGCTCCGCTTAGGCGGCACGACTTTCTTGTTGTCGGCGATGTGCGGCCCTTGTCCCGCCGCTGATGTCAGCTTGGCGCATGCCGCCTTCATGATCTTCACGCTCTCGCGCATTTCCTGCATGCGGATCAGATAGCGATCGTAGCAATCGCCGTTCTTGCCGATCGGAATATCGAAATCGAACTCGCTGTAGCATTCGTAGGGCTGAGACTTGCGCAAATCCCAAGCCGCACCCGAGCCGCGCACCATCACGCCTGAAAATCCAAGCGCGAAGCATTCCTCCAAGGACACGACGCCGATATCGACGTTGCGCTGTTTGAAGATGCGGTTTTCAGTCAGCAGACTATCGATGTCGTCGCACACTTTCAGAAACGGATCGCACCAGGCGTGGATGTCGTCGATCAGTTTTGGCGGCAGATCCTGATGCACGCCACCGATGCGAAAATACTTGGCGTGCATGCGCGAGCCCGAAGCGCGCTCGTAAAACACCATCAGCTTTTCGCGCTCTTCAAATCCCCACAGCGGCGGTGTCAGCGCGCCGACGTCCATGGCTTGCGTCGTGACGTTGAGGAGATGCGACAGGATGCGGCCGATTTCCGAATACAGCACGCGGATCAACTGCGCGCGGTAGGGAATTTCGACGCCGAGCAGCTTTTCAGCCGCCAGGCAGAATGCATGTTCTTGATTCATCGGCGCGACGTAATCGAGCCGGTCGAAATAGCCGATCGCCTGCAGATAGGTTTTGTGCTCGATCAGCTTTTCGGTGCCGCGATGCAGAAGCCCGATATGTGGATCAACCCGCTCGACCACTTCGCCATCGAGTTCCAGCACTAAGCGCAGCACGCCATGCGCGGCGGGATGCTGCGGCCCGAAGTTGATGTTGAAGTTTCTGATTTCTGTTTCGGCCATTTGAATCTCGATCTTCCGTCGTTCTTAAAGTCGCTTGCCTAAGGGAGGGGCGGGCATTGAAACATCACACACGGGTCGATTTATGCCACGCCCCCGAAGTGCGCGGGGGCTTTTCAAAGACATGAACTACCACATCACTCACGCCCCATCCGGCTCTTCCACAAACGCCGCCATGGCGTCGGGCCCCGATAATTTCACCGTGTCGTTCGCGAATGCATAGTACGCCGGCTTGTCTTCAATGAAAATTTCAGTCGCCATCGTCAAAACCGTTTGATCGTTGAGCGCACCGGTCGATAGCGTGTAGCGATCTTTGCCAGCCAGCTTCCAGAACAGGCTCGACCCGCAGACTTTACAAAATGCTCGCTCGCCCCAATCCGACGAACGATAGATGCCGATCAAATCCCGGCCCTCGAACTCCGGCGCGCCGATGACATCCATAAACATCGACACACCGCCCGACCAGCGATTGCACATGCTGCAATGGCAAACCGTCACGTCGTGGGTTTTCGCCTCAGCCACAAACCGGACGCCGCCGCATAAACACTGGCCGCTGACTTTGTGAACCACTGCCTATTCCGCCTTCCGTGTGATCGGCGCCAATCGGGCCCGCTTGGCTTTCTCATTGACCCGGCTTTCGAACTTGCCCCAATCAACAATCATACGTTCGTGGTCGCCCTCGCCTATCAAATCGAGCCCGTCGTGCGCCTTGACGCGGAAATACAGCCGCCGGCCGTCGATGCGCGTGCACTCGGCGGTGACCGTCACTGTCTGCCCCGGCACGGTTGCCGCAATGTGTGACACATCGATGTGCACGCCCAACGACCCCTCGCCCTCGTCCAGATGCGGATCGATGATCTTCAGGCACGTCCATTCCATCAGTCCAACCATGAAGCCGGTCGCAAAGACGGTTGGCATCAACTGGAACTCGTGCGCCTCGGGAAACAGATGCGGCACCGTCTTGGTCGCTGGAACACGGAACGAGAACTCGGTGTTGGCGCCAGGCTTCAAGGTTGGCTTCACGGGTCGCACCATCCCTTCAGCTGTCGAGCATCAATGCAATCACGCCCAAGACGACAGGACTGACCAGCAATCAATAGGCCGCTTAACCCAGCATCGCGCCCGCATTGGCCTATGTCTTGCTGCTCGCTTTTTCGTCACCCGGCAAAATGTAATTGGGACCTTCCCATGGACTCTCGAAATCGAAGTTGCGGAAATCCTGGTTCAACTTGACCGGCTCATAGACCACCCGTTTTTGGTCGTCGTCGTAACGCACTTCGACATAACCGGTCAGTGGAAAATCCTTGCGCAACGGATATCCCTGAAAACCATAATCTGTGAGCAGCCGCCGCAAATCCGGATGGCCCGTAAAGCGGATGCCGTACATGTCGTAGGCTTCACGCTCATACCAATTGGCAGCCGGAAACACGTCGTTGACGCTGGCGACGGGCGTCGTCTCGTTCGTCGACAGTTTGATCCGGATGCGCTGATTGAGGCGCGGCGACAGCAAGTGATAGACAACGTCAAAACGCTTGGCGCGTTCGGGATAATCGACACCGGCGAGATCGATCAAAATTTCAAACTGACATTTCGGATCATCGCGCAACAGCACCAGCGTCTCGACGATCGCGGCGGCGTCGATTGTAAGTGTCAATTCGCCATGCGCCAGCGTCGACGCAATGCCCGTGGCCCCGCTGGCGCTTTCAATGTGGCGTGCAAGCTCTGTCAGGCTTTGCGACATGACGCAGTTATCCTTGTCTGCTCTCGCGGCGGATGGGCGCTAGCGCTCGATCGTCCCCGTCCGCCTGATCTTCCGCTGCAGCAGCAGCACGCCATACAGCAATGCTTCCGCCGTCGGCGGGCACCCGGGCACATAAATGTCGACCGGCACGATGCGATCACAGCCGCGCACCACCGCATATGAATAATGATAATAGCCGCCGCCGTTGGCGCACGATCCCATCGAAATCACGTAGCGCGGCTCCGGCATCTGGTCGTAGACCTTGCGCAGCGCCGGTGCCATTTTGTTGGTCAGCGTGCCAGCCACGATCATCACATCCGACTGGCGCGGCGACGCACGCGGGGCAAAGCCGAAGCGCTCGAGATCGTAACGCGGCATCGACGCCTGCATCATCTCGACGGCGCAGCACGCCAACCCGAACGTCATCCACATCAGCGAGCCGGTGCGGGCCCAGGTGATCAGGTCGTCCGTCGTGGTGACCAGAAAGCCTTTGTCGGCGAGTTCATTCGACACGCCTGAAAAGAACGGGTCGTCTGGACGCACCAAGCCCTTGCCGGCTCCAGCGCCACCAACGCCCTCGCGCGCTTTGTCGAAGGCAAAGCCGCCACCGATGAGCCCGTCGTCGCCGATCATTCCCATTCGAGCGCACCCTTCCGCCACTCGTAGATAAATCCTATCGTCAATACGCCGAGAAACGCCATCATAGACCAGAAGCCGAAGGCCCCGATCTCCTTGAACGCGACGGCCCAGGGAAACAGAAAAGCGATTTCGAGGTCGAAAATGATGAACAGGATCGACACGAGATAGAACCGCACATCGAACTTCATGCGCGCGTCATCGAAGGCGTTGAAGCCGCATTCATACGCCGACACCTTCTCAGGGTCAGGATTGTTCACAGCGATCAGGAACGGCGCCACCATCAGCGCTGCGGCGATGAACAAGGCCACGCCGAGAAACACGACGATCGGCAGATATTGCGTAAAGAGGTCGGTCATACGGGCTACTCATCCAGCACGCGCACTTGCGTTCGACGCGCAGCACGGTGCGCATGGCTCTCTCGTGTGTGTTAACCCAGCCCCCACCGCAGCGCAACGTATGCTCTCTTGCTGGCGCCGGGCGACTCCGCTTCGCGGAGCCGGCCGCCCGGCGCGGAATAGGTCAAGCGCTGATCAACCCACTTTGGACCGAAGGTCCGAGCGCGCGACTGCGCGCCGCGGCAAGCCGCGCCCTAGCGGAGATGGCCCGAGCGAAGCGAAGGATCAGCTGCGTGAGATAAAAATCTGCGCCGGCCGCCCGGCGCGGAGTGGTTTTACCTTGGCGCTGGTGACTCTCCTTCGTCGAGCCGGCCGCCAGCGCGAAGAAAGCTCAGACGTTGCTCAATCCCACTTCGGACCGACGGTCCGAGCGCGCGACTGCGCGCCGCGGCAAGTCGCGCCCTAGCGGAGATGGCCCGAGCGAAGCGAGGAACAGCCATCGTGAGCGGAATAATGGCGCGAGAGACGGGACTTGAACCCGCGGCCTCCGCCGTGACAGGGCGGCGCTCTAACCAACTGAGCTACTC
>JAIEPV010000065.1 GCA_019748215.1 Hyphomicrobium sp.
TTCGGCATGACGCCGGGTGAATCGACAAAGCTGTCCGGTGTCCAGAATGGCGGCGTTTTCACCGGGATGCTGCTCGTGGCGCTGGCTGGTAAAGCCGGGCTTGGCATCGGCAGCCTGAGAAGCTGGACCATCGGCGGTTGCATTGCATCGGCAGCGGCGCTGCTTGCGCTAGCTGCAGCTGGCACGGGCGGCCCCAATTGGCCGCTGCGCGCGACTGTGTTCGGGCTTGGCCTCGCCAATGGCGCATTCGCCGTCGCTGCAATTGGATCGATGATGCAACTTGCAGGCTCAGGCGCCAAGTCACGCGAGGGCGTCAGGATGGGCTTGTGGGGCGCGGCTCAAGCCGTCGCCTTCGGTGCCGGTGGATTCGTGGGTGCCGTCGGCGTCGATATCATCCGCCAGATTGTCGACCAGCCGGCCACCGCATACACGACAGTTTTTTTTATCGAGGCTTGCCTGTTTCTGGCCGCTGCTAGCCTAGCTTCGCGCGCCATCGCTTCCGATCCAAGTGTAACTGAAACAAGACGTCCCGCCGATCATCGTGGTTTGGTGGAACAGAGCTGAGGGTGAGTGAAATGTCCAAAGCAGAAACTTTCGACGTCGTCGTCGTGGGGGGCGGGCCATCCGGCGCGACAGCAGCCCACGATCTGGTGCGTCAAGGCCATCGCGTCCTGTTGCTGGACCGTGCTGGCCGCATCAAGCCCTGCGGTGGAGCCGTGCCGCCGCGCCTGATCAAAGACTTCGAAATTCCCGATCATCTGATCGTCGCGAAAGTCACCAGCGCCCGCATTATCTCGCCCAAAAATCAGCAAGTCGACATGCCGATCGATACCGGCGGCTACGTCGGAATGGTCGATCGAGACGTCTTCGACGAGTGGTTGCGCGAACGCGCTGCTGACGCCGGCGCCGAACGGCGCACCGGAACCTTCGAAAAGCTCACGCGCGACGCGTCTGGCGTTTCGGTCGTGTCGTACCGACCAAAGGGTGCTGCAGAAGCGGTGGTCGAACAGGTGCGGGCACGCTGTGTCATTGGCGCCGATGGAGCACTGTCTCAAGTGGGCCGGCAAGCCATTCCCGGCTCCGAGCGAACTCCCTTCGTGTTTGCGTATCACGAGATCATCCGCTCGCCGTCGAAAACTGCGGCCGCCACGCCATCAAAAAATGGCTCTGCCTTCGATGCGGCGCGTTGCGACGTGTTTTATCAAGGAGCGCTGTCGCCGGATTTCTACGCCTGGATTTTCCCGCACGGCGATACAACGAGCATTGGCACCGGGTCCGCCCACAAAGGTTTTTCGCTGCGCTCCGCGGTTGGCTCCCTGCGCGAGTTGACAGGACTTGACGGCAACGAAACCATTCGTCGCGAAGGCGCCCCAATCCCACTGCGGCCGCTCAAGCGCTGGGACAACGGCCGCGATGTGATCCTGGCCGGTGATGCTGCCGGTGTCGTTGCGCCGGCCTCGGGCGAAGGTATTTATTATGCGATGTACGGCGGGCGGCTGTCGGCCGATGCCGCGCATCAGTTTCTTTTGACCGGCGATGCACGCGCGCTCAAGATGGCGCGCAAACGGTTCATGAAAGCGCACGGCATGGTGTTCCGCGTGCTCGGCATCATGCAGTACTTCTGGTATCAGAACGATAAGCGGCGTGAGCGCTTCGTCGATATCTGTCGCGATCGGGATGTGCAGCAGTTGACGTGGCAATCGTACATGCACAAGGAACTGGTGCGTACCCGGCCAATCGCGCATGTCCGAATCTTTTTCAAGGATCTGGCGCACCTCGTCGGTCTCGCCCAGCCGCGGTGACCCAATCATTTGCCAACGTGGGCCACGAAACGAATGCACGGCGCGCGCGCTTATCGGCTGACTGAACGCCGTAGGGATGGAATTTGATTGGACAGCCTCTTCGCCTCTGGTCGGATCGTCGACATCATCCTTGTGCTCATGGTGATCGAAGCCATAGCGCTGATCGCCTTTCACCGGCGGTCAGGAGCCGGCATCAAGACACGGCATGTGTTGAGCAATCTCATTGCTGGCATGTGCTTGTTCCTGGCGTTGAGATTAGCCCTGACCGACGCTCCTTGGCAGTGGATTGGCGCCGGACTTGGTGCGGCGCTCGTGGCGCATTTGGCAGACCTTAGGTCGCGTTGGCGCGCCAATTAGAAATCGCTACAGGAGGTGCCTTGGATTGATTCCCAATCCGAGGGGCCCCTGGCCATGGCGCTTGAAGCCATCATCATTCGTGCCGACGGAGCGCTGGCTGAGACCGAAGACCTGCGGCGCATGGCCTTCGAGCAAGTGTTCGCTGAGGCGGGCTTTGCGTGGAATTTCAGTCGCGATGCGTTCGCACAATCGCAGCGGCATGGCACCGCGCGGGCGCGGATGGCATACTTCGTCCATCAAGCCCTCAAGGGTAAGCGGGAAACGCCCGATCTTTCGCCGTTGATCGATGCCATGCATCGTCGATGCTGCAAGTTGTTTACGGGTTTCATCCAAAGCCAACCGATCGAGCCGCGCGCTGGCGTTCGTGATCTCGTGACGGCAGCGCATCAAGAGCAACTGCGCCTTGCGGTGACGGCGCTGCTGCCAGAAGTGGAAATCGACGCACTTTTGCGCAAGACGCTGGGTTCTTGGTCCGCCTCAGCCTTCACGACCATCGCGCCGGACAAGAACGTTGCCGACGACGGCGACGCGGCGAATCTCGCTTTGTATCAAAGGGTGCGCGAGGCAATCAATATCGACCCCGTCAATTGCCTGGTCATCGAAGCGACCGTGTCGGGCGCGAACGGGGCGCGCGCCGCAGGCTTTCCCGTTGTCACCACGCGCAGCGCGTTTTGTGCGCAGGGCGGCGAAGGCGCACAAGGCCCCGTGTTTGAAGACTTGCCTAGCCTGATGACATTGTCGGATGGTGGGTGGACGGATGCCGTGACGGCCGACGAGCGAACCGAATTGATTGCGACGCTGCAGCAATTGCATGCCAGCAATTTTGCGACACTCGCCAATCCGAACGGGAGTGATACGATGCGTGTCTGCGATATTTTGAAAGTCAAAGGTTCTGACGTCAAAACCATCGAATCCGGCGCCACGATCAGGGCTCTGGCCGATGGTCTCAAGGCTGAGCGCGTCGGCGCCATGGTCGTTCTCGATCCGTCGCGGTCGGTCGTTGGCATCATCTCCGAACGCGATCTGGCGCGCGGCCTCGCCGAATTCGGAGCCGATCTCCCTGGCATCAAAGTTGCTGATCTGATGACGCGGAGTGTTGTGACGTGCGTGCCCGAGGATAGTGTGGCGGCCGTTGCGAAGGTGATGACCGTCCGGCGCATTCGCCACCTGCCCGTCGTGGTCGACGGCGCACTTATTGGACTGGTAAGTATCGGCGACGTGTTGAAACATCGTCTCGATGAGGTGCAACTCGAAGCCAATGTGCTTCGCGAGTTTGCCCTAGCCCGCAAGTAGAATTTTTTCCACGCAAAAAATCGCGTCTTAGGTTAACTGCGCCGGGCGGTTATCGCTTGCACGCCGCTATCATATTTTGCCAATTTCGTTATTGAGTGCGGGAGCGGGTTACTCCATACGAAAAGCCAAAGCAGCCGGCTTGCAAGGCGCCGTCCGGCAGAATTTGAAGCGGGATTAGAAGAGCATGGCGGCATTGTTTCCTTTTTCTGCGATCGTCGGACAAGACGAAATGAAGCTCGCCCTTCTCATCGCCGCAACCGACCCGACAGTCGGTGGCGTCCTTGTCTTCGGTGATCGCGGCACCGGAAAATCGACGGCCGTCCGGGCGCTTGCTGGTCTGCTCCCGCCGATGACCATCGTGAAGGGCTGTCGCTATCATTGCGATCCATTGAGCGTTGATCGATGCACGCATGTCGTTGCGGGACAAAACCCCGACACCGAAGTTATTGCGGTTCCGGTCGTCGATTTGCCGCTAGGTGCCACTGAGGACCGCGTGGTCGGCGCGCTCGATTTGGAGCGGGCGCTGACACAAGGCGAGAAATCGTTCGAACCTGGATTGCTGGCACGCGCGCATCGCGGATTTCTCTATATCGATGAAGTCAATTTGCTCGAAGATCATCTGGTCGACGTTCTGCTTGACGTGGCGGCGTCCGGCGAAAATGTCGTCGAACGCGAGGGTCTGAGTGTTCGTCATGCCGCGCGCTTTGTGCTCGTTGGCAGCGGCAACCCTGAAGAGGGCGAGTTGCGTCCTCAATTGCTGGATCGCTTCGGTTTGTCTGTCGACGTTCGAACGCCGACCGACCTCGCGACGCGGATCGACGTTGTCCGCCGCCGCGATCAGTTCGAGCGAGACCCGGCCGCTTTTGTCGCTCAATACAATAATCAGGACCTGCAAATTCGTTCAAACTTGGAGGCAGCGCGCGGCCGTCTCGGTGGCATCAAAGTCGGCGACCACATCCTCGAGCTCGGCACCCGCTTGTGCATGTTGCTTGGAACCGACGGTCTGCGCGGTGAAATCACTTTGTTGAGGGCAGCGCGTGCACTTGCCGCCATTGATGGCGATCGCGACGTCACCGACGGTCACCTGCAGCGTGTCGCACCGTTGGCGTTGCGTCATCGGTTGCGTCGCAATCCTCTCGACGACGCCGGCTCAACGGTGCGCGTCGAGCGCGCGATGCGCGAAATTTTTGCTCCACGCGAGGAGCGTCGCGCCGTATGACGTCAGACGCCGCCCCTTCGCCCGAGCCGTCCAGCACGGCGATCGCTTGGAGCTTGGCGACCGACGCTGCCATCCTGTTTGCAATTGATCCAGCGTTCGTCGGCGGCGTGTCGGTACGCGCCCATGCCGGCCCGACACGAGATCAATGGCTGGCGTTCGTCACGTCGGCGTTGCGACCGGGCCTGCCGATACGGCGCCTGCCCGTCAGTGTCGCCGACGAGCGGCTGCTAGGCGGTCTTGATCTTGCAGCAACGTTGAAGTCTGGAAAGCCGGTCGCCGAGCGTGGATTGCTGGCGGATGCTCACCACGGTGTGATCGTCGTCGCGAGTGCGGAGCGGTTGGAGCGCTCGACCGTCGCCCACATTGGTCATGCCATGGATCAGTCCCAAGTCGTCGTTGCGCGCGACGGCTTTTCGTTCACGACACCAGCGTCCTTCGGCGTGATCGCCCTCGACGAGGGGCTTGCCGACGACGAGCGACTGCCGGAAGCGTTGCTCGACCGACTCGCGTTCTTGATCGACATCGATAAGGTGGCGCCGCGCGATGCGCATGTCGCGGAGGATATTCTCGATCAGGTCGCGGCAGCGCGTCATCGGTTGCGATCCGTGGCGGCATCCGACGAGATTATTACTGCGCTTTGCCAAGCCGCTGCTGCTATGGGTATTGCTTCGATCCGGGCGCCGATCCTGACGCTGCGCGCTGCCCGTGCGCTGGCCGCCTTCGACGGTCGCGACGACGTTAACGCACACGACGCTAGTCGCGCCGCCCAGCTGGTCCTCGCGCCGCGGGCGACACGCATTCCAGCCGACAACGACGCAAGCGACCCTGATCAGCCCGAGCCACCGCCGCCATCTGATCAGGAACAAAATGCCGATGACGCCGATCAAGGCGATCAGCAACAGCTCGCCGACATCGTGCTGGAAGCCGCCAAAGCGGCGATACCGGCAGGCTTGTTAGCCGCCTTGCAATCCGAACGCGGCCGACGCTCGCGGGCGAAATCTGCGGGGCGCATGGGCGACAAACACAAGTCGTTGCGCAAGGGGCGGCCGACGGGCGTGCGGCGCGGCGAACTCAAATCAGGCGCGCGCTTGAATGTCATTGAAACCTTGCGGGCCGCCGCGCCGTGGCAGCCGTTGCGGCGTCGGGAAACAGCAGCGCGCTTGGCGCGCCAGGGAATGCACGACGTCGATCATGCCCCGCGCCGTGTTGAAGTCCGCAAAGACGATTTTCGACTGACGCGCTTCAAAAAGAGTTCAGAAACGACGACGATCTTTGTCGTCGATGCCTCAGGATCCGCCGCGTTGAACAGGCTCGCGGAAGCCAAGGGTGCGGTCGAATTGCTGTTGGCGGATTGCTACGTCCGCCGCGACAGCGTCGCGCTGATCGCCTTTCGCGGAAAAATCGCTGAGGTGCTCTTGCCGCCGACGCGATCGCTGGCGCGAGCCAAGCGCAGTCTTGCCGGCTTGCCGGGTGGTGGCGGAACGCCTTTGGCGCTCGGCATCGATGCGGCGGCTGCACTGGCCGACGCCGCTCGACGGAAGGGGCAGACACCGACGGTCATCGTTCTCACTGATGGCCGCGCCAACATTGCGCGTGATGGAACTCCGGGCCGGCCCAAAGCAGAGGCCGACGGTTTGGCTGCCGCGCGCAGCCTTGCCGATGACGGTATCGCGTCGCTCGTCATCGATACGTCGCCGCTGCCCGCGCAACAATCCGCCCGTCTCGCCGAGGCGATGGGCGCCGTTTATCTTGCGCTGCCACGCGCCGACGCCCTGGCGTTGAAGTCAGCGGTTCAATCGACGACCAACGAGTTCCGGGCTGAAAGAGGTGCTGGTCGATGATGATCA
>JAIEPV010000262.1 GCA_019748215.1 Hyphomicrobium sp.
ATGGAGCTGACCGAGTTCGTCGACGCCGAGCTCGAACGCAATCCGCTGCTCGAACGTGAAGATAATTCTGCGGCTGCAAAAGGCGCTGAAGAGGGCGGTGTCGATGCGCCTGCCGCCGACCGCGCATCGACCGACGATGGCTGGTTGGATTTGCGCAAGCCCGTCGAAGACCACGCCGGTTCGTTGGATGCCGACTTTGGCAACGTCTTTCAGGAACCGGGTACCGGCGAGCCGAACGGTCCATCGATGGTTGGCCTTGGCTGGGCGGGCGTCACTCAGCGCATGCACAACGGCAGCGACGACGACCACGATCTCGAGGCCTACGTCGCCAATGACGTTTCATTGCGCGACCATCTGAGCGCGCAACTGCCACTTGCCATCGTCGCGCCGATCGAACGCCTGATCGGCCAGCATCTCATCGATCTCGTCGACGAGGCCGGATACATCCAGCCAAACCTGGAGCAATTGGCGGACAGGCTCGGCGCGCCGGTCGAACTCGTCGAGAGCGTGCTTGGCAAACTGCAAGCCTTCGATCCGCCGGGCATTTTCGCCCGCTCACTGTCGGAATGCCTCGCCCTGCAGCTCAAAGAACAAAATCGCTACGATCCGTTGATGGCGTGCCTCTTGGCCAATCTCGATTTGCTGGCGAACCGCAATCTTGCGGGGCTGAAAAAAGCCGTCGGCGCCGACATGGACGAGCTGACCGACATGATCCAAGAGATCAAGCGGCTCAATCCAAAGCCTGGCCTGAAGTTCGGCGCGGTGCAAATGCAGCCCGTGGTGCCCGATGTCATCATTCGGGCCGCATCCGACGGCGGGTGGCATGTCGAGCTTAACAGCGACACGCTTCCGCGCGTGCTCGTCAATCGCAACTACTACACGCGAGTGTCGAAGTCGGCCGTCAGCGACAAGGACAAGGGCTACCTGTTCGAATGCCTGCAGACAGCCAACTGGCTGGTGAAAAGCCTTGATCAACGAGCCCGGACAATCTTAAAGGTCGCCGAGCAAATCGTGCGCCAGCAAGACAGCTTTTTCATGTACGGCGTACAGCATCTGCGGCCGCTCAACCTGAAAACCATCGCTGACGCCATCTCGATGCACGAATCGACCGTCTCTCGCGTCACCTCGAACAAGTACGTATCGACGCCACGCGGCATCTTCGAATTAAAGTATTTCTTTACGTCCGCCATCGCGTCTAATGACGACGGCGAGGCTCACTCGTCCGAGTCGGTTCGCTTCCGCATCAAACAACTCATCGATGCCGAACAGGTCAGCGATGTTCTGTCCGATGATCAATTGGTCGACCGTCTAAAGGATGAAGGCGTCGATATCGCCCGTCGCACCATCGCCAAGTATCGCGAGGCGATGCGCATTCCATCGTCGGTTCAGCGCCGCCGTGACAAGCGCATGGTTGAGCGCCTTGGCGGTTGATACGAATTTTGATTTTTATCTAACGTAATGAATATTCACGACTTTATCGGCTATTCTTACAACTTCCGTGATTTGACAGAGCAGCGCAAATTCCCTATCGCTATGCATATCGGCGTAGTGAACGAAGAGGTTCCGCGGCATGGCATCTGGTCAACCCGAAGCGTTGGTCCGATCGACGGCTTCAACGCCAGAAGCAGGCAGAGCCCGGCATTGCACGCCAAATCGAGCCCGAATCCGCCACGTGTTCTGGAGTGATCCAACGCCGCCGTAATGTCGCCAAAACTTTGGCGTGCTTCGGCCGCCTGTGGGCCGCCGATAAAAACATCAAAAGCAGCCGGGAACAGACAAGCTCATGACCATCCAAGTGACTGGCAAAAACGTTGACGCGGGCGATGCTTATCAAACCTATGCCACGGAGAAAATTCGCTCGGTCATTCAGAAATACATCGGCCGGGATGTCGACAGTCACATCAGACTGGAAAAAGAACACGGCATCTTCAAAACGTCCTGCTCGGTGAAGCTCGCGAGCGGCCTGCTGCTCGAGGCTCACGGCGACGGCGGCGACGCTTACGCCAGCGCCGACGAAGCGGTCCACCGGCTCGAAACGCGCGTGCGCCGCTACAAAGGCCGGCTGAAAGACCATTCGACCGACCACTCGGGGCTGCGCCGGAAAGGCAACGTCGACGCTCGCGACTACGTCGTCAATGTTGCCGAAGATGACCATGCCGACGTGGCCGAAGCCCATCCTCTCATCATCGCCGAAACGGCTCGCAACATCGGCGAATTATCGGTGAGCGAAGCTGTCATGCAGCTTGATGTGTCGGAAGCACAATTTATGATTTTCAAAAATGCAGCACACGGCGGATTGAATGTCGTGTACCGGCGGCCGGATGGGAACATCGGTTGGGTCGATGCCGAGCCAGACGGCAGAGGCCTGAGCAACGGGGCAATGCACGGCACGATGTAGCCGCTCAAATTTTTATGAATTCAGGCGTTTCGCGTCAGGCAGTCGCCGGCTGCTCGTTTGCGAATTTTGAAATTTAGAAACAATCGGCCCTGCGCATCGGGTCAACACTCAACGTGGATGATACGATTATGAACCTCGGGGACCTCCTGGCCAAGAACGGCATTGTTACGGGGCTCAAAGCCGCTGACAAAAAGCAGGCTTTGCATGAACTTGCCGTGCGCGCCGGCGACGCTGCCGGTGTCAGTGCGCACGACGTCTACAATGCGTTGATTCAGCGCGAACGCCTGAGCTCGACGAGCCTCGGGCGCGGCATCGCCATACCGCACGTGAAGTTGCCGGGGGTTGCAGCCATCACCTGCATATTTGCCAAACTCGATCAGCCCATCCCGTTCGACAGTCACGACGGCGAACCCGTCGATCTCCTGTTTTTCTTGCTGGCTCCGGAAGATGCAGGCGGCGACCATTTGAAGGCTCTGGCGCGCATTTCGCGCCTGGTGCGAGACCCGGCCACGCTCGAGCGCTTGCGCTCGTCGAACGACACCGAAAGTATTCGCCGCGTGCTGACGGCGCCCGCGACCTCACACGCAGCCTAGTCTAAGCCATTAGCCGAGGACTGCGAGCGCACCGAGGCCGAGGCCTCCGACAATGATGCGCCACCAGCCGAAGAATGACAGGCCGCGCGTCGCAATGAAATCCAGCACCGTCCGGACGACAATGACGCCGGTGACGAACGCCGCGACGAAGCCGAGCGCGATTTGCGAAATGTCATCGGCTGACAGGACTGACCAGTTTTTATAAAGATCGTATGTAAAGGCACCCGCCATGGTCGGCATGGCGAGGAAAAATGAAAACTCCGCCGCAGTCCGTTTGTCGGCGCCGAGCAGCATGGCACCAACAATTGTCGAACCGGATCGCGATACGCCTGGGATCAACGCCAGGCATTGCACGAAGCCGATTTTGAGCGCCGTTAGGGGCGTGATTTCGAGCACGTCGTGATAGTTTGTGGCGAGCGCCATACGATCGACGATCAGCAGAATAAATCCGCCGACCACCAGCGACAGGCAAATAATCAGAGGTGACTCAAAGAGGACTGTCTTGATAAACGAATGCCCGAGCACACCGATGATTGCGGCCGGCAGAAACGCCAGCAGGACGGAGACAACGAAGCGCCGTGTTTGCGGATCGCTCGGCAACGCCGTCGCCATGCGCCATAACTTGGCAGCATAAACGGTCAGCAGCGCCAATATCGCCCCGAGCTGGATCAGGACTTCAAAAGTGCGGCCGTTAGACGTGATACCGAGCATGTGTTCGGTCAACAACAGATGACCGGTCGATGACACCGGCAGGTATTCAGTCAACCCCTCAATGAAGCCGAGCAGGACCACTTGCCACGTTTCCATGCCCGTCATATCCCCCGTTTTACGCGACCGACGCAGCGGTAGCAGAATTCCTGCGAGCCACAACAGCCGACGAAGTGAAGCGTGAGCCCTACGACATTTTGCCAGAGCCGGTATTGAGACTGTAGAATGCCTCGCGCCGCTTTTTGATGGACCCCCTTATGGCGATGAGTCTCACTCAGTACCGGCTTTGTCCGCGCTCGCGCTCGGTGCGTTTAGCGCTGGCCGAGGGCGGGTACGACGTTGACCTAGTCGACGAAAATCCGTGGGATTGGCGGCAAGGCTTTCTCGCTAAAAATCCGGCCGGCGAATTTCCGGTTCTCGAATTCGACAATGGCTTGGTGCTGGCTGGCGTGTATTCGATTTCGGAATTTCTGGCCGAAGATGCTTCGCCGCCGGCTCAGGTCAGCGCCGGATTGGCGGCAGCGCGCATGACCCACCTCATTCCGGGAAACCGCGAAGATCGAGCGGAAGTTCGCCGCCTGATCGATTGGTTTCACGGCAAGTTCGACCGCGAGATTTCACGCGAGCTGGTGCACGAAAAAGTCATTCAGCGGATGCGGCCGTCAAATCCAGCGCCTCCGGATGCCGATATCCTGAGAGCGGTACGCACGAATTTGCGCTATCATTTGATGTATACGTCGTATTTGGCCAACTCACGCCGCTGGCTGGCGGGCGACGATCTGAGCTTCGCCGATTTTGCCGCTGCCGGGCACATCTCGGTCGTCGACTATCTGGGCGAAGTTCCTTGGTCGGACTTCCCCGACGTCAAGTCGTGGTATCAGCGGATCAAGTCGCGACCGGCATTTCGCACGCTGTTGGCGGATCGCATTCCGGGAACGGCGCCGCCCAGCGCCTATGCGGATCTCGATTTCTGACGATGTCTGCAGACCGTATCCGCACCGGCAGATGAGGAGCTGCATTGTCTTCCCCTGGCTCGCAAGAAAATTCCAGATCGCGCTTGATGGCGGAGGCAGCGCAGCTTGGCTTCGACGCCATTGGGGTAGCGCGCCTCGACGGCGGCGACGAAGCGGGCCAGCGCCTGCGCGCTTTTCTCGATCATGGCCGGCACGGCGATATGCAATGGCTGGCGGCGACTGCCGACCGCCGCGCTGATCCACGCGTGCTCTGGCCACAGGCACGATCAGCCATCCTCGTTGGCTTATCGTATGCCCCCGACGGCGATCCACTCGCAGCGCTCTCAGACAAAGATCGGGCGGTCATCTCGGTCTATGCCAAGGGCCGCGATTACCACGACGTGCTCAAAACTCGCATCAAGCAACTGGCACGATCGTTCGCACGGGCAACTGGCGCGGACGTCAAAGTCTTCGTCGATACGGCGCCGCTGATGGAGAAGCCGCTTGCCGCCGCGGCCGGCCTTGGATGGCAGGGCAAGCACACCAACCTCGTGTCGCGCTCGCACGGCTCTTGGTTGTTTCTCGGCGCCATTTTAACAACGGCGGAGCTGGAGGCCGATGCACCAGAGGCCGACTATTGCGGCTCATGCCGCCGCTGCGTTGACGTCTGCCCGACGGACGCGTTTCCCGCGCCCTATCAGCTCGATGCACGACGCTGCCTCGCCTACCTGTCCATCGAACATAAAGGGCCCATTCCGCATGCCTTTCGATCTGCCATGGGCAACCGGGTGTTTGGCTGCGACGATTGTCTGGCGGTCTGTCCGTGGAACAAGTTCGCCGAGCGCTCGCGTGAAGCGAAATTCTCGGCGACAGCGATGACCGACAACCCGCCGATCGCCACGATCCTTGCCATGGATGACGCGACGTTCCGCGCCAGCTTCGCGGGAACACCGATCAAACGCACCGGCCGCGATCGTGTGGTGCGAAACGCGTCCATCGCGGCCGGCAACTCAGGCAACGCCGACTTGATGTCGAGCCTAACGCCGCTGCTCGCCGATGCATCTCCCCTGGTGCGCGGCGCTGCCGTTTGGGCTGCGTCAAAGCTCGTCACGGCCGACGCATTCGAACGCTTGCGATCGCGCTTCGAACCGCGCGAACATGATGCCGAGGTGGCTGCCGAATGGCGCGCCGACGATGGGGACCGGGCCGCATGAGTCATCTGTTTTGTTTCGGCCTCGGCTACAGCGCCAGCGTGCTTGCGGCACGGCTCGCTGCGCAAGGATGGACGATCTCCGGCACGTCACGCGATGCAGGCGGCGTTGCGGCTCTGAGCGCGCGCGGCTTTCGAGGGATGCTATTCGACGGGACGAGCGCGAGCGGCCTAATTGCCGACGAGCTGCAACGGGCCACGCATGTGCTGTTGTCAATCCCGCCCGATGCAAGTGGCGATCCAGCATTGCGCTGGCATGGCGACGACATGGCGGCCAGCCTATCGCTGCATTGGATCGGCTATTTTTCGACGGTTGGTGTTTACGGCGATTCTGCCGGCGCGTGGGTCGATGAAGACACCGAAGCGCGGCCCGGATCAGAGCGCGGCCAGCGGCGGCTAGATGCCGAACGCGATTGGCTTGCACTTGGCGAACGCAGTCGCAAAGCATCCGTTATGTTCCGGCTACCGGGCATCTACGGTCCAGGCCGAAGCACCATTGATGACGTCAAAGCTGGCACGGCGCGACGGCTGATCAAGCCCGGTCAAGTCTTCAATCGCATCCACGTCGACGACATCGCCAGCGCAGTGCAAGCATCGATGGGCCGCTCGACCACCAACCGGATTTACAATGTCACTGACGATCTGCCATCGCCACCGCAAGACGTGGTTGCTTATGCGGCGCAATTGCTCGGCGCACCGATACCGCCAGATATCGAGTTTGCAAC
>JAIEPV010000160.1 GCA_019748215.1 Hyphomicrobium sp.
CGTGCGGCCGTATTCTTTTTTCTTTGCCGCATCCTGCAATTCAGATAGCACGCCGGTCGGTGGTAGATATCCGCCGTCGGGTTGCGGCGTTCGGCTTGCCGCGTCCCAAAGCGGGATCGGGACATTGTAATTCAGGGCGTCGAGCACGGTCGCAAGGCGATGCAAAGCCTCGGGCTGAAAGCGGCCGCGATTGGCGAGCGGCAAGAGTGCCTCGAGATCCGCGCCGCGATTGCTTGCCTTCGGATCGGCGATATCGGTCAGCGCCAGCCAGTGCGATAAATTCGTATCCGGGCGATCGGGCGAATTGGCAAGTGCCACCCACCGTCGTGTCAGATCATATTGCCCTGATGCCAGGCCGATCTCGGCGGCGGTTTCAGCAAACCAGGTTAGTTCTTCGGCAGGGGCGAGCGTGGTGATCGCCGGCGCAATCATCTGCAAAGCTTGAAAGCTCAGGCCCTGATGTTTCGCCTCATCGAGAAACGCGCAGATGAGGCGGGTTTTTTTCATCGGCGTTTTTTCGATCTCAGCTGCCTTGAACAGCGAGGCGCGGTGGTTGATGTCTGATCCGCCCTTCGTCGCCAGCAGTGTCTCAGCGCTCTCCGTCTTGCCGTTGGCGCGATAGATGGCGGCCAGTGTCTCAGGCGTCAGCCCGTTGAGCCGCGCTGCGGCATCGGACGCCGGCAAGCCCAGATCAGCGGGCGTCGCGGGATCGTTGGCCAAAGCCACGAGCAGCGCCGGCTCGCCCTTTTCCAGCACTTGCTTCGCGCCAATGCCGCCGACCTTTTCGACGATGCGGTAATCGAGCAGCGAGAGCGTTTTGAAAGTCGAGAGTTTGGGCTTGGCGCCGATGGACAATGCGTCGAGCGCGTCAAGGCCCGGCGATGTTTCCAAGCCCTCCTCGCGGGCAAGCTCTCCGGCGAGACCGGCGCCCGCTGTGTCACCGGCCATGGCTGCGCAATATCCCGACATCAAAATCGCCTGGGCCTTGAGACGCTTTGGCATCTGTGTTTTGAGAGCGGCACCGGCCTGCATGATCTCGCACGCCTTTGCCGCATGGCCGATGGCGAGTTCGTTGCGGGCGCTGAGTGCGACGAGCAGCGGATCGCCGGCGCCGTTTTGCCGTGCCAATTCTTTCGCGGCGTCTTCCGCGAGCCCTGAGCGATACAGCGCTTCTAGCCGCAACGCCGTGAACTTCGCGTCCGTCGCGGTGCCAGCCGCAGGCGTCACGCTGGACGTGATCAGACGCTTCCACAAAGCATGCAAGGCCGGCGAGCGCGGCGGGATTTCGAGTTCGCTGATCAGTGTCTCGAGTGAGGCGGCATCCAAGCCGCGCCATAACTCGAACGGCAGGCCGGAGCCATCGGCCGCCATGACCGGCGCCAGCTCGTCTTTCATCACCGGCGTTGGGAGCACGTCGCGCATGACAGTGTCGGGACGCGGCTGGCGGGCGTCTTGCGCCAGCACGGGTCCACTCCACGCCGCGGATGCGACGGCGATGATGAGGGCAGCAAGACTTCGGCGACTGCGTCGAAAGTAGAGGATCTGCATCGTTGGTTGTCGGCACCGGGGAGGTTAGCGGCGAATTTTGACGCCGGGGACTGTTTTACTCACGGTCTGTTGTTCCGGTTCGAATCGGGTCGCGAGAATGTACAGCCCCGTCATCGCGATGGCACTGAGCGTTGCCGCAATCAGCAGAAATCGGAAAACGCTGGGCATTGGCGCGTTCAATACCTTTTGCAAAGTGCCGTCGAGAATCGCCACAGCCAGAACTGAAAGCGGTGCGCGGCGAGTTTGACCCCAGTAAGGCTCCAGTATGGCTTATACGGCGCCCGGCGCCAACGGCAGCGCGAACGCCGATCGTGTCGCCTCGTTAGCCGACGCGGAGGATCGGATTTGCCCGGCGCAATCGTTCATGGCATGAGGACGCCAGCCGCCTCAAGATCGGCGCGATTTCTGGGTGCAGCAATGCGCCGAGGCCAGCGGAGCCGGTCGCAAGGTTCTAAGTCCCAAGGGTCTCCGGCCCGTTAGACTGTCGATTCGAAAGACCATGACCGAACCGGACGCCATCGAACTCATCAAAACCAAAATCGGTCAGCGCACCATCGTGCTCGTCGGTCTCATGGGCTGTGGCAAATCCTCGATCGGCAAGCGGCTCGCAGCCCGCCTTGGCCTGCCTTTCGTCGATGCCGACGAAGAGATTGAACGGGCGGCGGCAAAGTCGATCAACGAAATTTTCGAGGATCACGGCGAAGCGCATTTCCGCGACGGCGAGCGTCGTGTCATCGCCCGTCTGCTGACCGGGGGTCCGCAAATTCTAGCCACTGGTGGTGGGGCGTTCATGCATGATGAAACGCGGCGCCGCATTCTCGATACCGCCGTTTCGATTTGGCTGCGTGCCGATCTCGCCGTGTTGATGCGGCGTGTGTCCAAGCGCGATACGCGGCCGCTGCTGCGCCACGGAAATCCCGAGGCGACGATGCGCAATTTGATCGATACGCGCTACCCGGTTTATGCGGAGGCCGACTTGACGGTCGAAAGCCGAGACGAACCTCATGATGTCATCGTGACCGAGATCATCAGCCGGTTGGTGAAAATGAACAAGTCTGACGGCCAGCCGACAAAATGCGAGCCAACTTCGGCGCAGCCGGTGCGCCACGTCGCCGTCAATCTGGCCGAGCGCTCTTATGACGTGATGATTGGCGCTGGATTGCTGCAGCAGGCCGGCGCCCTGATCAAAGCCCGTCTAGGCCAAGTCAAATGCGCCGTCGTCACCGATGAGAATGTTGCGCGCCATCATCTCGCAGCGCTTGAATCAAGCCTGACGGCTGAGGGGCTGCACGCCGGCTCGATCGTCCTCGCGCCTGGCGAAGTGACGAAGAGTTTTCGCGAACTCGGTCCGCTGTGCGAACGCCTTCTCGAACTTGGCCTCGAACGCGGCGATGTCGTCATTCCGTTTGGCGGCGGCGTTGTCGGTGATTTGGCTGGCTTTGCCGCCGGCATTCTGCGCCGCGGCATTCGTTTCGTGCAAATTCCAACGTCGCTGCTGGCGCAAGTCGATAGTTCCGTCGGTGGCAAAACCGGCATCAACACGCGGCAAGGGAAAAATCTGATCGGCGTCTTCCACCAGCCGAGCCTGGTCATTGCCGATACCGATGTGTTGTCGACGCTACCGCCGCGTGAAATGCGCGCCGGCTACGCCGAGGTTGCCAAATATGGGCTGCTGGGTGACGCGCAATTTTTCGCCTGGCTCGAGAGCCATTGGCCGGCGGTATTCGGCAACAACGGCGCGCCGCTGACCGACGCCATCGAAACAAGTGTCAAAGCCAAAGCAGCAATAGTCGCGCGAGACGAAACCGAAACAGGCGATCGCGCGCTTCTCAATCTAGGCCACACCTTCGGCCATGCTCTGGAAGCGTGGACGGGATATTCCGATCGCCTGCTGCACGGGGAAGGGGTCGCGATTGGCATGTGTTTAGCATTTCGTTTGTCGGAGCAACTCGGCTATGCGCCAAACGGCAGCGCCGATCGTGTCGCGCGACATCTGAGCGCCGTGGGCTTGCCGATCCGGATCGGCGATATTCCGGGCGCCGGCGCCGATCCCGACGAGTTGATGCGGCTCATGGCGCAAGATAAAAAAGTGCGCCACGGTCAGATGACATTTATTCTCGTCCGCGACATCGGTCAGGCCTTCATCACGCGCGACGTCGCCCCCGAAACGGTGCGAACCTTTCTGGCGGATGAAATTGCCCGCTAACCGACCCACGCGCCGGGCGGCAAAATGTGCTAGGATTGCGGCTCTTCGCTGCAACAACAGAGTGGACGCTCCCTCACCCCCATGACACTTGGACTTGCCCTAAGCCTCTTCGTCATCGTGCTGCTGATCGTGCTGTCGGCCTTCTTCAACGCCAGCGAAACAGCTCTGACCGCTGCCTCCCGTGCCCGCATGCATTCGTTGCAGGAAGACGGAAACGAGCAGGCCAAGGTCGTCAACAAAGTTCTGGCGTCGCCGGAAAAAATGATCGGCACGGTGCTTCTCGGCAATACGCTGGTCGACGTTCTCGCTTCGGCGCTTGCCGCCAATTTGGCCGTTCAATTGTACGGCGAGGTTGGCGTCGTTTATGCGACGGCGGCGATCACGGTACTGATCGTCATCTTCGCGGCCGTGCTGCCCAAGACCTACGCATTGGCCTATTCGGATCGCGTCGCGTTGATCGTTGCGCCGGTCATGCGCGGGTTGATCTACGTCATGGCGCCGTTCACGATGACCATCGAATTCGTGGTCCGTCAGCTGCTGAAACTGACTCCCGGTAAAGCCGACGACAACGCCAACATTCTCGCCGCCCACGAAGAAATTCGCGGCACGATTGATCTGCAAGCCAAGGAAGGCACCGTCGCCAAAGGCGATGCCGAAATGCTCGGCGGCGTGCTCGACCTGCGCGATCTCGAAGTCGCCGATATCATGGTCCACCGCACAAAAATGGAAACGGTGAATGCCGATGATCCGCCGTCCAAAATCCTAGATGAGCTTTTAAAATCGCAGTACACCCGCGCGCCCGTTTGGAAAGACGAACCCGAAAACATCGTCGGCGTGCTGCATACCAAAGATCTGCTGCTGGCGCTCGGGCGCTCGGGATGGGACCCTTCGCAGCTCGACATCATGAGCTTTGCCAGCGAACCGTGGTTCGTGCCCGATGCCACCAGCGTCAAAGACCAGCTCAATCAATTCTTGAAGAAAAAGGCTCAGCTGGCACTCGTTGTGGATGAATACGGAGAAGTCCAAGGGCTGATTACGCTTGAAGATATCCTCGAAGAAATCGTCGGCCAGATCGCGGATGAGCACGATACGCACGAGCTGAATATCCGCCCGCAAGCCGATGGCACCGTCAACGTCGACGGCACGATCGCGATCCGCGATCTCAACCGGCAAATGGATTGGGATTTGCCGGACGAAGAAGCGACGACGATCGCTGGTCTCGTCATCCATGAAGCGCAAACCATTCCCGAGCCCGGCCAGGTCTTCACATTCCATGGCTACCGGTTTGAAATTTTGCGCAAGAGCCGCAATAAAATCACTGCTCTTCGCATCAAGCCAGTGCCGGCACTCAATGGCGATAGTGGCGGCGGATCGACCGCTGAAACGAACGCGCTGCAGGGCGGCTAGATGTTTCGCTTGGGGATCAACCCGGCGGGATCGATTCGCCGGGCGCGTAGGTCGCCAGCGCTAGTGCGTGAATGCGGTGGCCAACATCATCCTTCAAAATCTCGTTGACCATGCGGTGGCGTGCCACCCGGCTCAGACCGGCAAAAGCGTCAGCTACGATCAGCACGCGAAAATGACTTTCGCCGGTGCCGGGCGAGCCGCGATGACCGGCATGAAGATCGGACTCGTTGATGACCTCGAGCCGTGTCGGCCGCAGCGCGACAACCAATTTTTCGCGCACCCGTTGTTCGGCGGCCGTTATGCCAGATAATGGTTGCGAAGACACAAAATCACCTAACGCCAGTGAACCCGATGCGCGCCGACTGATCGGCCATAAAGGGTATGCCGTTAAAGGTTGGTCGGCAGATTTGCAACGAAGCTCTTTGGCGCAGCATGGTGATGGCTGTACCGCCTTGTGCCGGTGGCGCCGAACCATCATAGTCAGGCCCCGTGAAAGTTCGGACCATCAAACTCAGGCGCCATGAAGCTGAATTCCAAACTCTTCGACAGCATTCGCGTTTCCGGCAAGGGGTCGGTGAAGCGCGAAGCGGCTGTCCAGACATGTCAGTGGAAGGGCTGCGAAAAGCCCGGCTTGCACAAAGCGCCAATGGGCCGCGGCCGTGACAACGAATATTACCGTTTCTGTCTCGATCACGTCCGCCAATACAACCAGGGCTACAACTATTTCGACGGCATGAGCGATGTTGAGGTCGACGAGTTTCGCAAGGACGCATTGACCGGCCATCGCCCGACCTGGAAGGCTGGCGCCAACGCCTGGGCGCATGGCACCCGCGATGGTGCTCGCACCGCCGAAGCCGCCGAGCGCGTCGCCGCAAGCGCCCGTAGCGCGCCACGCAAAAACCGATCCTCGCGCACAGCAACATCGAGTTACCGGCGCGAACTGAAACCGCTGGAGCGCAAAGCCTTCCAAACTCTCGATTTGGCGGATGATGCCCAAAAAGACGACATCAAGGCTCGCTTTAAAGATTTGGTGAAACTGCATCATCCCGACGCCAACGGCGGTGATAGCCGGTCCGAGGAAAAGTTGCGCGAGATCATCCAAGCCTATAATTACTTGAAGCAATCAGGCTTGGCGTGAGCCGCATAGCGCGACGCGCCATTCCATTCGACGCTCCGGGAGCGGTGGGCCCCGGCGCGAGTCGAACGTCACTCAACAAAATAGTTTAATCAGCCGGGACCCCAACCACAGATGCGCACGCAATCCAGCGCCGTCGCAGGCGCGCCAGCGGCCGCCATGCCGGATATGAAACTCTCGGTCCGCCAGGTATTCGGCATCGACAGTGATCTTGAAGTGCCGGCCTATTCGAAGGCCGAGGAGCACGTGCCCGATCTCGATACCGATTACCTGTTCAATCGCGATGTCACGCTCGCCATCCTCGCCGGCTTCAAGCACAACCGCCGCGTCATGATCCAGGGCTATCATGGCACCGGCAAATCGACCCACATCGAGCAGGTCGCGGCGCGGCTGAATTGGCCGTGCGT
>JAIEPV010000248.1 GCA_019748215.1 Hyphomicrobium sp.
CGAGCGCGCCGATCATTTTTGCTTTTCGGCCATCATTTCCAACTGCAACTGCTGGATTTCGGCGAGCCGCTGCCACTGGTTGTTGATCAGGTGATCGATCTTTTCGTGCAAGTGACGAATCTCGAGTTCGGCTTTCAGGTTCACGCGATAATCATTCAGTGACCGCAGGCGGTCTTTAGCTTCTTGGCGTCGCTGACTCATCATGATGATCGGCGCTTGGATGGCGGCGATGGTCGAGAGGATGAGGTTCAGCAGAATAAATGGATAGGGATCGAAGGCGGTGACGCCGCGCGCGACATTGATCAGCATCCAGATGGCGAGAAACACCGCGAAGCTGCTGAGAAAAGTCCAGCTGCCACCAAAGCTCGCGAGGCCGTCGGCCAGCCGATCGCCGATCGTGCGGCTTTCGGTGTAGCCTTCCTCGATGTTTTCAGACAGCGTTTGCTGGGTTGCGAGGCTTTCGGCCACGTCGCGATCGATCTCGCTCAACTCTCCGCTTTCTTCGCGCAGTAAGTCCTGGACGTAAAGCGATCGAAACCGCGCGAGCTCCTTCGTCGAAATCAGCGCGTCGTCGGCGATGCCGGGATGGTCTTGAAGAATGCGCGCGATCAAGTTCGGTCGCACTGTGTCAAGGCGGACGAGGTCCTTCCGCGCGACCGGTTTGCCGCTGATGGCGCAGGCGGCAGCCTCGGATTTCGCTGTGTTGGTGGATCGTGCCGGATGTGTCATCGCTACACCTTCATTGTCGATGCTACCTGGCAGCTCTCCAGGCGCAATAGCCGCCATTGAGCCGCAGCGCCCGATAGGCTAGAAAGCCCGCAAATCCCAAGCTCACGCTTTGAAAGGCGCCCGCAATGGCTGCAGCCCACCAGTACGTCTACCACATGCATAAACTCTCCAAGACCTACCCCGGTGGCAAGACGGTGCTGAAAGACGTTTCGCTATCGTTTCTGCCGGGCGCCAAGATCGGCGTCGTCGGGCTCAACGGGGCCGGTAAATCGACGCTGCTGAAAATAATGGCCGGCACGGTCGATGACTTTATCGGCGAAGCCAAACCGGCCGCCGGCATCAAAGTTGGTTATCTGGCGCAGGAGCCGCAGCTCGATCCGGCGAAGGACGTGCTCGGCAATGCGATGGAAGGCGTTGCCGAAAAGAAAGCCATCGTCGACCGCTACAACGAGATCGCTTCCAATTACACCGATGAAACCGCCGACGAAATGACAGCGCTGCAAGATCAGATCGACGCGCAAAATTTGTGGGATCTCGATGCGCAAGTCGAGCAGGCGCTCGACGCACTCCGCTGTCCGCCGGGCGATAGCTCCGTCGAAAAACTTTCAGGCGGTGAAAAGCGCCGGGTCGCACTCACACGGCTGCTGCTCGCCAAACCCGACATTTTGCTGCTCGATGAGCCGACGAACCATCTCGATGCCGAAAGCGTCGCGTGGCTCGAACGCTACCTGAAGGACTACGAAGGCTGCGTGATCCTCGTCACGCATGACCGCTATTTCCTCGACAACTTGACGGATTGGACCCTCGAACTCGATCGCGGCCAAGGCGTGCCCTACAAGGGCAACTATTCGAGCTGGCTCGAACAGAAGGCAAAGCGGCAGGAAGTCGAAGCCAGCCAGGAAGAAAGCCGCACCAAGGCGATGGCGCGCGAACTCGAATGGATCAGGGCGTCACCGAAAGCCCGTCAGGCCAAATCAAAGGCGCGCGTCTCGGCATACGACAAGCTGGTCGAGGAAGCCGGCCGCGAGGAAGTCGGCAAAGCTACGTTTTCGATCACGCCCGGCCCGCGTCTCGGCGGCGTTGTCGTCGAAGTCGAGGGCGTCACCAAAGCATTCACCGATCGCCTGCTGATCGACGATCTCTCGTTCAAACTGCCGCCGGGCGGCATCGTCGGCGTTATCGGTCCGAACGGCGCCGGCAAGACGACGTTGTTCAAGATGCTGACCGGCGTCGAGAAGCCGGATCAGGGCACGATCCGTCTCGGCGACACAGTCAAACTTTCCTACGTCGACCAAAGTCGCGATCACCTCGACCCGAGCAAGACGGTGTGGGAGGAGATCTCCGGTGGTCTCGACATGATGCGCATCGGCGACAAGAAGGAAATGCCGAGCCGCGCCTATTGCGGCTGGTTCAACTTCAAGGGCGCCGATCAGCAAAAGAAGGTCGGGCTGCTATCGGGCGGCGAGCGCAACCGCGTGCATCTGGCCAAGATGCTGAAAGAGGGCGGCAACCTTCTGCTTCTCGACGAGCCGACCAACGATCTCGACACCGAGACCCTCGGCGCGCTCGAACTTGCGCTCGAAAAATTCCCCGGTTGCGCCGTGGTCATCTCGCATGACCGCTTCTTCCTCGACCGCCTGGCAACGCACATTCTCGCCTTCGAGGGCGACAGCCATGTCGAATGGTTCGAAGGCAATTTCGCCGACTATGAAGAGGATAAAAAGCGCCGCCTTGGCGATCAATCGGTTGAGCCGCATCGCATCAAGTTCAAACGCTTTGAGAGGGCGTAATTTGCCTTATGGCACCAGCTTCAGCACCGGCAGAACGCCGTGAGCCTGCGCCGTTTCAATGAGTTCGGCTGCCGGAATGGCGATCGCAAACAGACAAGCGTCGAAAAACGTCCGGACCACCAGCGAGGGTTTGATGGTGAGAGCGTCGGTATCGCGCCAAAGTGAGGGCCGGGGCATGAACCGGGCAACCCTGCCGGCATAAGCTTGCCAAGGTGCGGGAAACGCCGCCGCCAGAAAGGCTTCCTCGCGCGCGACCACGCTGCGAAACACCACCGCTGCTGCAAGCGTCATGGCGAAGGCCGCAGTCAAACTGGCAAACTGCGCGCCGATCCCAAACGCGCCGATCAGCGTGAACACATACAGCGGATTACGCACCACCGAATACGGCCCAATGGTCACCAATTCGCTTTTCTTGCGGGCGCCGATATACAGCGTGCTCCACGTCCGCCCGCAGATACACAGCAAAATCAGCAAGACGCCTATTTGCTCAATGGCCTCGTAAAAAAACGGCGCCTTCTCGCGCCAGATCGAATCCGTCACGCACAGTCCGACGAGGGCAATCAACAACCCCGCGAACAGGGCGGCCTTTCTGACGAACTGCACGCGGCGCAGGTGCTGTTTATCGGTGATCATCGATGTTTCAAGCATGGCGCTATGAACCACGTCCAAGCGACGGTTGAAAGACCGCTGTTAGCGGCTTTTAGCGGGTTCGACGTTAAGTTTTATATGGAGGAAGCGGCTTGACCTGAGGGCTGGCCCCGGCGTTGTGCGATGTTTGAGACTTGACGACTTAAACTCCGCCTGCGCGATATCGCCGTGAGCGGGGGCTCACAGTAGGGATTAGCTATGGCACAGCGGAACACGCCCAATGGCGGCGGCCACCTGCCGGGCTCCGGCCCGTCCGATATCGCCATCGATGCCGCACGCCACGAGCGCGGCGGTCATACCACCGCCGTGGTCTCGGCACTGGCGCTGATGTTTTCAGGCTATAGCCTTTGGGACAGTTCGCTGAAGTCGGCTGACATACAGGTGTTCGTGCCCCCTGTCATTCAATACACCGCGCCCTACACCAACAACTTCGACGTCTTTGCGATACCGGTCACTTTGACCAACGAGGGTGGCCGGACGGGAACGGTGCTGTCGATGTCGCTCGCCGCGACCAATCTGAAAACGAATGAAACGAAGCGTTTTTATGCCGCTGACTTTGGCCGGTGGACGATGGAGAAAACCCGCTCGAGTGCTTATGCCCCGTTCGCACCAATTTCCCTTGCCGGCAAAGACAGCCGCACCGAAACGATCTTATTTTACACGCTGACACCTGAGGAAAAGCCCGATCAGCTGATCACCGAGCCGGGCAAATTTCGTTTCAAGTTGACGCTTGATGAGGTGCCATCGAACGGCATCCTGGCAATCGGAAATCTGAACGCTGCAGAGCCGACGACAGTGACGTTCGAAAGCGAACTGCGCTACTTCGATGCCCGCGCGTTTCAAGAAGCAACGTTGCCGCTGTATTCGACGAATGGCAAATCCGTCGGCAGTTCGCAAACGCCGGCTCAGCCCGTAGCGCCATCAACGAAACCATAGCGCGCCACCTGATAGCAATCAGGCCGCGCTCCAAGATATGGAGAGCGACCTGATTGCATTTGCGATCGAACGACGATCAGCCGTTGCCGTTGTCGAGGACTGGTAAAGACTTCGCTTCCTGCGAGCTTAGCGTCAGCTTGACTCCATTGCCGACCGCACTGATCTTTTCGGCCGAAATGGCGACAACATCAGCATTCAGTCCGGCCTTGCTGCCCGTCGTGACCTGAATTTCCACAACCGTTCCGGATGGCTCCGACGTGACGCGGTTAATCTCGCCGATCTGCTGTCCATCGTTACCGAAGACGGCGCTGCCGATCGGCAAATCCTTAGCCGTCAGATTTGCGGCCGTTGTCGCGGCTGCATCAACAGACGGCGTTTCGGACGTCTCTGGTGTAGCGGCCGGCGCGGGCGCCGCTTCCACCGAGGCCGGACCTTCTCTGGGCTGGGCAACCTGTGCGATGCTGGCAAAAGCGCTGACGCTCAGCACGGCGGCGGCAACCGCAGCTGTCGCGGTCGATCGAGTGAAAGTCATCGGCGTCTCCTGATTTTGCTTCAACGAAGCTGATGTAGGCGGCGCGAAGACGTCATCAAGATGCGAGCGCGATCACGTCATCGTGGGCCGACCATCCACTCGGAACGATCGCCGAAGGTGTGAAAAAATCACCGGAGTCGAAAATGACCAGCGGCTTCAATTGCGTTTTCGTTGCTTGCATGAACGCGCCACGACGAAGCCACAAAAAAGCCCGGGCACGACATGCGCCCAGGCCTGAGAAAATTCGCATCACTTAAATTTTAGATGCAGCCGCGTCGCATGGTTCAGTAGCGATTGAGCGCGACGACGAGCGCGCGCGGATTGTTGCCGTTCTCGGTGATATAATTCTGAAACAGCGTGTCGAGCGATGACGATACCCAGAAGCCGAGCACCTGGGCGTCACGAACCTTGAAGCTCTGGCCGGTTCGCACCAGGTTCCAGCGCACATCGTAGGGACTGCCATCGACCGAAATGTTGGTGTCGACCGTAGCGCCGCCCGCGCTCTCGGCGCTCTGGCCGGTGACAACGGCCGCAGTCACGCGATATTTCGGCGATTCCTTCGCCGCGTATTTGCCAATGAAGTTGATCATGGCGCTGTAGTAGCTTGGACGGTCGGGCTTCGGCAGCGCACTGGCGTGCGGCCCGAGTGCGCGCAGGCCGATCGACTGCACGTCCATGTGTTTGCGCAAAACCGTGCTGAAAGCATTGACCGTGCCGGCGCGCTGAGCCGCGATCAGCTCATTCATCACCCGCTGCATGTAGGCACCCGGCGCTTCGGCAAACGCTGGTGAATGCGCCAGCATGGCGATGCAGACTGCTAAGCCCACACGAAGGCGGCTGCCGCCATTTCTCCGGTACGCTGTCCGCCCACCCTGCATGATCGTCCCTCGCATCTCAGGCCTCTTCTCGACTGTTCGGTTCTGGCAACTTTGGTCTTGGTCGAATGTGCAACTCTTGTCGTCTTCAAACAAGTCTACCCCGCCGTAGAGGCCCGTCAATTTGGTCAAAACAATGCCCGCCGGCATGCCGGATTCGCTGGGGCGGCTTCATGCCGTGGCAGTACGCATCGTCTGTGAAGGCGCGATGGCATTGAAATGGTCGGCGGTCACGCGGCGCTTGCGGTATATTTCGCTCGCCGCGATCATCGGTAACTCAAGCTGCAAAGCTAGCCGATCAAGGTCGAACCGCGAGCTGTGCTCGGACGCGTGTAGAACGAGGCTGAGTTTGCGCTCCGGATGGACCAAGACGACCTGATGCGTAATGCCCGACAATGAACTTTTGACGTGGCTCGCCAGTCCCAAATAGTCCGATAGCGGCGCCGTCCAGGTTGCCGCAGACCATGCCGATCCATCGGCGACGCTGACCGTTCGATGCGCAATTGTCACGGTGCGCCGCCTCGAAAATCGGGCGAGCCCCAAGCGCAATGGCCACACAACCAGTCCAATCCAGAATGCCAGGGCCATCGCGAGTTGCAGGGCGACGACCGGGTGTTGCGCAATGGTGATGCGCGTCAGTGGATCAGTCAACGCATACCCGGCGAGCGCAAGCTGTGGGCCAACGATGAAAGCCGCCAAAAGCGCCATCAATGCGACACCCGGTAGCCGGGCTCCGATGCTATTATGTTGGATGGACGTCAGGCCCGATCCATCGCTGGAGAAGCTCGTTTCAATACAATCGAACGAGCCGTCGATCACCCTTGGCCACATACGCTCAAGCCTCAAAAGCTGGTCAGGAGAGGAGCGTAGGCCGATCACCGCTAACGGCCGGTTAAGCGCTGGCTGACCGTGACACACAAAACTGTGCGGTCGATGAAGCGAAGGCATCGTGTCGGCGATAGCCTGTGACCAATGCCAGCAGCAACAGGAACAGTGGGTAATCTCGAACCGCCTGATTTTCGCGCTTGACACATAAAGATATGTTTATATGTATGGCGCATGGACCATAGTGCCTCGCTCACAGTCGATGATCTCGTGGCCGCCCTCAAATCGGCGGCCGAGCCGACGCGACTGCGGATCTTGATGCTGCTGGCCGCTGGCGAACTCAACGTCAAGGATCTGACGCTGATCCTTGGCCAAAGCCAGCCGCGCATCAG
>JAIEPV010000124.1 GCA_019748215.1 Hyphomicrobium sp.
TGCTGCGTAGACACCCGGAATGGCTGTCGCGGTCGAGTCCGGCGCGGTGATCAGATACCCAGATGGGGTCATGTCTAACTGGCCCTTGAACAGTGACGTCGCGGGCGCGTGTCCGATGGCGATGAAGACACCGTCCATCGCGCGCTCCGTCACTTGTCCAGTTTTGATGTTTTTCAATCTGACGCCAGTGACCGACTTTGGCATCGCGGTGCCGACGATCTCTTCAATGGCGCTATCCCAGATGACGTCGATCTTCGGGTTTTTGAACAAGCGCTCCTGCAAGATACGTTCGGCGCGAAAACTGTTACGGCGATGGACGATCGTCACGCGGCTGGCGAAGTTGGTCAGAAACAACGCCTCCTCGACGGCGGTGTTGCCGCCGCCGACCACCATCACCTCTTTGCCCTTGTAGAAAAACCCATCACACGTTGCGCAGGCCGATACGCCATGGCCCTTGAAGGCCTCTTCCGACGCCAAGCCAAGCCAGCGTGCCTGCGCACCCGTGCAGATGATGAGCGTGTCGCACGTATAGGAATCACCGCTGTCACCCTCGAGCCGGATCGGCCGCGCTCGCAGCTCAACCTTGCTGATGTGGTCCATCACGATGTCAGTGCCGACGTGCGCCGCCTGCGCCTGCATCTGCTCCATCAGCCATGGCCCCTGGATGGCATCTGCAAAGCCCGGATAATTCTCAACGTCGGTGGTGATGGTCAATTGACCGCCCGGCTGCGACCCTTGGATCATCAGCGGCTTCAGCATGGCGCGCGCGGCATAAATGGCGGCTGTATAGCCGGCCGGTCCTGAGCCGAGAATGATCACCTTCGCGTGGCGGGGCTTAGACAACATGCAGCGGATCCTTGCCGAGACCTCGGAGACTGGAATTCGGAAACGGTATTTGGAGCTTTCAGTCCAAAACGTCAATGTGACGAAGACTTCGCTCACAACTGCCGATAGGCTCCGGGGCACCGGCGCGAGGGGGGGGCCAATACCCGCGTATCGCCTTCGACGGGTGACGAAGGAGCAGTCGAGTTGCACGACATCGCATCAAGCCAAGTGCAGCCAATCACCTTGACGGCGGCGCAGCGCATTCGCGGCATTTTGATCGGCTCGTCCGGCAATCTGGTCGAGTGGTACGATTTCTACGTCTACGCGGCTTTTTCATTGTACTTCGCCAAATCATTTTTTCCTGACGGCGATCAAACGGCACAGCTGCTCGGCACGGCGGGAATTTTCGCCGTGGGTTTTTTGATGCGTCCGATCGGGGCTTTTGTATTCGGGCGTCTGGCCGACCGGCGCGGCCGGCGTGTGGCCTTGATGGCCTCGGTGCTGCTGATGTGCATGGGCTCGGCGATGATTGCTGTCACACCGACCTACGCAACCATCGGCGTGGCCGCGCCAGCAATCTTGCTCTGCGCCCGTCTGATTCAAGGCCTCAGCCTCGGCGGCGAATACGGCACCAGCGCCACTTATTTGTCGGAAATGGCAACGCCGGATCGACGCGGCTTCTATTCGAGTTTTCAGTACGTGACGCTGATCGGCGGGCAACTTACCGCGATGCTTGTCCTGGTCATTCTGCAGAGCGTGTTCCTAACCACGGCCGAACTCGAGGATTGGGGTTGGCGTATTCCGTTCGCCATCGGCGCCGGTCTGGCAGTGGTTTGTTACGTCATGCGCCGAGACATGCAGGAGACGGAAGCCTTCACCAACGCGGCGAAGCGCGATGGATCATTGGCGACGCTGCTGAGCCACCCGCGCGAAGTCGCGATTGTCATCGGCCTGACACTCGGCGGAACGGTCGCGTTCTATACCTACACGACGTACATGCAGAAATTTCTCGTCAACACGTCGGGCTTTTCGAAGGAAACGGCGACGCTGATCACGGCGTCCGCACTGTTTTTGTATCTGTTGCTGCAACCGCTCGTCGGCGCACTGTCGGATCGTATTGGCCGCCGGCCGCTGTTGATGGCTTTCGGTGGGCTTGGCACATTGTCCACTGTACCGCTTCTGACCACGCTTGAGACCACGCGCGACGCCACACAGGCTTTCGCCATCGTCCTGATCGGCCTCGTGATCGTGTCGGGCTATACCGCCATCAACGCCGTCGTGAAGGCTGAACTGTTCCCAACCCACATTCGGGCGTTGGGCGTCGGCCTGCCGTACGCGCTGACCGTCGCCCTGTTCGGCGGCACGGCAGAATACATCGCGCTATGGCTTAAATCTGTCGGCCACGCGTCGTGGTTCTATTGGTATGTGACAGCCTGTATCGCTGTGTCGCTCGGCGTTTATGTGTCGATGCGCGACACGCGTGACCAAAGTGCGATGGATAAAAATTGAGCCGCGCGGCCGAGAGTTACCACCACTGACGTCGTCGCGCCGTTGCGCCGCGATCACAGCGGCATCATTGATCTAGCCCGATGGCTTGTCCGCACTTAATCTGTTGTTACCTGTTCAGCGCGTACGTCAGACGAGCGACGCATAGCAATTCGAGGTTGTTTTATTGATGCGCATTTCTGCCGTTCCGTACACCCTTTGCTTGAGCGTCTTTGTTGCCTACGCAAATTCAGCAAGCGCCAATGACGCGATTGATTTGCAAATCGGTGGCGCAGCGGTCATCGCGCCGAAATACGAAGGCTCGAAAGACTACGAGGTTCGCGGCTTTCCGATCCTTGCCCCGGCTGGATCGGCCACCGGCGATGATGGCGTCGTGCAGGTTCGCGGTGTCGACGATTTCCGATGGAGAGCCATCAATTTTAATGGCTTTGAAGCCGGGCCGCTGGCCGGCTATCGCTTCAGCCGTGATGAAAGCGATGGCGACCGGCTCGATGGCCTCGGCGACATCGATGGCGGCATCGTGGTTGGCGCCTATGCTGCCTACAATTTCAACTTCATGAAGCCGTTCGTTTCATACCACTACGCCGTCACTGGTGACGACACCGGCGGATTGTTGCGCTTTGGCGCCGAGACGCGGGTGCCCGTCACGAGCGCCATTGCAATCACGGCCGTCGCAGGTGCGACGTACGCTGACAGCAACTACACCGACGCGTACTTCGGCATCTCTGCGGAGCAATCAACAAATTCCGTTGCCGGGCTGTCGCAGTTCGATGCCGATGCCGGTATCAAAGATGTTTATTTCAATCTTTCGACCGCGATACCTTTGACCGAAGTGTGGAGCCTCAAACTCGCCGGACGCTATTCGCACCTGCTGGGTGACGCGGCCGACAGCCCGATCGTTGAAACCGAAAGTCAATTTTCAGGCGTTGTCGGATTGACCTATCGTTTCAGCGTCGATCGGTGATCAGATCAGTCGCAACGCTTTGAAGCTGGCGTGACCATTGCGCCCGACGATGACGTGATCATGCACGGTGATGCCCAGTGGCCTGCCCGCATCCATAATCAATTTCGTCATGTCGATATCGGCGCGCGACGGCGTCGGATCGCCAGACGGATGATTATGAACCAAGATGATCGCCGACGACGACAGTTCCAGCGCCCGCTTGACGACTTCGCGCACGTACACCGGCGTGTGGTCGACGGTGCCTTGGCCCTGAACCTCATCGGCCAGCAGATTATTCTTTTTGTCGAGAAACAGAATTCGGAACTGCTCGCGTATGTCGAAGCCTTGGGCGAGCCGCAGATAATCCAGCACGCTGCTCCAAGAGGATAGAGCGGGCTTGTTGCTAATCTCTCCGCGCGTCAGCCGCTCGGCGGCGGCTTTGATGAGCTTCAGCTCGTCAACTGCGCGATCGCCGACGCCAGCAATTTCTTTCAAGCGTTCAGGCGGCGCCGAGACGACTTCGGCGAATGACCCAAACCGCGCGATCAACTTTTTTGCAATGGGCTTGGTATCGCCGCGCGGAAAAACGCGAAACAGGATCATTTCGAGCAGCTCATAATCCGGGACGGCAACGGCGCCACCTGCGCGGAAGCGATCGCGCAAGCGCTGACGGTGACCGACCTTGTCGTCGACGGTGGTCGACGCAGGCGGATGCACGATGGGCGAAGTGTCGAACAGCGCCGACTGCTCTTCGGCGCTGGTTTTTCCGGGCCCAAGCGTATCATGACCTGCAGATTTCCGAGAGGCCATGAGGTGTCCAGTCAACAACGGTCAAGTCAGGCGGCGGCGCGGATCGGATAGGGAGGGCATCGATATCCGGCCGGAGATTCTGTGAAGATTTCGCAGCCACTTTCCGTGACACCCACGGTGTGCTCGAACTGCGCCGACAGTTCCCGATCGCGCGTCACGGCGGTCCAGCCGTCGGCGAGTATTTTGACGTGCGGTTTGCCGAGATTGATCATCGGCTCGATGGTGAAAAACATTCCGGCTTCCAGAACGACGCCTTCGCCGGGCTCGCCATAATGTAGAATATTCGGACGGTCGTGAAACACCCGGCCGAGGCCATGTCCGCAAAAATCGCGAACCACCGTGCAGCGCTCGCTCTCGGCGTAACTTTGGATCGCATGTCCGATGTCGCCCGTGGTGTTGCCGGGTTTGACGGCGGAGATACCACGCATCAGTGATTCATAGGTCACCGTCATCAACCGCTCGGCCCGGCGCGAGACGTCGCCGACCGCGTACATGCGGCTCGTGTCGCCGTGCCAGCCATCGACGATCAAGGTCACGTCGATGTTGACGATATCGCCGTCTTTCAACGGTTTCTCGTTCGGCATGCCGTGGCAGACGACGTGGTTGATCGACGTACAGGACGAATAGCGATATCCGCGATAATTCAGCGTTGCGGGCAGCGCGCCGTGATCCAGCGCGAACTGCAGCACGAGATCGTCGATCTTGCTGGTCGGCACACCCGGCTGAATGTACGGCACCAGCGTGTCCAGAGCGTCAGCCGCGAGCCGGCCTGCTTTGCGCATTGCAGCAAACGCGTCTGGCCCGTGCAGTGGAATGCGGCCATCACGTCCAGCGCCACGGTTAATGTCAACCTTCGACATCAGTTCTTAGTGCCTTCCTGCTTGAGCCCCTCGTACCAACTCTAATTTAGTGCAAAACTTCGCGCGCGCAAACGACAGCCGCATCAAGACGGCGAGAGTCTAGGGAGAGTAGTCATGAAGCCAACAAACGAATTGCTGATTGCGAGCGTCACCGTACTGGCGCTTGCCGCGACGATGGCCGCTGCCGAGCCGACACCGGCGACGCCTGCCTGGCAAGCCGAAGCGACGATGAATCCGGACTATGTCGCCGGAGCGTCGCCAGCCTCCAATACACCGGCGACGGAGTCGGAAACGGTGCTCGCCTCAGATGAATTACCGCCTCAAACGCCACCTGGGCGCACCGACTTTTATGGCACCGGGACATCGACCGTCGGAGCCCCGTTCGCAGCAGAAGCGATCGTCAACCCAGACAACGACGCTGCCGCCGCAGAGCCCGCGACAGCTCCCGAAGCGTCGCCCGTTGCAACGCCTGCAGTCGCGAGCGAGGAAGCCCTGCCGCCGCAGACGCCACCGGGCCGCACGGATTTCTACGGTTCAGGCACATCAACCGTCGGGGCCCCGTTCGCCGCCGGGGCAACCGCTAACCCCGCCTATTCCGCTCCGGCCGCCGCGTCCGCATCGGCTGCCACTAGGACAGCCTCAAGCTGTCGCGACGCGCTCAACGCTGAATTGGCGTCCGGAACGATCAATTTCGGGATCGGCAGCTATTCCGTGCTGCCGTCCAGCTATCGCTCGCTCGACAAAATTGCCGCCACGGCCAAATCCTGCTCCGATGCCTTGATCGAGGTTGGCGGCCATACCGATACCGCCGGTTCGATAGCTGGCAATGCAAAAATCTCCGAATTGCGTGCCAAAGCCGTCGTGAAATATCTGACACGGGCTGGTGTCGAAGCCGCAAAGTTGCGCGCTGTCGGCTACGGCGCGACCAAGCCCATCGCATCGAATGATACGCCGGCCGGGCGCCGGCAAAATCGCCGTATCGAGTTCGTTGTCAGTCAGTAGCCCGCCGACAGTGCGAGAAAAAACAAAAAGCGCCGAGCCTTTGAGGCTCGACGCTTTTGAATGTCATGATGTGGCCAGCGCTCATGTAGCGCCGATCAGGCAGCCAACGACGCTCGATTAGGCTGCGGGCGCCGCGTCCTCGGCCGGCACTTCGCCAGCGGTGAGTTCAGCTTGCAACCGCTGCGCCTGACCGATCCAATCCTGCTTTTCAATCGCGCCGTTCAGGTTCAGCACTTCGTCGACATTGGCCATGTCATCATCCGAGAATGTGGCGATCTGTTCAATCCGATAGCAGTTGAGCTGCTTCAGGCGGCCTTGCAGATCGGCGTTGATGCCCTTGATCTGCGTCAGATCTTCCGGCTCACCCTTCGGCTTCTTGAAGCCCTTCCAGGCGGCGTTCAGGCGACGGGCACGAGCGTCGGTACGCTCGAAAATACGCGCGGCCTTACCACGGCGTCCACGAAGGTAATACAGCTTCGCGCGGCGAACTTTGCCGCGGCGCACGACTTCGATTTCAGAGATGTAGGGCGAGTAGACCGGAAACACGCGTTCGACGCCTTCGCCGTACGAAATCTTGCGAACGGTGAAGTTTTCATTGAGGCCTGCGCCCGAGCGGGCAATGCACACGCCCTCATAGGCCTGAAAGCGGACAGCAGCGGCGACCCGGCCCTTTGCCTTCTTATCCTTGGGATCGGCCTTTTCATTGGCCTCGACCACCATCACCATGACCTTGACGGTATCGCCAGGACCGAATTCGGGCACATTCCGCTTCGCGAGAATGGCGTCCATTTGCTCGCGCTCGAGCTGCTGGATAATGTTCATGTTATTGAATCCATGTTGTTTTTCATTAACGCAGAG
>JAIEPV010000190.1 GCA_019748215.1 Hyphomicrobium sp.
GTCGTCAAGGTATCGGTCATCGGCGTCGGCATGCGCAGTCACGCTGGCGTTGCCGCAAAAATGTTCGAGACGCTGTCCGAAAAGGGCATCAACATTCACGCCATCTCGACGTCGGAAATTAAAATCAGCGTGCTGATCGACGCGGCCTATGCTGAGCTGGCGGTTCGCTCGCTGCATTCGGCCTATGGCCTGGACAGCGACTGAGCGCGCGGCCCGCTTCGGCCGCTTCGACATATCGGTAATCCCGCCTCGACGCCCCTAGCGACGGGTTGGGAGGCGCGGAACGGCTGGCGGATTGGTTAAAACAGCGATGGTGACGCGGCGCGGCGAAGACCCAAGACCTCTCCCGAGCGAAACGGCGCTCCGCGTGATCATGCGCCGGCTGCGCGAGATCATGGCCGAAGACTGCGACGGGCAGAGCAAACTCGATCGCATCGTCCGCCAGATCGCCGGCGTGATGGTGGCGGAAGTCTGTTCGATCTATCTCAAGCGCCAAGACGGCTCTTTGGAACTGTTCGCCACCGAAGGCTTGAACCCCGATGCGGTCCACTCGACACGCTTGAAACGCGGCGAAGGGCTCGTTGGCAAGTGCGCCGAAATCGGTGTCACCGTCAACGAACCGGAGGCTTCGAGCCATCCGGCATTTTCCTATCGGCCCGAAACCGGCGAAGAGATTTATCACGCCTTGCTGGCCGTGCCGATTTCGCGCTCGGCACAGGTGATCGGCGCGCTCGTCGTCCAGAACAAAACGACGAAAGAATATTCCGACGAAGATGTCGAAGTGCTGCAAGCGACAGCCATGGTCATCGCCGAAAACCTGGTCTCGGGTGCGGTGGCCGGCACGGGGGCTGCGATCGAAGCGTCGCGCTCACAACCGATGATCATCGAAGGCGAGCCGCTGTCCGACGGCATCGCTCTCGGCCACGTCGTGCTGCATGAAGCCCGCATCGTTGTCACGCAGTTGCTGTCCGACAATCCGGCGGCCGAAATCGTTCGGCTTGATGAGGCGATCCATAAGCTTCAAGCCAACATCGATGAAATGTTCGAGCACGAGGAGTTGTCGGCGGCGGGTGAGCATCGCGACGTGCTCGAAGCGTATAAGATGTTCGCCAACGACAAAGGCTGGCATCGGCGCCTGCGTGAAGCCGTCGAGGGCGGACTGACGGCGGAAGCCGCCGTCGAGCGCGTCCAAAACTCGATGCGAACCCGCATGCTGCGCCAGCACGATACCTATTGGCGCGAGCGCCAGCGCGATCTCGATGATCTATCGGATCGTTTGCTGCGCGTGCTCGCGGGACGGCCGATGCGGGCCAACAACAGCGACCGCATGGCCTCCGATGCGATCCTCGTGGCGCGAACCTTGGGCCCCGCCGAACTGCTCGATTACGATCGCACGAAACTGCGAGGTCTCGTCGTCGAGGACGGCTCAGCCCAAAGCCACGTCGCCGTCGTCGCCAAGGCGCTCGGTATCGCCGCCATCGGGCAGGCGACGGGCGTCGTCGAGCGCGTCAATGCGGGCGATGCGGCGATCGTCGATGCCGTCACCGGCGAAGTGCATCTGCGGCCAAGTGCCGAAGTCATCGCGGCGTATTCCGACAAAGTGCGGTTCCGGGCGCGCAGGCAAAAGCGCTATCAGGCACTGCGCGATCGCCCCGCCATCACCAAGGACGGCGTGCGGATCTCGCTACTGATGAACGCCGGGCTGCTGGTCGACATGCCGCATTTGGCCGAAAGCGGCGCCGATGGCGTCGGGCTATACCGCACCGAATTACAGTTCATGCTGTCGGACGCGTTTCCGCGCCTCGACAAGCAGACACAACTCTACCGCAGCGTGCTTGCCGAAGCGGGCGAGCGGCCGGTGGTGTTTCGCACGCTCGACATTGGCGGCGACAAAGTGCTCCCCTACCTGCGCCAGCCGAAGGAGGAAAACCCGGCGATGGGCTGGCGCGCCATCCGCATGGCCCTCGACCGGCCAGAGCTGTTCCGGCTGCAAGTGCGAGCCATGCTGAAAGCCGCTGCCGGCCGCCAGCTTCGCATCATGATCCCGATGGTCACAGCGGGCTACGAGATGGTCGCCATCCGATCTCTCGTCGATCGCGAAAAGGCATTTCTCGCAAAACACAATCACGTCCTGCCGAGCGAAATACTGATCGGCGCCATGTTCGAAGTGCCCTCGCTGCTGTTCGATCTCGACGGATTCTTACCGCGCGTCGATTTTGTCTCTGTCGGCTCGAACGATCTCGTCCAATTTTTGTTCGCGGCCGATCGCACGAATGCGCGCGTCGCTAGCCGCTTCGACGTGCTGTCTCCGCCGCCGCTCAGGGCGTTTAAGATGCTCGTCAAGGCGGCTAAAAAGCATCGCGTGCCGGTGACGGTGTGCGGTGAGATTGCAGGGCGCCCGCTGGAAGCGATGACGTTGATCGGTCTTGGCCTGCGTTCACTGTCGATGGCACCGGCGGCCATCGGCCCGATCAAATCGATGATACTGTCCGTCAACGTCGAGCGCGTCACGGATTGCGTTGAGAACCTGTTGAAAGACGGTGCGAAAGATGTGCGCCTGACTTTGCAGCAGTTTGCTGAACGAGAAGGCGTTGACGTCGACACATAACGCCGCGCTGTCATCTCGACTGGTCAGCGATGCGTGGTGAAATGCAAATAAAATCGCATCATTTATCACGTCGTCACACACAAAAATATTTGCCGCGTGACACATCGGCGACGAACTCGAAATGCTCCGAAACGACCTTTGACAACTCGTCGTTTTTAGCCAACAGTTATGTGGGGATTTGGGGACGGCGCGGGTGTGCCGGTTTGTAGTATGCGTCAAGAGTTAGGGGGCAATGCCTCTGGGCGCCGCGTATCGGCGGCACCGGGGCAGCGAACACCACAGCAGCATCGCGGCGGCGATCAGCGTCGCGGTGCGCCTGCTAAATCACCGTTGCAATCGGCTCGACGTGCGATCCCTGCACGTGACGATGCGCCCGATACCGTGGCGCTCGAACAGATGTGCACGCTCATCTCCCGATACTTCATTGATCTTCGCGCGGTCGTGCGCGTCACCCCCCAGCAAATCGCCGCTCATCTTGTTATCGACGTGGCTGTAATCGAAACGCTCGAAGCTGGTTATGTTGAGTATCTGCCGGCGTGGCCCGAAACGGCGCGCATCGTTATGGCCTACACCGGTTTGGCGGGCATCGACGGACGCGCCATCCTGGAAGCTATCGGCGACGCCATGAAGCAAGCGGCCGCACTGGCGACGTATGAAGCGGCCCACGCAGCCGTCACGGTCGCGCCGTCGCCGCATCGCAACCCAACGATGATGTCTCGGGCTGGCACGGCGGTCGCTCAACGCGCCAGCGGAGTGCGCGCTGCGGCCGTCGACAGCGTGAGTAGCCGTCCGACGCGCATGGTGTTGGCGATCGTCGTGCCGTGCGCGATGTTGGTTGCGGGCTACAACACATCGGCTGTTGGCCAGGCACTGCGGCCAGTGCACCGGGTCGCCTCCGACGTCGGCGATTTTTTCCGGGTACACTTCGCGCCTGTCCGCGAAGGCCACCGCTGGATTGACGTCCGCGATCCCCGCTCGCGGCGTGGGGATAAATTGCAGATCAAGGGCGGTTAGGTTTAGATGCGCGCCCTGCCGCTCGACCGAGCGGCCTAGCGTGCCTCCAACCGATGATCCCTCGTCTCAATCATGACCTCGCTCCCGACAGAAAAACTCGACCGGCTCGCCGAGCGGTGGCTCGCCATCCAGGATGAGCTCAACCACGGCGTCAGCCAAGCCGCTTACGCAAAACTGAACAAGGAATTCTCCGACCTGAGCCCCGTGGTCGCCGAAATTAAGGCGCTGCGGAAGTCGGAGACCGAACTGGCCGATCTCGACGCGATGATCGCCGATCCGGCCGCCGACAAAGACATGATCGAGATGGCTTACGCCGAGCGCGGCGACCTGCAAGCCCGCATCGAGGACTTGAAACAGCGCCTGCAGATCGCGTTATTGCCAAAAGACGCCGCTGATGAAAAAAGTGCGATCCTCGAAGTTCGCGCAGGAACGGGTGGCGATGAAGCCGGTCTGTTCGCGGCTGACCTGTTTCGGATGTACACTCGCTACGCCGAACTGCACGGCTGGAAGGTCGAGGTGATCTCGATGTCCGAAAGTGATCTCGGCGGTTATCGCGAAGTCATCGCCTCGGTGAGCGGTCAAGGCGTGTTCGCGCGCCTGAAATTTGAATCCGGCGTGCATCGCGTACAGCGCATTCCGGCGACCGAAAGCGGCGGACGCATACACACGTCAGCCGCCACCGTCGCCGTGCTTCCGGAAGCGGAGGACATCGACATCGATATTCGCGCCGAAGACATCCGGATCGATACTATGCGGGCCGGCGGCGCCGGCGGGCAGCATGTTAATAAAACCGACAGCGCCGTGCGGATGACGCATTTGCCGACCGGCATTGTCGTGGTGTCGGCTGAAAAATCGCAGCATCAAAACCGTCGCCTTGCCATGGCCGTGCTCAAGGCCCGCGTCTATGATTTGCAGCGCGCCAAGGTCGATGCCGAGCGATCGGAAGCTCGCAAATCGCAGGTCGGATCGGGCGACCGATCGCAGCGCATCCGGACCTACAATTTTCCGCAAGGCCGCGTCACCGATCATCGCATCAACCTGACGGTCTACAATCTCGACGAAGTTTTAACGGGCGGCGGACTTGAGCCGGTCATCGACGCGCTCATTACCGATCATCAAGCCAGCCTGCTCACCGCGATGAGCGACGCGTGATGCGGCTCACCGCCGGTATGACGGCCGGCGATGCGCTTGCCGCGATCACAGCAGAATTTCGGTTGGCGGGATTGCCGACCCCCGACCTCGACGCGCGCTTCCTCGTGCAAGGCGTTTTGGGCATCGATGCTGCGGCGTTGTTTGTCGATCGGGCGCGCATCCTTGGCACAGTCTGGATGCCATTGAATGACGCCGTTGCGCGCCGGCTGACCAGCGAACCTATATCGCGCGTTCTCGGCTGGCGTGACTTCTACGGCCGCCGCTTTGCGATTTCGCCCGCCGTGCTCGATCCGCGCGCCGACACGGAAACCGTCATCGAACTCGCGCTGGCGATTGTCGATGAAAAAGGCTGGCGCGAGCGGCCAATCCGCATCGCCGATATCGGTACCGGCTCCGGAATCCTGGCCTGCACGCTACTTGCCGAGTTGCCGCAAGCATCCGCCGTCGCGACCGACATCAGCGCCGCCGCCGTTGACGTGGCGATGGCGAACGCCCGGGCCCTCGGTGTCGAAGCGCGCTTAAATGGCATTGTCACGCGCGGCTTGGCTGGAATTTCAGATGCGTTCGACTTGATCGTAAGCAATCCACCCTACATACCGACGGCGGAGCTCGACCATCTCGATGTCGACGTGCGCAACTTCGATCCGGCGATGGCGCTGGATGGCGGACCGGACGGGTTGCTGATTTACCGGGAAATTGGCTGTGAAATCAAAGAATTGCAGTCACCGACCGTCCTGGTTCTGGAATTCGGCGTCGGCCAGGCGGATGCAGTGACTGCCCTGTTTGCCCACGAAGTGACTGTGCCACCTCGATTTGCAAGTGATCTCGGCGGGCATACCCGGTGTGTTGCCCTGGAGATACATCGGTAACGGAGCCCGCAATATGTGTTGGCGCGCGTCTCAAAGACAGATATGGTATGGCGACTGGTTTGTTAGAACGGATGCTCCCTCAGAGATCGAAATTGGTCGCTGAAAGTTCCAGTTCCAGACCAAATGGACCATACGGCGTTCGGGCAATTCATTGGAATTTGCCTCTAAAAAACGGCTAAGGCCGATTTAAGTAACGCCGGATTCGCAACGGCAAATAATCATAGTGGATCATATGTCCTGTTGCAGCGTTCGATAAGGTGAGAACCACGACCTCAACTGTCTCGACAATAAATTCGGCTCGCTGAACCGGCTTAGGCTAGGTCGGCCGTTGAGAGGGGTGCACGGCAGTCTTCGAATGAACGGCGACTGCTCTGCCAAGTCTTCAAACCCGAGCGCGAATTCGCGATGGCCCAGCCGTCACGAGTGGAACGCATGGCGAGGTGCATCTGGGGCGAATTGAGCTGCGCCATGGTGGGCCGACCCTCTTGCCAGCCCGTCTGGGCCAGCCGGAGTTATCCGCCGGGCATGGGTAAGCGGAGACAGTTAAGCGAGATGAAACGGTGCCGGGCCAGCGCGCATGAGCGTTGGCTACTGGGCAGCAGACTGCACCGCTCGTGGCGACGCTGCGCAACCAACTTATGACTGCGAACTGTTTTGAATAGCGGCAACAAACCAACAGACGTGAACGGGAGCCAATGAGGCAAGGTCAGCAAAATCGCCGAGGACGCGGGCGTAACAACATCGGCGGCGGCGGTAACAACAATAATAACAACAACCGCAAATCTCAAAATCCATTGACGCGGAGTTTCGAGAGCGCTGGACCGGATGTAAAGCTGCGCGGTACGCCATCGCACATCGCCGAAAAATATATCACGCTGGCGCGCGACGCGTTGTCGTCGGGAGACCGGGTGCTGGCTGAGAACTATCTCCAGCACGCCGAGCACTACAATCGCATCATCATGACGTATCGCGAGCAGCAGCTCAGCCAGGGCGCCAGCGATCCGTTCAGCAACGGAGCCGCCCGTACGCACTCGCTCGCTTCGCCGGACGGAAGCGACGGCGATGAGTTCGGCGACGAGGACAGCGGCGACGATTTCGGCGCTCAAGGCAATGTCGGCGGTCCAGCCCCGGGCGGGCAAGGCAACTTCAACGACGGTCCACCGCCGCAAGC
>JAIEPV010000179.1 GCA_019748215.1 Hyphomicrobium sp.
ACGATCCAGGTGACGGCGCTGCTGTCGGCCGTTGCGCTCTATCTCTCGATACCGAAGGTCGGTTCCGACCACGCCACGGTCTCGGACCGCATTTTCCTTTTCGACTACATGGCCGTCAGTTTGATGATCGCGATCTCGATTATGCGCGTCAGCCCGAGGCTGCGATCAAAACCGGTCGTCGATCGTCTGCTTGCGACGGGGCATATCGTCGGCGTGCCGTTGCTCGTCTTTGGGATGATGCTGTATGTGTCGCGCCTCGATACCGGTTATTTGCCGGCTATCAGCGTCACGGCGCAGCAGCATTCGCCATCCGCGACCAAGGGCTCGCAATAGAACGCCGGCCGCCACCGCGAAACATGGCCACACGTTCCGACAGCGCCGACGCAGGGCGCGTCGGCCGTGCTAAACAGGCCGTCATGCTCGCTGCCCTACAACGCAATCTCATCCCGCTGATCGTCGCCACCGCTTTGTTCATGGCGAACCTCGACGCGACCGTGCTGTCGACCTCGCTGCCGGCCATTGCCCGCGACCTCGGCATCAACCCGATCCACTTGAAGCTGGCGCTGACCAGTTACCTGCTGGCGTTGGCCGTTTTTATTCCGGCTTCGGGATGGGTGGCAGATCGCTTTGGCGCCAAGACTGTCTTTCGCGCGGCGATGGTCGTTTTTGCGCTGGGGTCGATTGCGTGTGGGTTAGCCGAAGATCTCTCGTCGCTGGTCGCGGCCCGCGTGCTGCAAGGCATGGGCGGCGCAATGATGATGCCGGTCGGCCGACTGCTCGTGTGGCGAACCGTGCCGCGTGCCGAGATGATCAACGCCGCCGCCTGGCTGACCATCCCTGCATTGATCGGCCCGGTGCTTGGCCCGCTCCTGGGCGGCTTCATCACGACCTACTTCAACTGGCGGTGGATATTCTGGATCAATATTCCTGTGGCGGTCCTCGGTGTCACTTTGATTACCCGGTTCATTCCGGACGTTCGCGAGAACGCTCCGGCACAATTTGACTTCAAGGGTTTCGCGCTGCTGGGGCCAGGCCTGTCCTTGTTCCTGACTGGAGCCACGTTGCTCGGATTAGATCTGGCACCCGCGCCCTATGTTGCAGCACTGCTCGTGGTCGGCGCCGCACTTCTTGGCTGGTATGTCGTTCACGCGCTTGCCGACGATGCGCCGCTGATCGATCTGCGATTGCTTTGCATACCGACGTTTCGCGCTGGTCTGCTCGGCGGGTTTTTGTTTCGGATCGGTATCGGAGCCACGCCGTTTTTGCTGCCGCTGTTGCTGCAACTTGGCTTTGGGCTGACGGCGTTTCAGTCGGGCGCTCTGACGTTTGCGACCGGCATCGGCGCCATGGTCATGAAAACCCAAGCCGCGCGCCTGCTCCGCAACTATGGCTATCGCCGCGTCCTGGTGACCAATGCTCTCATCGCTGGAGCATTTTCGGCCGTGCCAGCCCTATTCTCCCAGACGACGCCAAGCCTCGTGATGATCGCGATTTTTCTGGCGGGCGGGCTGTCTCGCTCGCTGCAGTTTACCAGCATCAACACGATCTCGTTTGCCGACATTCCAAACGAAAGGCTATCGCGGGCGACAAGCTTCGCCGCTGTCGGACAGGAATTGTCGGGCGCTGTCGGTGTGGCGATCGCGGCGCTGGGGCTGGAATTGATGATGCGTTTGGACGGCGATCAGATCACGGCCGCCAATCATTTCCCGCCGGTGTTCGTCGCCATTGCGGTCATTTCGATGGCGTCGGCTTTTATTTTCATGCGTTTGTTGCCGAATGCCGGTGCCGATCTGCTTGAGACGAAGGAAGCGCGTTCAGCGCGTGCCGACGCCGACGCCCCACAACAGACATAGCTTGTGGGTGCCTGGGCACACCAAATTGCACGCCCGGACAGTCTTGTCCGGGCGTGCTGTTTTATCTGACAAATTCGCTGACGAGCTAATGCAACACTAAGCTGCTTTAGCTTCGGTCCGCAGCTTCGACATTACGCGCGCGATATCTGGAGCAATCCGCAACGTCGACAACGCAATCGCGTTTGACCTGCGAGCCTTCTGGATCACCGCCTCGCGCGCTTCGAATGCGTTTGCGAGCGCAATCACGGCCAACTCCGGCTTGAGATCCGCGCAACCGCGCGCATCGAGCGTAACGTGGCCGGAACGCGCGCATGTCTGGAGCGAGATAGACCCCGCGGCCAGCGTTGCCACACCCGAAACGCCGCCACCGACGAGTTGGTCGAGACGAATGCCTTTGAGCTTGAGGTTCAAGCTCTCGGCGGCACGCTTCAAGCTTCGCTCGATCGACTTGACGTCGCCGAGGCGCTTGGCGCCGTGCAGATCGATGGAAAGCGTCGAGCTTCCAGCAGATGGTATGCGTTTTGCCAACGCCGCGTCGCGGGTGCGATCAACGGTGTCCGCGTCAGACTCAACGCACGAGATATCTTCCTCTTGGGCGGTGCTTGAACGAGTCAAGTCCATCCCCAATTGGAAGAGGGTGTCATTAAAGGCCATGTGACCCTCCCCAACCAGTAGACAGTTTTGACTCGCCCGCTCCTTACCTCATTGGTTCTGGAAAACCTCGACCATGCTGGCAGGTGGACAGACGAGAGAGGGTGCATATGAGGCAAGTACCCCCCCCACGCAAGAGTTTTTTGCCCCCACGGAAAAAAATTTTAGCGTCGATCTTTACGCTGCTTTAACAGCAACGTTTTTACTGCGGTTTATATGGCTTTTTGAGCGTTTTACGCGCAGCTGTCACAGAGCCGTTTTTTGTCATGACTGTCATGCAGCGCACGGCGTTATTGTGGTGGCGCGGTCGGCGCGGGCTGCTGCGGTTTAAAAAACTTGTTCAGCAGATCTTTCGCTTTCGCCTTTGTCGAGGCGTTGTCGCCGCTATCTGGGCCGAGAAGCTGATCGACGATTTCGTCCGAGTTCTTGCCTTTGAGCGATTTGCCGATCTGCTTCACGGCATCGATCGCCTTGTTTGGATCAGCCAGAACACCTTTTAGGTCGGGTTCGATTTTCGGCTTTTCCCATGATCCCGTGATGTGGACCGGAATTTCGAGTCCGTTGAGTGCCGAGGTGCCTTGCTGCCCCTCGAGGCTCGCAACCAGCTTCGGTCTGATGGTGTAATCGACGGTTCGCGGCGGCAATTGGACAGCGCCTGCGCCGGTCACGCGCAGTAGTGGACTGACCAACTGGAGATCCTGGTTTTGCGCCACGCCATTGGCGATTTGGAATGTCGCCGACATTTCGCTGAAGTCGGTTTTTTCGGTTGGGGCGGTTTTCAGACTTGAGAATTTACCCTGCGAGAGGCCGCGAATAACGCCCGGCAAATTGAAGCCGACGATTGCGCCGTCCGCCAGCTTGAAGTTGGCGGTGCCATTGAGACTATCGACAAGCTGCAACTGGCTGACGCCAGTGGCCGTCAGCTGAAAGTTCGCGTTGGCTTTGCCGGCGAGCCACGCCATTTCGGCTGCGTCCTTCAAGAACGGCTGCGCTGAAACTCCAGCCAAGCTGATGTTCGCGCCGATGCCGGCTGCAGCGCCAGTCCCATCAACGCTGATCGCGCCTTTGCCGTGGCCGTCGTAAAGCTGCACATCGTCGATCTGTGTTTTTAGGACTCGATTTTTTAGGCCGACGGTCATCGCCGTTTGGCCGACGTTGAGCAGGTGGAACTTCAGGCGGGCGACGTTCAGGTTCGCGTCCGCGTCAGCAATACCGAGAAGTGCGAAATTCAATGCGTCGCTCGACCATCCCGCGCGTTGCACGGCACCGAAGACCTTTGTGCCGGGTTTTGCTGCCGGCGCAGCGTTAGGTCCATTGAGTAGGTTTTCAATCGCATCGCCAGATTTCTGTGGTGCTGACTGGGGCGGGCTCGGCGTCTGCTCGATAGCGCCTCCAGCTGCTGCGGTCAGATACTTGTTGAGATCGAGTTCGCTGATTTTCAAATCAGCTCTAACATATGGTCGGATGCCACCTGTGGTGACGCTGACGGCGCCCGTCGCCGTCGCGCCATCCAAACCGAACGTGGCATCGGACAACGTCGAGACACTGCCGGCCGTCTTGATTTTACCGGAGATGGCTAACGGTCCAAAGCCCGAGACCTGGGGCAGCACGGTTCCAAACCAGGTTGCAAGCCCCCGCGCCGATGCGGCATCGGCTGTGATATCGCCCTCGATGTCGGCGCCGTCCTTCAGCAGCGTGAAGCCATTGAAGGTCGCGGTGACGAGGTTGTTTTTGGCCTTGAACGTCAGTTTCGCCGGTTTCTGTTCGATGATAGTTCGCGCATTCGTCAGTGTGCCGTCGAAAGCAATGGTTTGGCCTTTCCAGCCGAGATCACCGGTAGCCGTCACTGGACTGTCCAACGACTGCAGCGCCAACTTGACGTTCACCGCATCGATTTGTTGCGAAGCCCCCGAACGCTCGTCAGTGAACCGAATGGTGCCATCCTCGATGCGAACATCATCGAGCTGAAGTTCTTTGATCCGCGCGATTTGTTTTGACGGCGGGGTGGCGGGCGAAGCGTCATCGAGCGTGCCGCCGCCAAGCGCCGGACCAGCCTGCGCATATTGTACAGGCCAAGCGATCGCCGCCATATCCCAGTTTTTCCGGCCCGATTCATCGATCCGTAAGTCGAACACCGGCCTCTGAAGCAGCAGAGTATCGACGGCGATTTCGCGTTTCAGAAGTGGCAGCGGTTTAACGCTGAGAGTTAGCGCTTGCATTGTAACGAGTGCGTTTTTCGCTTCTGGCGGTCCTGAAAGCGAAACATCGCTCAACGACACTCCGAGGCCTGGATAAAAGCTGAACGATGCCGGGCCGGAGACAATCAGATCTCGCCCAGTTTTGGCTTTGATTTGCTGTGCCAGCGTTTGCCGGATGAGATCGCTCGGTGGATTCAATACGAGATATGCAGCGCCGGCCCCGCCGATAACGAGCAGCAACGCAAAAAGATAAAACAATCCGCTGAGCAGGCCGCCGCGACGCTTCGGCTTTTGGGGAGGCCGAGGACGCTTGTCAGCCCCTGGTGGCGCATGACGCGGCGGAAACGGCTGGCGTTCATGGCTCGGACGATACTCTGCAAATGGAGGCGGCGGTGGTGGTGTTGGACGTTGCGATGACATCGATCGTAAGCCTCAATGCAAAGGTTCGGCGACGTGCAAATCACGCCAAATTATCATTCGGAGTATCACAAAAAGAATATGTCACTTCAGGGCCGCCTACAGCCACACCCTGACATCTGATTCTCCACGGTCATGGCAATCGAACGCGGCGCGATGCGGACGAAGCATGGGTTCGGTCACTACACCCCACGCGCCGCGAAGCATTTGCCGCGATGCGTTTTGCACTGCGTCGCGTCGCCGAGCTTCGGCATCTGCCGACCGATCCGTCATCCTGCCGAACGTGTGTTGCACACACACCATTTGGTTGCATGTTGTTGACCTGAGTCCGCCAAGGTTGTGCCGCACGAATCACTGACCGTTTTGCCATGGTCAAACATGTTCCTTTGCAGCTCTCCGGATCGCTGGCTTTTCCCTGCAGTCTCGCACCAAGACGCGTCGCATGGATGGCCGCTGTATTTCTTGTTGCCTCGGTAGCTGGCGCCCTCGCCGCGCCGCCTACGGAGCCCGGTGGGGCATCCATCACTGGTTCCGTGCGCGTCGTCGACGGCGATACGATCGATGTCGACGGCAGACGCGTCCGGCTTGAAGGCATTGACGCGCCGGAGGCTTCGCAGGACTGCCAGTCGGCGACGGGCGAACCCTGGCCGTGTGGCCGGCGCGCGACGGCGGAATTGCGCGCCTTGATCGACGGAGGGACCGTCGAATGTCACGAACGCGGCCTCGATAAATACGGTCGTGTTTTGGCGATGTGCCTGTCCGGCGGCAAGAACATCAACGAACTCATGGTCCGCCGAGGCTATGCGTGGGCCTTCGTCAAATACTCGACGGAATTCGCCGGCGCCGAAACCGAAGCCCGGCAGGCCAAGATCGGTGTCTGGCAGGGAGACGCCCAAGCCCCCTGGGATTTCCGCCACAAAGAGTGGACCGTCGCCGAAACCGCTGCCCCGACGGGGTGTGCCATCAAAGGCAACATCTCCAATCGCGGCCATATTTACCACGTGCCGTGGGGTGTCTGGTACGACAAGGTTCGCATCGACGAAGCGCATGGCGAGCGATGGTTCTGCTCCGAAGACGACGCCATCGCGGCCGGATGGCGTGCGGCTGTCGCCAACTGACGCTGATGAATGCAGTGCGATTTCGGCAGACGATCCTGGCTGCCAGGATCATGGTTGCTTGACGATCGCGAGCAACGCACGTGATAACTGCGCGGAGCAACGCTCGACCTCGGTCATTCCCCGACACGCGCCGCAGCAGGAGACTTTTCGCATGCGCCCCAGGTTCAACGTCACGTTTTTGCGGCGGCTTGCTCTTGGCGCGTTGACGCTCTGCCTCGCCGGGCAAGGCGCGGTGGCTGCCGGAGGCGACGCCTGGAGCGAAATCCGCGCCAGTGTCTATGGCGCGAAGCCGATTGCCGATGGCCGTGGGATCATCACGCTTGAAGCTCCGACGCGGCCTGAGGACATGCGCGTCGTGCCGATCGGCGTGCGCGCCAGTTTCAGCGATGGCCGCTCGATCAAAGCGGTGAGTGTGATCATCGACGAAAATCCGACGCCTGTGGTCGCCGTGTTTAACATGGGCCCAGACCGTCCCACCGTATCGATCAAATCGAATTTCCGCGTCGATCGTCAGTCGGATCTTCGCGCCGTCGTCGAAGCGAGCGACGGCCAGCTCTACATGGTGTCGCAATTGATCAAATTCGCGGGTGGCCA
>JAIEPV010000151.1 GCA_019748215.1 Hyphomicrobium sp.
AAGTCGCGGCGCAACCGTCGGGCGATCCTCGATTGACAGACCCGGCGGTGGCGGCCAGTGCGCCACGCGCCGCCGCCTCGCTAGGGATTGAAGCGGTAACGATCCCGCCGCGACCCGACGAAGCGCGCGCCGCAAAGGCCTATGCGGTGTTCGACAGCCATTGTGCGCGTTGCCACCAAATCGGCCGCACCGAACGCTTGCGGCCATCGGGCGGATTGGCCAACATTCTCGACGTCGACCATTTGATGCGTGATCCCGTACTCATTCGCCCCGGCCTGCCTGATGCCTCGCGTCTCTACGATATTCTCGCCACCCGTCACGCGCCGCTCGACGTTTATTCGGATGCCGCGTCTGCGACAGAACCGAAACCCGAAGATATCGAAGCCGTGCGGGAATGGATTGCTGATCTCGGTAGCGGCGTTCAAGCCTGCCATGCGCGGGCGCCCGTCACGGCTGCCGCCATCGAAACGCTGGTACGCGACGCTCAAACGGTGGAGCGAGACGGCGCACGCGATCTGCGCTTCGTGTCGCTCGCGCATCTGTTCAATGCCTGCGCCTCCGTCAGCGAAATGGCAGGTTATCGCCAAGCCTTGACCAAAGTTCTCAACGGCGTGTCCTGGTCGCCCGAGGTGGCGACGCTGACGCCGCTCGATCCAAGCGGCACGCTGTATTCTTTCAAGCTGGCCGATCTCGGGTGGGTCGCAGCCGATTGGGAGGCGCTCACGCTCGAAGCGCCGCTGCGGCTCTGGGCACCGCTCGCTAACGACTTGCTCGATCGCGCTGGCACGCGGGCTCTGATCGTTGCCGGTGATTGGCTGGCCGCCGCCATTTCCAAACCTCCGCTTTATTACACGCTTCTGCGTTTGCCGGGCACGCTCGGAGAACTGGCGCGATTGAGCGGTGTCGATATGGAGCGCAACCTTCGCACCGGAAGTGCGCGCCGGGCAACCATCCGGTCGAGCGCTGTTACGCGCGGGAATCGTTTGTCGGAACGTCATCCTGGTGCGCTCGGTGGATTTTGGCTGGTCTACGATTTCGCCACCAGTCTCGATGAGCAGAATTTGTTTGCTTACCCTCTAGGACCAAAGAGAACACCCAGCATCGCGGCCCCCTTCAAGCCGGATCAAATTCGAGCGCTGTTTGCGTTGCCGAACGGGTTTCTCGCAAGCGCCTTGTTCGACGCCGCCGGCAACCGTATCGAGCGGGTGATCCCCGGTGTCGAAGCGGCCTTTTCTGGCGACGGCGCGTCCAGCAGCGAACCTGGGACGACATCCGGCGCGCCATGTTTCGCCTGTCACGCGTCTGGGGTGATCGGTGTGAAAGACGCATTCCGGGCGTATGCCGTCGCCGAACCATCAGCGCTTGCCAGCGACGTCAAAGCAGCCGCTCTGCCGCTGTATTCGAGCGACAGTGAATTGTCATTGCTCATCAGCGGCGACAATGAACGCTATCGCAATGCCATGGTGACGGCCGGCATTGATCCGTCGTTGCGGCTTGGCGGCGAGGAACCGGTAACGGCATTGGCCGGACGTTATCAGGCTGCCACCAGTTTTACGGCAGCGCTGTCTGAATCCGGAATGCCGCGAGATAAGTTTATTGACCTGCTGACGAAAACCACGGGCGAAGCAGCGCCGCTTGCCCGCCGGCTTCAACACGGGCTGTTGTCGAGAGCGGAACTCAACCGGCTGGTCGCTTTGATGTCGGGGAGCGATGCGCCAAGTGCCAAAGCTGATTCAGGCGGATTTTTGCGTGATGTCCAAAGCGAAATCGGCTTGAGCATGTGGCTCGATACGCCGCGTCCGGCGCGAAATGATCTGATCGGCATCAAGGTTGAAGCCGACAGAGACTGTTATCTGACGATCGTCAGCGTCAATGATGAGGGACAAGCCACCGTCCTTTTCCCAAACGATTTTGAGACTGACAATCGCTTGGACGCGCACCGGGCGATTGCCGTTCCAGGCGTCAACGCGCCCTATCAGCTGCGCTTTAAGTCAACGACGGCTGAAACTTTGCTGGCGCGATGCTCCACCTCTGCGACGCCGCCGGCGGGCATCGAACACGATTTCGAGCGACAGAAATTTACCGTTCTTGGAAATTGGGAGAATTTCATCCGCGATACAATTGAAACCGAAGCCGACTTGCGGGCCAATCCGCAAAAGGTCGAACAAGCAAAGACCGCTCGGGCCGAAGCCCAGCGTCGCCGGCAGTCGCGAGAACAGCGTATTGAGACGCCCGTCTTGGCACTACCAGCCGGAACCTTGCGCGATGGCCGCGCCGTTCTGGTGATTGGCGAAAATTGATAGCGGCGTCGCTAGAGCCCTTCCGACTTAGATTGACCCATTCTGACGAGGGGATTTTGCGCTGATCCACGGCGGGATTCGTCTCGGCCGCACATCGGGTGCGGCCGTCGACAAATCCCTTGGTCTCAGCGCAAAAGCCCCCTCCCCCAATTCTTGGTACCTGTCGGGTTCGCGCGGGTTGGCCGCCCGGTTCGTTGGCGGGCTTGTCCGATGCTTAGGCATCGCACTGCGCCCACCGCCTGCCGGATCGGCTCAACCGGCGCGAACAGAATTGGTTCAATCTAAGTCGGAAGGGCTCTAGACAGCACGCTGCAAATAACGAAGCGCCAGCACGGCCCCGGCGATGATGGCGCTGCACGTCAAGATCGATTGCACGGCGAGCGTCGAAAGCCCGGTCGCGCCTTGGCCGATGGTGCATCCAAGTCCCAACACTCCGCCAACCCCCATGGCGAGCGCTCCGCCGAGATGGCGGTAAAAATCGGGCGCATCGCCAAACCCGGCAAGGCGCCACTCACCGCTGGACCATGCGGCGATGGCGCCGCCCGTCACGACACCGAAAACTGACGCAGCGCCAAAGCCTGGAAGACCGAGAGCGGTCGATCTTTGGACCCAGTCAACAGCATCGGCGACCGGTTTGACGAAGCTCAGCGACAAGGGCGAAACCGGACTGAGCGCCATTTCGTCAGCAGCAAGACCCGATAGCGCCCACCCGGCAGTGACGAGAAGCCCAACACTGATGCCTGCGGCGACCAGCCAAGGCCGGCTGGCGACACCGGCGGCAAAAAACGCAAAGATCAAAAGCGGCAATGCGACGATGGCAGATGCTGCCCAGACAGCCCACCCCGCATCTGCGCTCACGGCGCTGACCACATCGGTGATTGCCTGCGATCTCAGCCCGAGCGTGCGAACATCGAAAGCTGTTGCTTGCTCGAGCGAAACGCGCGCCTCGCCTAAGATGCCGCTCAGCGTCACCGTCGCGGCGAACGCCATGGTGACAAGCGACACCCAGGCGCGCAAATCGCCGCCGCCGGCCCGGATCAATGCGCGGCTCGGACAGCCGCCGGCATAGATCATCCCCGCGCCGAAGATGCCGCCGCCGATGAGCGATCCAAGCCAGTTGATGCGCGGGCTCAGATAGATGGAGTGAGTCAAATCGACGACGCCCGCAGCATTCAGCCCCTGGGCACCAATGATCGCCACCGCTGCCGCTAAAGCCGTCGCACCAAGCCGCGTGATGTCGCCGAACAGTCGCCAGTCCGAAATCGCGCCCATGACGCAATAATTGGCCGACCGCGCCAGGATGCCGAAGGCCAGGCCGATCAAGAAGCCGCCAACGGCAAGCGTCAGTGCAGGCGACTGGGCAATGGCGTCTCGCACGTTCGGCACCTCACGACGTCGAGCAGGTCGGCGGCAGCGCTGACGCTGCTCTGTCACATGATCCGATCATCGACTCTGTTAATGCCGGATAGTTAGGCAGTGTCAGCGCAACTCACGCAAGTCCTGTCGCAAGCGCTTATTGATCTCCGTCGAGGGAAGTGGCGCAAGACGTCTTTACAGAAGGCATTGGAAACCCTAAATGCAGCGATCGTTTTGGCGCAGGTGCGCGTAATAATTCACAACGGCAAACGACCGCCACGTTGGAGGTAATTTCGCGATGGAAAAATTCCGATCGGCCCTCGACATGGTCACCGCATTAAAGCCGGATTTGCCAGTGTTCGCCGCACGCCCCCATGCCGCTGGGCGAGCCGCGCGGTGGTTCATCAACAACTTTCCGGGCGAAATCGCCTATGCTTACAAAGCCAACAGTTCGGTGTTTTTGCTCGGGGCGCTCTACGGCGCCGGCATCACGCAGTTTGATGTCGCCTCTGTCGCCGAATTGGAAGACGCAGCAACGATCCCGGGCGTTCGTCTGCATTTCATGCATCCGGTGAAAGCGCGCCACGCCATTCGCAAAGCCTACTTCGATTACGACATCAAGTGCTTCGCTCTCGACAGCGAGGATGAGTTGCAGAAAATTGTCGAGGAGACCGATGGGGCCAAAGACTTGGAGCTGTTTGTACGCATCTCGGTTCCGGCCAAGAATAGCCGCGTGCCGCTTGAGCACAAATTCGGCATCTCGGGACAGAAAGCGCAACGGCTTCTCGTGAAAACCCGGCAGGTTGCCGATGAGCTTGGCATAACTTTTCACGTCGGATCGCAAACGACGACGCCGGATGCCTTTGCCATGGCCTTTGAAGAGGCCAAGAAGCTGATCGTCAAAGCCGGCGTGGTGGTCGATGCCATCGACGTGGGAGGCGGGTTCCCGTCGCGATATAACGACAGCATTCCCTCGCGCCTGTCTGATTTCATCGACGTCATCAAGACGTCCATGGACAAGATGCCAGTGACTGAGCATTGCCGCCTGATCTGCGAACCAGGGCGCGCGCTGGTGGCGGAGGCCGAGAGTCTGATTGTGAAAGTCGACCTTCGCAAAGGCAACAGCCTGTATATCAACGACGGCGCGTATGGCGCGCTGTTCGACGCGGCTCATTTGGATTTTTCGTTTCCAGTGAAATTAATCCGCGCCGATGTCGACGCGAACGAAGCGCTGGTGCCGTTCGAATTCTGGGGGCCGACGTGCGATTCGATCGATCGCATGAAGGGGCCATTTATGCTGCCCGCTTCGATCAAGGAAGGCGACTATATCGAAATCGGCAATCTCGGCGCCTACGCGCGTGCGATGTCTACGCGCTTCAACGGATATGGTGAGTACAGAGACGTCATCCTCCAAGATGAGCCGATGTACACCATCTACAACGAAGACGTCACGCCCATCGCGCTGAATGCGTGAGGATAGCGATCGTGGCTCATGATGACAAACCACTGATGATGGAACTCTAGGCATTTTTCTGACGTTGACGCTGTGAATGAATATCACAGACGGAGACCGTCATGGCTTTTCTAAATCGCGCACTGCCAGCATTCATCGCCGGAGCAGCGTTTACATCGGCAGCCGTAGCTCAGGCCGTGCCGGACGCTGCCCAACCGACTGAAGCAGTCGTCCCATACTTGTTTTACTTCACATTCGCGGCAGTTCTTTTAGTGCTGATCGGTTCGCTGGCTTATTTTTTGCGCAAGCCGTCGAATAGAGACGCCACAGCCAAGGGGCTTGGATTGGATGATGGCGATCTTAACAAACCCAACGGCCGCAGTGAAACGCGGACTTAAACGGCGTGACTTGAGCAGTGTCCCGTTGATTGCAATTTAGTCGCCGCTGCTTTTCTTGGCGACTGGGCCAGGCAGGGCGTAGGTTCGTTATTTTGCAAGAGCGACGTTGTCGCGCGCTTGACGATAACCGAAATATCGGTTTCGCCTCTCGCAAGCTCGCGCAAAATGTTCACAGCGAGCTGTGCATCGCAACTGCGTAGGCGCGGACGCGGAAATGCGTCCGTTGGACTTTCACGCAATTCCAAGGCGGCGCGACGGTAGGCTTCCCGCATCAAAGCGATCTCGCCTGCATCAAATACGCCAGGGGCATCCGACATCGACATCTCCGTAAGCGCTGAATGGGCCAAAGCTCAGTGGATCGTCGCCAAGTCTTAGGATACGCGCACTCGATCAGAGATAAAATTTGACATAGGCGGGTGCAATAATCGGAAGTCCTGTCTGCGTCATGGTGACAGTCTGCCGGCGCATTTGCCGAACTGGCCATTAAAATTGACCAGCCATGGATGATTTGATGCTCACACCACCGGTCGCCTTCGACTGCCACGGTGAAGGAGCATATCATCCATTCGCGTTGGAGGAGCGGAGACGCCTACAGAATGGAAGCGAAGGCAAGTCATCAGTTTGGAATTCATGGTGGGCGGTATAGGGATTGAACCTATGACCCCACGCGTGTGAAGCTTGGTCGCACGGTTTTCTAGGCTTTCCGCTGGTTGCGCCTAGTGTCGTAAGTATCTGAAAATCATGACTCTGGCACCTTGACGGTTGCCGGTGACCTCCGTCAATTTCCGTTCTGGTGCTTCCCAGGTGCTTCCCAGCCGGGGCATCGCGCCAATGCAAACGGAGTGGTCAATGGCAACAAAAAAACTGACTAAGCGACTGATTGACGGCACCGCACCGAGCGAGTGCGATTGCTTCGTCTGGGATAGCGAGCTTGCGGGCTTTGGTTTGCGCGTCCGCCCCGGCGGGGCAAAGACGTTCGTTGCGCAGTATCGCGCAGGCGGCGGGCGTACCGGGCAATCGCGGCGCTACACGGTTGGCCGCTATGGCGTAATGACCGTAGACGAAGCCCGGCTTGATGCTCGTGCGATCTTGCTCGCCGCTGCACAAGGACAAGATCCGGCAGGAAAGCGGCGCTCCAAGCGCGGTGAAATGACAGTTGCCGAGCTGGCTGGAGCGTTTGCCAAGAACGGCACCGATCACCTTAAGGATCGCAACCGTCGCTACATGCTCGCCCGCATCAATCATCACATCGTGCGGCTTATCGGCCGCAAGAAAATCAGCGAAGTGCGACTTGGCGATGTCGAGCAAATGATGCGCGACGTGAAAGCAGGCAAGACGGCTAAAGACGAAAAGATCGGGACACGCGCACGCGTGGTTGTCACGGGCGGGCAGGGAGCGGCAACGCGGGCCGTTCGGGACCTATCTTCACTGTCCGACATCAACACCTGTGAGACAAAACTAGCGGCTTGAGGAACGGAGGATTTCGGGCTCATCGTGACCACC
>JAIEPV010000268.1 GCA_019748215.1 Hyphomicrobium sp.
TGAAGCGGGCCGAGGAGAAGATCGGCTGGATCCCGCAGCATCGTCCGTATGAGACAGTGCAAAGCGCGATCGACGGGGCGAAGACGCAGAGCGGCTGGAAATCGTCGAACGGCTGTACCGACGCGACGTCGCGGTCGGAACAGAAGTTCTGTCAGCAGTATCACGCGCTCAATGCTGAGCTCGCTTCGGCCAACGAAGCGCGGTCGGCGGAAGCGGCCATCGCTACTCTACAAGATAAGATATCGGCCATGTCAGGCACGAACGCCATGTCGGATGCAGATCCGCAGGCACGTGTGCTGGCCGACCTCGCGGCGGCGTTTGTTCCCGGAGTGACGATCGAGAACGTGCAGATGGCGTTGACGATATTCGTCGCGCTGCTGCTCGAGATCGGATCGGGCTTTGGCATGTACGTCGCTTTCAGCCAGTGGCGTCTCTACGACCACATGGCGCCTGCAATGCCTCAAGCCACGTCTACGGCCATGGTTCTTGCAGGCTATGACACCGCTGCGGCAGCGGTGGCGGCTCCGGTGCTCACACCGTTGGCCGTTGAAGCGAAGAAGCCGCGTTCTGGCGCCAACGATAACCGGTCGATCGAGATTCCTCTCGACGATTCCGTTGTCGAGGCGCGCCCCGTTGAAGCGCACTCAGAGGCTATCGCTGAAACGCGGTACGCCGATGTCAAAGCCAGCGAGGCGCGGGTTACCCCGTCAGCAAGACGACTTGCACCAGAGACCAACACGGAACGTTTCTATAGGGAGAATATCGAGGTCCAGGACGGATCGAGTGTCACTGCTACTCAACTGTACGAAGACTATTGTTCTTGGTGTGAAACCAAGAACAAGGAACCGTCAGCATTGCCAAGTTTCGCGCGTGAATTCGCCGAACTCGGTGTGAAGAAGGAAAAGATCGCAGGACGAGTACGGTACATTGGAATTGCATTGAAGTCCGACATGGAACTCGAGGAGGCGACCCGACCACCTCTCTACCAAGGTGTTGCAGCCTAAGCGCTGCTTCCTAGAAACGGAAAGGCCCGCCATCTGGCGGGCTTTTTTGTTTTTGGGGGTTTCACGCGCATTTCGGCCGGCTTCGCGCTAGCGGAGTCGGAAAACGCCAAGAAAAACTCCGGCCGGCGGCCGGAAAAACGTCATCCTCGACCGAGCGCGCGGCATGCGCGGCGCTGGTCGGGGATCCAGCGCAAAACTGTCGAAGACACAGAAATGTTTTGCGCCTTCGGCGATTCTTACGCTGGATCCCCGGCTCGCACTCGCTGCGCTCGTTTGGCCGAGGATGACGTTTCAGAGCGCATTCCGGCCGGCTCGACGAAGGAGAGTCGTCAGCGCCAAGAAAAACTCCGGCCGGCTCAACCAAGGATAGCCGCCAAAGCCCCTAAAAAAGTGCACCCCGGTGCAAAGTAAAACTCCGACTGACTGGAATCAGCTAGTGTGCACGTGTGTTGTAAATCTGCGCACGCTGCAGGCACTTTTTGCTGTCTGCGACTGCCGCGCCCGGTCATCGTCTTTGGGGAAATTCAGTCATGCTGCTTCGTTCTTTCTACCTGATCGCGATTGTCGCCGTGATGGCGTCTCACCCGTCGCCTGCGCGCTCGGAAATCCTCGATGCATCGACGGTGACATGTCAGAAAATGCTCGACGTCGCGGCGCTGAAACCGGTCAGCAAGACGGACGAAGAGAGCCAGTCGAAGCTCGGCGTTATGCTGATCTGGATGCAGGGGTATCAGGCTCCGTCAGAGCACGGCACCGCTGTCGATCTCAAGACGATCATGAGCAATATCGATCGTATCGTTGAGAAGTGCACGGCGCAGCCAAACCTCGGCCTGATGACGGTCACCCAGAAACTCTGGGATGAAGACGACGCCTTGCCGACGACAGCCGTCGATCTGACGACGGTCACTTGCGAAAGCATGATGACATCAAAAGACGACGATCGCGCCAGCATGCTGATCTGGCTGCTCGGCTACAATGCGTTCGTCGCCGAAGATCCGACATTCGATCTCGACGCGCTCGGCGAGACGGTGACGAGCATCGCCACGTATTGCACCGAAAATCCGACGATGGGACTTGTCACAGCGTCTAATAAGGCCGGCGAGTGACTTTGGTCGGGGGACGATCGCATTGCGCGATGTGTCTATCTCGGCCTCGGCGGACTGGAGTTTTTTGTTTTTCTCCGAGCATGAGATCGACTAGAGGTAACGTCGACGCTGATCGCTGCTGAGATCTGCGCTCCATCACCCGCGACGACGCGTAAGGATCACCACGCATGGCACGCGCTCCCCTACCGCCGGTTCGCGACAAGGCGTTCGATGATGAAGATATCAATCCAGAAATCATCGCGGCGATCGATACGATCCAGGCGCGCGATATCGACGGGAGCGGCGGAGTTGATCCAGGAGTTGCAGCAAGGGCAAAGACCATGACGCGTTTGCGCCTTGTCGGGCTGATAGCAACGATTGCCGCTATCGCGGTTTGGCTATTTTATTGAGCATTGCTTCAGGCTAATGCCGCCGCGTCAGCGTTGAACTCATGCCAACGGCCGGCCCCAAAATGTTCGGGACCGGCCTAATTTTTATTGCGAGATAATTCTAATTTAGCTCGCTCAGTCGCTTTAGATTTTGTTGATCTTGTCAGCCGTCTTGTTGGCGACATCCTTGACGGCATCTTTCGTCTTGCCGACGGCGATTTGCGCTTCGCCCTTCAATTCTTGGGCTGCGCCTTCGGCTTGCAGCTTCTCAGAACCTACAGCCTTGCCGACGGCCTGCTTAACGTTGCCTGCTGCGTCATTCGCATGACCCTTGATCTTGTCCGTGGTGCTGCTCATGGGGGAAACTCCGTTGTGTTCAACCTCACGCTGCCCGGCCAAAAATGACGCAGCGTTTTTACGCCGACAGATTGGGCCCGGGCAACTTACGCGGTTAAAACGCCGGGCTAGGCTGATGGTTCCGTCTGAGGTGATGCGTCCAAGCGGATTTTTCGCGACGTCGATGATTGCGATGTCAGGCCTCAAAAACTGGTGTCTATTGACGCTTGTGCATGCGACGATCACATCATCGATATTGATTTGGGAGTGACGCAGATGGCCAAGGGTCAAACACGGTCGACGAAGGAAATTCGCAAGCCGAAAAAATCAGCGGCTGCCAAAGGTGCTCCGGCGCAAACTTCTCCAGCCTCGGCATTTGCAAAGCCGGTCAAAGGTAAGAAGTAGCGCTGGCCAGGGCGTCCAAGTCTTAGCTCGTCGCAATGCTAACGGCGAACCGGGCTGCAACAAGCAGCGCCGATAAAGCGGACGCCAGCGCGGCGCGCGAATTCAAAAGCTGATTGCGATTGAATGAGACGATGAGACGATTGAAGTCGTGATAGTCGAGATCTTCTTTGCTCGAGACACGACGGACGTTGGAGCGGCTGGCGGCATACCAAAACCACGACGCAGCCAGCGCCGTCAGCATGGCGGCGGTGTCGAGGGCAAGGATCATGCGCCGGTCTTTCCGGCGATCTTGAGGGCAAACGCAAAGTTCAAAGCGACGTCCTTCAAACTATCGAAGCGGCCCGATGCGCCGCCGTGTCCAGCGCCCATGTTGGTTTTCAGCATGATGAGTTTGTCGCTGGTGTTTTTCTCGCGCAGCTTGGCGATCCACTTGGCCGGTTCCCAATAGGTGACGCGTGGGTCGGTGAGCCCGCCTACGGCGAGGATGTGTGGATAGGCTTTGGCTTCGACGTTGTCGTACGGCGAGTAAGCTTTGATCCAGGCGAACTCGTCAGCGCTGGCAAGCGGATTGCCCCACTCGGGCCATTCAGGAGGCGTCAGCGGCAGATCCTTATCCAACATCGTGTTGAGCACGTCGACGAAGGGCACTTCGGCGATGATGCCAAGAAACAAATCCGGCGCGCGGTTGGCAACGGCTCCCATCAGCATGCCGCCGGCCGATCCGCCGTTGGCGACAATGCGGCCGCGTTGCGTCAGGCCCTCAGTGACGAGGAATTCACCGGCGGCGATGAAATCGCTAAACGTGTTTGTCTTCTGCACCATCTTGCCGGACGTGTACCAGCGATAGCCTTTGTCCTTGCCGCCGCGAATGTGGGCGATGGCATAGATGAACCCGCGATTGACGAGCGACAGCCGCGCCGTCGAGAACGAGGCGGGCATGGCAATGCCATAGGCGCCGTAGCCGTAGAGCAGCACAGGCGCTGTGCCGTCGAGCGGCGTCGATTTGGCATAGAGCAGCGTCACCGGCACGCGTTCGCCGTCGGGCGCGGGGGCGAGCAGGCGTCGTGTCACGTAGTCGGCCGGGGTGTGACCGCTCGGAACTTCCTGGCGTTTGCGTAAGGTGCGGGTGCGCGTTTCCATGTCGTAGTCGTAGGTCTCGGCCGGCGTCGTCATCGATGAGTAGGTGAAGCGAATCCGCGTCGTCTCGAATTCGTAGCCGGCGCTGAGGCCGAGCGAATAAGCCTCTTCGTCGAACGCGATCGTGTGCTCGGCGCCGTCCGAGATACGCGTGACGACGATGCGCGGCAGGCTGTCCTCGCGTTCCAGGCGGGCGATGTGATTGGCGAAGACGTTGACATCGATGATCAGGCGGCCGGGTTTGTGGGCGAGAAGTTCTCGCCAGTTGGCTTCCTGCGGATCGCTGATCGGCGCTTCGACGATGCGGAAGTCCTCAGCGGCTTGCGAGTTGGTGGTGATGATCAGCCGCTCGCCGTGATGCTCGACGCCGTATTGGTGGCCCTTGCGCCGGGCGGCGATGAGACGTGGCGCGGTTGCCGGCTTGTCGCTGTCGATCAGGTGCACTTCGCTGGTTTCGTGATCGTGGATATCGATTAGCACAAAGCGTCGCGATTGCGTTTCGGATAGACCGACGTAGAAGCCGATGTCTTTTTCTTCGTAGACGAGCACGTCGTCGCTGGCGGGTGTTCCGAGCGTGTGGCGATAGACGAACAGCGGACGATGGTTGGCGTCGACGCGGACATAGAACAACGTCTTGCCATCGGCTGCCCAAACCATCGATCCGCGCGTGTCGGGAATTTCGTCGACCAGCGTTTCGCCGGTGGCCATATCGCGAAAGCGGATGGTGTAGAGTTCCGAACCTTTGTCGTCGGTCGCGTAAGCAAGCGTGCGATGATCGTCCGAATGCGTGGTGCCTCCGAGGTCCCAGTAGTCTTTGCCAGCCGCTTCGACGTTGCCATCGAGCAGCACTGTCGCGTCGTCGGGCGAACCGCCGAGCGGCATCCGGCACATTTGCGCGTACTGTCCGCCTTTGATGAAGCGGGGGAAGTATTCAAACGGGCCGTGCGGCTGCGGCACCTGCCGGTCGTCTTCCTTCAAGCGGGCTTTCATCTCGACGAACAGCGCGTCTTGCAAAGCCTGGGTGGGACCCATGGCTGCTGCGGTGTGGGCGTTTTCAGCTTCGAGGTAGGCGCGGATGTCAGCCGCCAGCAGGTCGGGTTTGCGCATCACCTCCTGCCAGTTGTCAGCCCTGAGCCAGGCATAGTCGTCGGTCAGCGTGATGCCGTGGTGGGTGACGGTATGGGGCTTGCGCGCGGCGGCCGGCGGCGTCAGCGCGAGGGCGGTGTGGTCGGTCGTTGGGACGGCGGCAGGCATGTCAGAAGCGGGCATGAAGAGGGAACCTTGAAACAACGCAGAGCAGGTGGCGGCGGGTGGGCTGAGGCGTCAGCAATCTGGCTTTAATGGTGGCACGTCGGCCGGCGCGTGTGACGAGACGTCGTGGCGCCGGGGCACTGTAATGAGCCGTGGTTGAGGCTGTAAATCATCATCAGCCCAAGCATTAGCGATAAGCGGCGATGCATGAGTGCGCAGCGTTGACAATTGATTTCAAATGGTGGCAAAGCATTCGAGCATCTCGACTGCGCTAGTCCTAGTCTAGGTGCGGATATAGTTGGTCTTTTGAGTTTATCCAAAGTCAATTGTCATCAAGTGACAGGTTAGTGCCGCCGCTCGTGATCGCGAGGTGGCGCGGACGCGGACACCGGACTTGTCACGAGATGTAGCCCGGGATTTGGCCAAGGATTCGGAATGCAGACGTCGGCATAACGAGAGATACGCATGGACAGTTCATCGCCTTCAGAACTCGTGACGATCACCGCGTCGATTGTGGCCGCCTACGTCAGCAACAACACTGTCGCCTCCTCCGATATCCCGACCTTGATTGCCGAAACGCATGCCGCGCTGAGCCGGGCCGCCGGCCGGGCGGCGCCAGTGGAGCGGGAGGATTCAAAACCCAAAGTGGCGGTGAAGAAGTCGATCATGCCTGACTATCTGATCTGCCTCGAGGATGGCAAGAAGTTCAAATCGCTGAAACGGCATTTGCGCACGCACTACAACTTGTCGCCGGAAGACTATCGCGAGAAGTGGGGCTTGCCGCACGACTATCCGATGGTGGCGCCGAACTACGCCCAGGCACGCAGCAATCTCGCAAAGAAGATGGGGCTGGGAACGCGCAAATAGCGCGGGCGGCGGCGGGTGGCGAAACGCTCACTCCCGCGATCGCAATTCTCTCGCGAGCTAATCCTCCGGCGTTTTAATCGATGCGCCGCCGCGTGCGGGCGCTGCCGTCTCAGCCACGGCCTTGGCCAGCGCCGCGCGTTCGGTCTGAAGTGCCCGGTTCAAAGCGGCATGCCGCGCCAGATCATAGGCCCAATGGCCAGCAAGGCCGCGTTGGCGTTCGCCGCGCAGAGCACGTGCCAGCACCGCCACGATGCGCTGGCGTCCGGTGATTGAAACATCTTCCAGTTGCGACGGCCAAAGCGGCAACAGGCGCGCCAGCTCGCCCGCGCGGCAGCCCGACCATTGCCAAGGCCGAAGCCCGTGCGACGCAGGACGCCGGCCAGCTTGCTGCGAGGTTTGCTGGATGTTTGGTGCGGGCTTGAAGGATCGATGATGTGTCATCGGTCAAGACTGTGCGGGCGCTCCGCATACCGGGGATAACTCGGCCAAAAGTTTGCGCCGTTAAGGTGAATGCCGGGGACGAAATAAACTTATCCCCGCTGTTCACGAAGGCCGTAGGATTTGCT
>JAIEPV010000244.1 GCA_019748215.1 Hyphomicrobium sp.
GACGAGAAGCTCGAGCGCATGCGCACGCTCGGTGCGTCCGACACGATCAATTACAAGACCACCGCCAATTGGTCGAAGCGCGTTCTCGAGCTGACCGGCGGTGTCGGCGTCGATCACATCGTCGAAGTCGGCGGCGCTGGAACGCTCGGCCAATCGGTCGCCTGCGTAAGAACAAGTGGTCGCATCAGCTTGATCGGCGTTTTAACGGGCGGCGAATTCAATCCGATCCCGATCTTGATGAAGAGCATCACGCTGCAGGGAATTTTTGTCGGTAGCCGAACCATGTTTGAAGAGATGAACCGCGCGATATCGCTGCATCAGATGCGCCCGGTTGTGGATCGGGTGTTTCCCTTCAGTGAGTTTCCGCAAGCGCTTCGCCACATGGAAAGCGGCGCCCACTTCGGTAAGATTGTGCTGAAGGCTTAGCGCATCCACTGCCTCGTGCCTTTTTATCGATCTTGCTCCGTCGAGCCCGAGCGCCACCATGTCCTATTCGCCACCGCCTGTTCCACCACCGATCCTGGCGCGCGCCGGGTATCTGCTGGAACGGTATGATCTGCTCCTGTGTGATGTCTGGGGCGTGGTGCATAACGGCATTAGCGCATTTACTGGGGCCTGCGCAGCACTGCAGAGGTTTCGCGCGGCGGGCGGTACGGTCATTTTGGTTTCCAATGCCCCCGTTCCAAAGCATCGCGTCGCGGCCATGCTTGCAAGCCGTCATGTGCCCGATGATGCCTGGGACGACATCGTCTCATCCGGCGACATTGCGCTGGCGCACGTGGCCGACCGCGGCTTTTCCAAACTGTACTGCATCGGTCCACAGGATCGCGATCAGGCACTGTTTAGTGAACTGGACGCAAAGTCAGTCAGCTTGGACGACGCCGACGCCATCATCTGCACGGGCTTGACCGACGATCGCCACGAAGTCCCGCGCGACTACATCCCGTTGCTCGAGCAAGCGTTGCGCAGACGCCTGCCGTTCGTTTGCGCGAACCCCGATCTCGTCGTCGATGTCGGCGGTACTTTGCTGTATTGCGCCGGAGCGATCGGCGACCTTTATGCTAAAATCGGCGGCGAGGTCTATTGGGCGGGCAAACCCTACCTTAGCGCCTATGAGACTGCGCACATGCGCGCTGAAGCACTGCGCAATGGCAATGTTGCCAAGGCCCGCACTCTGGTCATCGGCGACGCCATCCGCACCGATCTGAAAGGCGCTGAAAACTTCGGCTGCGATGCGCTCTTCGTTGCGTCCGGCATTCATCGCCATGACGCCATGGAGGGTGACACGCTCTCGCTTGAAAAGCTGACGGCACTGTTCCCCGCCGGCACTCCAAGCGCGGTTGCCGCAATGGTCGAACTCGTCTGGTAGACGGTATCCTATTTCTGCGGCGTCGATGGCGGCGGCTCGTTTTTGGGGCGTTTTGGATTTGGACCGTCCGAGAAACTGTTGAAGACGACATCAGGCGACGTCGTGTTGTGCTGCGACGGCGACAGGCGGCCCATCCAGACGTCAGTTGCCTTCGCGGCATCGAACTTCATGATGTTCTCTTCCCGCCATCCTTTGGCACCGCGCTCGCGCACGGCGACGCGGGAAACATCATTGTTGAATTCGGTCACGTACATCGAGCGCAACATGGCGAACGGGCCACCTTCGATGGACCGATCAAAGGCGACATCGAGCGCTAAACGATTGGTGTCGACACTGGCCATGCGCAGCGTCGCCGATCCGCCCTTTTCGAACGTCATCGTGAAGGTTCGCGTTGTGGGATCGAACGCCACCTCTTTGAACTTTACCAACGGGCGGCCGTCGACTTCGACGGGTCCAACGAGAAACGACGAGCCGTAGCCGGTATTGCGCATACTGGGAGGAGTCATCGGGCGCGGCCGCCAGTAGCCGTCTTGCGGATAGAGAACGAGCACTTCTTCAGCGCCGTCTGACCGCAGCACCCAGACCTGCAGAAGGTGCAAACCCTTTTCGACCCGATCACCAATGCGCACGGTGGCGGTCGACGGGCGCCAGAACGCCGGAAATGCATAGCCGACAACCCAGAGGTCGGTCTGTTCATAGAGGGTGACTTTGCGTGGCTGGCCAGGCGCGACATAGGATGGATCGGCGGTCATATCGCACGCTGTCCAGTCGGCCTCATAATTCGTGCGCAAACCGTCCGAGAGATAGACAGGATGCGCTGCCTCGATACGAAACGAGCGCACGTCCTTGTTGGCGAATGACAGCGCCACGTTGTCGTTTTCAGCGCACAGGATTGGCGCACTCTCGTTTTTGACATCGACGGCGAGGCCGTCGAGCGATGCGGCCATCGCCGTCGGCAACTCGACCACGACGCTTCCCATTGCCAGAACGATTGCAAGGCTGGCTGACAAACAAAAGCGCATGGACGTCTCCGAAATGATGGTCGGTTTATAGCGATGTTAAGCGAAGCTTTGGCGGCGGGCATAGACGTCGCCAGAGTTTGCCGCGTGCGGCAAATTGATGAGATGCGACGCCATGGCATCGCTGGAAAGCCAAGTTGTGAAAGACAAGATCTGTGTCTCACCCAGCGCAACATTAAAACGATAGTCGCCGAGCGCCGCCAAACGATCCAAGCAGTTGAGCGCTACGGGTCGCGAGATAGTGGTGAATTCGAACGAGAGTGCTCCAACCGCGGTTGTCAAACCGTGCAGCACCGTATCCTCAAATCCCTCGACATCTATTTTTATGAAATCCGGCTTGCCATGGCGAGCGATCATCTGATCGAGCGTCACCACGGGAACGGTGATCGCCCGATCCCACGACTGATCCAGCCAGCCTTCTTGACCACGCGCGTCATCGACGAACGCGTTCGACAAGGTCGAGACCGTTGGATTGGCAGAATTGACACGCATGGTCATCCGGCCCGTTTCGGCGGCCGCGCCCTCGGCGACAAGAATGACATCGCAGTCTCGACCGTGGATCAAGCGCAATGTCCGATGCAGCAGCGGCTGCGGTTCAAAAGCAACGACGCGGGCTCCCAGACGGCGAAACGACGACACGCGATCGCCGACGTGGGCGCCGACGTCGAAAACCAGCGCGCCTGGGTGCAAGAACTGGCGATACAGCGCGTCCATGGCGGCTTTCGGGGCGCACCCCCCGTGATAAAGACGCAGCGAACGAAAGACGGCTTGGAGTTCACCTGACGCCATTTCTTAACGCCCCGCCGCCACTTTAAAGTGCGTCACGACAGCGATTTCCGGCGGCGGCGAAAAATCTTCCGGGATGGCGGCGAGCCCAACCTTTCGCATCCAGGCGCCAAGCGCTGCATCAGCGGTAACGACGGCGAACGGTATGGCGAGGATATAGCCAGCGGTCAGCGGCAAACTCCATACCAAAGTGATCGGCGACACATACAGCAAGCTGCCACAGACGATTGAACCAAACAAAAGTTGCGGCCACAGCGCCGCGCCGGCTTCGCGCCACGACAGACCAATCGCATCGCGCTGTTGACCGCTCCACACGATTGATTTTCCAAACATCAAGCCGACCATGAAGATTGACGTGCGGATGGTCGTCACGGCGCCTTGCAAAAACGAAAAAATGATCTCGATGACGGCGCTCATCCCAAACCGTAAAGGTCCGCCAAAGCGTTTGACTTCACCGGGCGTCAAAACAGCATCGAGGAGGCCGGCAAGCTTCGGACTGAGATACATCATCAGAAACGTGACGTAGAAAGCCTGCAGCGAGGCCACCGGAAAATCGTCAATGCCGCGCGCCTCCAGCGCCGCAAACGGCAGCAGGCCGATCATCAAGGTCCACGCTGGTATGCCGACAAACATCAAAATCGCCCACAGCAGCTGAAATCGGCTGATGGGCTTCAATCCAGGCAAGCCGAGCAGCTTGATGTATTGCATGTTGCCTTGGCACCAGCGCACATCGCGGCGAATGAATTCGAGCGCATCGGGCGGATTGTCTTCATACGACCCGCCTTCAATCGGCATCACGCGGACTTCATAGCCTGCGCGCCGCATCAGCGTTGCCTCGACCTGATCGTGCGACAGCACATGCCCGCCAAGAGGCGGCGCACCCGGTAGAAATGGAAGATCGCAACTGTCGACGAACGGTTTGATTCGAACGACGGCGTTATGTCCCCAAAACGGTCCGCAATCGCCGACCCACCAAGCCTGCCCCATGGTGTAGGCGCGCATTCCGTGGCGCATGCCAAACTGAAAAATGCGGGCAAATGCAGACGACGACGGTGTGCCGACGACAAGGCTTTGCAGGATGCCGATTTTGGGATGCGCCTGCATAATGCGCACGAGTTCGACGATCGCCGATCCCGTCATCAGGCTGTCGGCATCCAGCGGCAGCATTAGATCGTGCTGATGGCCCCAGCGCCGGCAGAAATCGCGGACGTTGCCGGCCTTGTATCCGGCGTTGTCGCTCCTGCGGCGATAAACGATCCGATCGCCGTCACGATCGCTCGCCCGCCATTCGGCAATCGCCGCCTGCTCGGCGGTGGCAATATCGGCCCGATCGGTGTCGCTCAAGACATAATAACTGAATTGACCACCTTCGCCGGTTGCGTCGAGGCTGGCCTTCACGGTTTTGAGCCTCAGCATGGCGCGCGCGGGATCTTCATTGCGCAGCGTCATCAAAATGGCTGTTGAGAGTGCGATTGGGTCGGCGTCGGTCCGCGCGGCAAGGTAGGGTGCCACCTCGCCGAGACCGTTGCTGCGGACGTGCAGCATGATCAAGCCAATGACCGCATTCCAGAAGCCGAGCACCGTCCACGGCGTGCCAAGTACGACACAGACAAACAGCACGCCGTCGAGCAGCGACCATCCGCCAGCGGCTAAGATCGACGCCGCCCAGGCAAGAAGCGCGGTCCAAGTTGCGAGGTTCAAGGCTAGAACGAGCATCCGTCTGCGGCTGAGCGTGGTGTTTGCCTGAAGCCCGGCCGGTGTCGTAAGGGGAGTTGGACGCAGACGTGTGGCATGAGCCACGGCCGTGTTCGACGTTTCCAGATCTGCAACCATGGTCGGACGAGTTAACCCCTAATGACCGATCAGAGCGACATAGCCCGATCATCTGATGCACCGGCCGCGCGGCGTAGCCAAGGCCAGATCGTGGTGGCTCGGGCCCTGTGGTACATCAAGCCCGGCGTCGCTGAATTGCGTACCGAACGGCTGATGCCGCCGCGTCCCGGCGAAGCGCGTATTCAAACCCGCTATAGCGCCATCAGTCGTGGCACTGAACGCCTCGTGGCGAACGGCGAAGTGCCACAAAGTGAATGGCCACGCATGCGCGCGCCGTTGCAGGCGGGCGATCTCCCCTTTCCGGTCAAATACGGTTATTCGGCGACCGGCATTGTGACTGCTGGCGCCGACGCGATGCTTGGCCAGAGGGTGTTCGTACTACACCCGCATCAAGACCATTTTCATGCCCCTGACAGCATGCTGGTGGCGATCCCAGAGGCGATCCCTGACAAGCGGGCAACGCTCGCCGCCAATATGGAAACCGCGCTCAACGCCCACTGGGATGCCGGCACAGGCCCCGGCGATCGCGTCCTTGTCGTCGGCGCCGGGATTGTCGGACTGCTGGTGGCACGCCTCGCCAAACGCATCTCGGGCGACGAGGTCACCATCGTTGATATCGATGCTAGTCGAGCATCGCTCGCAGCCCAACTCGGTGTTCGATTTGCCAGCCCGGCCAACGCACCGAAAGACCACGCGATTGTATTTCATACCAGCGCCACCGGTGCCGGACTGGAAACGGCGATCGAGGCTGCAGCGTTCGAAGCCCGCATCGTCGATTTGAGTTGGTATGGCATCCGCCCGGTGACCATTCGCCTGGGCGGCGCTTTTCACAGCCGGCGCTTGCACCTGTTATCGTCCCAGGTCGGCCACGTCGCGCCGAGCCGCCGGGCCCACACCACGCACCACGACCGGTTGGTTAAAGCACTTGCGCTGCTCGATGACCCAGCGCTCGACGCTCTCGTTTCCGACGAAATTGCCTTTGATGATATGCCCGACGCTCTGGCCCACATTTGGTCTGGCGCCAGCGGACCGTTACCGCCAGTCATTCGTTATACGTGAGCAATTCTGACGGCCACCGACAGGACACTCCCAAATGTTTTCCGTTGAAGTTCGCGACCGCATCATGATCGCACACTCACTCCCCGACCCATTCTTTGGCCCAGCGCAGAACATGCATGGCGCGACATTCGTCGTTGATGTCGCGTTCTACCGGGCCGAACTGACACCTCAAAACGTCGTCGTCGACATCGGTGCCGCGTTGGACGTGCTGGCGAAAACGCTCGAGCCGCTGAACTATCAAAATCTTGACGCTCTGCCGCAATTTCAAAGCGTGCTGACCACGACGGAATTTCTTTGCAAATACATCTTCGATCAAATGGCGGCCGCGGCCCGTTCCGGGGCGCTCGGAGATGACGGCGCAGGTCTCGATAAGATCCGCGTCACGTTGTCGGAAACCGATCTGGCTCGCGCCTGCTACGAGGGCTCAGCCCGTGGCTGAGGCAGTTTTCGCAATTCCCGGCGATCTTCGCAGTCCGACTGGCGGCTATGCCTACGATCGCCGGGTCATCGACCTTCTGCCGGCGTTTGGCGTCAATGTTAATCATGTAGCACTTCCGGCATCGTTCCCGACACCCAGCAACGGCGATCTGAAGGAAACGCAAAAACTGTTGGCACGCGGACGCAACGGTGCGCCGTTACTGGTCGACGGGCTCGCCTTCGGCGCCTTCCCCAAGTCATTGCTCGACACCATCGAGGGACGCGTGATCGCGCTGGTGCACCATCCGTTGTTTCTCGAAACCGGGTTGCAGCATGCCCGTAAGGTTGAGTTGAAAGCGAACGAACAAGTGGCGCTCGCGCGCGCCGATCATGTCATCGTGACGAGTCGCACTACGGCGCGCATTCTGATTGAACACATGGCCCTGACCCACGACAAATTGACAGTCGCAGAGCCTGGCACTGATCCGGCCAGCCGCGCCACAGGAACCGGATCGCCGCTGACCATTTTGGCCGTCGGCGCGGTATTGCCGCGTAAAGGCTACGATTTGCTCGTCGAAGCTTTGGCACC
>JAIEPV010000125.1 GCA_019748215.1 Hyphomicrobium sp.
CGTCTCAAGGATGATGTGCCCGTCGTCGTGGCGGTCGATCACTTCGGTGTTCAAGAGCCAAATCCGACCGCGCTGCTGACGTTCCTTCGCACCATGGAATTCAACTCGCTGACGAAGCGCATAGCAGAGGGCATGGGTGTCGAGGCTCCACCGCCGCTCGATGTTTCAGTGGGTGCGTCAGTTGCTAGGGGGCCGGCAGTTTCGCGCGATGCTGGTGCCGGTGATAATCAGATCGGCGCCCCGATCAGTGCCATGGCGACACCGCATGCTGCGATTGCTTTTGTCGCCAACGCGTTTAAAAAAACTCCGATTGATCGCAGCGCCTATGAAACCCTTACGACCGCCGAGGCTCTATCGCGCTGGGTGCGCGACGCGACGGAAATCGGCCGGGTCGCCTTCGATACCGAAACCACGGGCCTCGATAGTCAGCGCGCCGACCTCGTCGGCTTTTCGCTCAGCACTGCGCCGGGTCGCGCCTGTTATGTGCCGATTGCGCATCGCGATGGTGCCAGCGATCTGTTCGGCGGCGGCGGCTTGACGGCAGGTCAGATACCGCTGCGTGACGCGGTTGCTCTGTTGAAGCCGCTGCTCGAAGCGCCAGGCGTTCTGAAGATCGGCCAGAACGTGAAATACGACATGACAGTGATGGCCCGCTACGGCATCGCGATGGCCCCGATCGACGACACGATGCTTCTATCGTATGCGCTCGACGGCGGTCGTGGCGGCCACGGTATGGATGATCTTTCCGAACGCCATCTGGCGCACACGTGCATTTCGTTCAGCAGCGTCATCGGACACGCACCCGGCGCCAAAAAAGCCGACAAGACGTTTGCGGAGGTGCCAATCCTGCAGGCGTCCGAATACGCCGCCGAAGACGCCGACGTCACGCTGCGGCTGTGGATGAAACTGAAGCCGCGCCTTGCCGCAGAACGGATGACGACCGTTTACGAAACGTTGGAGCGACCGCTGGTGCCGGTGATTGCCACGATGGAGCGCGCGGGCATTAAGGTCGATCGCGCCATCCTGTCGCGCTTGTCGGGGACTTTTGCGCAGCGCGCTGGCCAGTTGGAAGAAGAAGTGTACCAACTCGCCGGTCATAAATTCAATCTGGCGTCGCCAAAGCAGCTCGGCGAATTCCTGTTCGATAATTTGAAGTTGCCAGGGGGCAAGAAAACCAAGAGCGGGCAATGGGAAACGCGCGCCGGTCTTCTCGATGATCTCGCCACCAATGAAGAGTTGCCCGACGATGCCCGCCGTCTGATCAATACGATGCTCGAGTGGCGGCAGCTGACCAAGCTCAAATCGACGTACACGGATTCACTGCCCGATTTCATCAATCCCGACACAGGGCGCATTCATACGAGCTATGCGCTCGCGGCGACGACGACCGGCCGTTTGTCGTCGTCTGATCCGAATTTGCAAAACATCCCGATCCGCACCAAGGAAGGCCGCGAAATCCGCACCGCCTTCATCGCCGAGGCGGGGCATACGCTGGTGTCTGCTGACTATTCGCAAATCGAATTGCGCGTGTTGGCCCATGTTGCCGATATTCCGCAGCTCAAAAAAGCCTTCGCCGACGGCCTCGACATTCACGCCATGACGGCATCCGAGATGTTCGGTGTGCCGGTGAAAGACATGCCATCGGACGTGCGCCGTCGGGCCAAAGCCATCAATTTCGGTATCATCTACGGCATTTCCGCGTTCGGTCTTGCCAATCAGCTCAGCATTTCCAGAGAGGAAGCGGGCGATTACATCAAGACCTATTTCCAGCGCTTTCCCGGAATTCGGGGCTACATGGATGCAACGAAGAAAGCGGCGCACGCTTTCGGATACGTCGAAACCATTTTCGGGCGGCGCATCCACTATCCTGAAATCAACACGAAGAATCCGTCGATGCGCGGATTTCTTGAGCGCGCCGCCATCAATGCGCCGATCCAAGGCTCAGCCGCGGACATCATTCGTCGCGCCATGATCCGCATGCCGGATGCGCTTGTCCGTGCCGAGTTGTCGTCAGCGAAAATGCTGCTGCAGGTGCACGATGAACTCGTATTTGAAGTGCGGCTAGAAGAAGCCGACCGCCTCATCGCGACTGCACGTCGCGTCATGGAGACGGCCAGCGAGCCGGCGCTGAAACTTTCGGTGCCGATCCACGTTGATGCCAAGTCTGCGCCGAACTGGGATGAAGCACACTAACTCTGGCTGCGTACTGCTCGTTGCTATTCGCCAGCGGCAGGCGGATGGTGCTTGCCGTTGGCACCATTAAGCGCGCCGTTGGCTTTTTTGGCGTTTTTCCAATCCGGCGCCACGTCGGGCTCGGCCTTGAGCGCACGATACGGTTGTGGAATTCGCGTCGTGTCGCCACCGGTCAGCCGCTTATATTGGATGGTGCGAATGAATTCGCGGATGCGCGGTTGGATTTCGGTGCGCCAGCGCGTGCCGTTGAAAACTCCGTAGTGACCGACGCCGGCTTGCACGTAGTGGACTTTTTCATCGGCTGGAATCGACGGGCAAAGGTCATGAGCGGCTTCGGTTTGGCCAAGACCGCAGATGTCATCGCGCTCGCCTTCGACCGTCATCAACGCGGTTTTGCGGATCGCGCTGCAATCGACGATCTCGTTGCGGTGATAGAGTTTCTTGTCAGGCAGCAGATGGTCTTGAAAAACGGTCTTCACCGTCTGCAAATAGAATTCAGCGGTCAGGTCCATGACGGCCAGATATTCTTCGTAGAAATCCTGATGCTGTTTGACGCTGTCGCAATCGCCGGTCACCAGGTTGTTGAACAACTGGTTGTGGGCGTTCATATGCCGCTCGAGGTTCATCGTCATGAAGCCTGTCAGCTGCATGAACCCGGGATAGACCGGCCGCATTAAACCCGCGTGCGGGAACGGTACCGCTGAAATGACATTCTGCTCGAACCATTCGAGTGAGCGTTCGGCCGCGAGTTCGTTGACTTTGGTGGGATTGCGGCGGGTATCGATCGGGCCGCCCATCAGGACTAACGACGCCGGCTGAGAGTCGTCGTTGCGCGCCGCCATCAGGGCAGTTGCAACGAGTGCTGGTACTGCCGGCTGGCACACCGCAATGACGTGGGTATTCGTGCCGATGAATTTGATGAAATCGATGCAGTAGTCGACGAAGTCGTCGAAATCGAACTTGCCGAGTGCCACTGGAACATTGCGCGCATCTGTCCAGTCGGTGATGTAGACGTCATGCTCCGGCAGCATGGCTTGCACCGTGCCGCGCAGCAGCGTCGCGTAGTGGCCTGACATCGGCGCGATGATCAGAACCTTCGGATCATAGCGTTTGCCTGTCTCGGTTTCCTCGCGGCCGAAGCGGATGAGGTTGCAGAACGGTTTTGACAGGACGATTTCCTGATGGATTGGCACCGTCAGGCCGGAAATCTTGACTTCCTTGATGCCGAATTCGGGCTTGCCATAGCGCCGCGTAATGTTTTCGAAGACCTCGCAGGCGGCTCGCATATTTTTGCCGGCCGAGGTGTGGCGCATCGGGTTGAGCGGCCATTCGAGGGTGTGTCGCAGCGCTTGGACGCCGAATCGGACAGGGGACATGAACGCGTGGGCCATTTCATAGGCGTAGTAGTTCATTGTCCGTCATCCCTTTGTTCTTGCTCGGTCAACACCCAACGATCGTGGTCTGGGAAACGCACGCTTATTGACGCTTAAACGGCCGTCAGTTGATGCTGCACTGCAAGAGTATATTCTTATTACTCCTGGCAACAATGCTCAATCGACATGACTGATGAACGCGCGTGTTGACGCGGCCAGAAGGCGACAGTGGTGCCTGGTTACCAAGTTCGGAATGCAATGGAAGCTGTTCGATGCAACGCCGAGCGGTGGCGCTGGTGAAGACCGAGGCTTTCCAATCGCGTCGCTCGGGATGTGCGAAGTTAGGCGCGAGCGTCTGTTAACGCATGCTCGCAACCGCACATCACCGCCCGCCTGGCCGGCGTGGTGGGCCACCCGGACGAGAACCGCCGCCACCTTCGCTCTGCCCCGGACGCACGTCCTTATGGCGGAAGTTGATGCGGCCCTTGGTCAAGTCGTAGGGCGTCATCTCAACGGTCACCCGGTCACCAGCGAGAATTCGGATGCGGTTTTTTTTCATGCGTCCAGAGGTGTAGGCGATGACCTCATGGCCGTTGTCGAGTTTAACGCGGCATCGGGCGTCGGGCAGCACTTCGTCCACCACACCCTCGAACTCAAGCATTTCTTCTTTGGCCATACGGTCCTCTAAATCGTGCCGCTGTGTTTGGCGCTTCGGTCAATGGCTCGGATTGACACGAACGCTCACGCGGTAAGCTTCGTCATAAGAAAAGCGGGGAGCAGACGCGTCTGCCCCCCGCAAGACTGGAGTGGTATCGAAATCTAAAGTGGACGCAAATTCACGGCTGCGATTTTGCCGTTACGACCACGTTCAGTTTCGAAATAGACTTTCTGCCCTTCGCGGAGCGACTGCAAACCCGCGCGCTCAACCGCCGAGATGTGTACGAACACGTCGTTACCACCTTCTTCGGGTTGAATGAAGCCGTAGCCTTTCTGACCATTAAACCACTTCACAGTGCCATTCGACATCCAATGCCTCCAAAGCCAATAGGCGTCCTCCAGTTGAATTACCGAAGGCCATCAAATCGCGCGATGGAGACGTCTTAGGTCAGGCGGTAGCGCTGTCGAAGAGTAAGCCAAGGCGTGTTCGATGTGACCTTTATGCCGTGGTTGCGGAGCGAACGCAAGAACGACGGCGGCCCTGGCATCCGCTTTCAATCGTCTCAGCGCCTTGATTTCGAGAGATAATCCGCATCGTTACGGTGTCGCTATTCGTGGTTCGCACAACGGTGACTGCGCGCGAGACGCTGATTTCTGCAACCAATATTATTAAAGACGCGCGCGGCCATTCGCGCGCTGCGCAAAGATCGCGATCGCCGATCCGTTTCATTCACGCGTGACGCCAGTTGACGGTCGCCTGGAGCGCCGCTTGACCCCAGACAGCAAGAGCGAATGCGCGGGCGGCGGCTGTTCACAAGCCGCCGCCCGTGTCTGCTGAAAGGCAGAAATTACGTGCGGCCGCTGTTGCGGTTAAGGGCCACAAACCGTGCGCCGACATCAACATGCACGTGATCCATGTCGCGGTAGGTCATGGTGCCGCCGGAGCGGTGATTGGCGAGAAGCCACTGCACCACTTCTTTTTTTCGGCCCGGAACGCGGAAATCGATGGCGCGCCCCGACGCGTGCTTAGACGGCCGGCCGGTTGTTGCAATGCGGGCGCCAGGACGGCATGTGGAAATGATCTGAACATTGCCAAAGCGCGACTTGATACGGCCAAGGAGATTGCGTGCATCCGAAGTCAAACAGCTTGTGGACGTGCCGCCACCGCCACTGTTTTTGCGGCTCGTCATCGAGCGATACTTAAGCTTGTAACCGTTGTCGCCTTGGTACGATTTGGCGTTAGCCGCCAGGGGCGCCATAAGTGCCAATAAGCTGGCGAGTGCGGCGAGCGAGCATATACGCATCGGTACTCCTCAAAAATTTCGATGTTGCTGAAAACCGCGGCACAGGCCTTCACGCCTCTGCTGAGGCGTTGTCCCGGACGCGGAAACCCCGTTCAAGTTCTCGCTTGGCACGTTGGGCTTGGATGGAGGGTGGTGTGGGAGGGAGAAGCCGCGAGCGCCAGCTTCAACCGGAAGACTGCGTCGCCAAAACCCTCTGAGGGGACTGGTGCAACGAAGGCTGCGCGATGATCGCTAGGCTCCGTTTTGCAGTGCGAAGAATTGGCCTAAGGCTTATGGCGGAAGTGCGGCACAGCACGTTTACCAATAGCTGTGCGACCACCGGGCGCATTCAAGCGGATCGGTAGTCTTTGCCAATGCCTGTAAATTGTGCGTTGAACGTGGAATAGTGCGCGCCGCGATCAGGGGAACCGCTAGAGTGCTTCCGGAAAAGTGGGAACCGGTTTTCCGGAAAGAAGCACGACAAAACAAAGAGCAAGGGTCAGTCCATGAGTTCACGAAGTGGACAGACCCTATTGGGAGCGGTGGGACGCATTGCGCGCCACAGGCCGATGCTTGGGGTCAATAAACAGCAGGGAGACATCGGATGAACATTTTAAAAAGCGTCGTGCTTGGCTTTATCGCCGGTGCGATCGCAACACTTACAATCCACGAAGTCATAAGTTGGCTGTTTTTGAATTATTGGACCGGCTGGGATCGCCAATCCTGGAGCATGGAACCCGTGACCAATCCGTATTTTCCAGATTTCGTCGTGCCGCAGATTGTCAGCGCGGCATTTTGGGGTGGCTTGTGGGGTGGGCTGTTTGGTTTGATCCTCGGCGCGCGGCCGCAAGGCATGATGACAATTCGAGGGGCTATTCTCGGGATTTTTGGGCCGGCGCTCATTGGTGTTTTCATTCTCGTGCCACTTCTGACCGAGCGATTCCCGCCATTCTTCGGCGGTGACATGAGCAAGATCATTCCGGTGCTGGCAATCTTGGCGGGCTACGGCGCGGTTACGGCCTGGCTCTACGCGTTCTTCCGCTATGGTCGTTTGCCGTAACGCAAAGCAACGTGATTAAACCCTAAAAGGCGGCGATCAATCGCCGCCTTTTTTATTGTCCGGCGCGTCGCGGGCTTGACCTCTTGAAAGGTGATGCGCCGCCGCCGTCAATTCTCATCCATCTTGAGCGCGGCGATGAAGGCCTGCTGTGGAATTTCGACCTTGCCGAATTCGCGCATCTTTTTCTTACCGGCCTTCTGCTTGTCGAGCAGCTTGCGCTTTCGCGAAATGTCGCCGCCATAACATTTGGCGATAACGTCCTTGCGCATGGCCTTGATGGTTTCGCGAGCAATCACCTTGGCGCCGATCGCGGCTTGGACCGGGATCTGGAACAGGTGGGGCTTGATCAACTCTTTCAGCTTCTCGCACATCGAGCGGCCACGGCTTTCGGCGCGCGACCGGTGCACGACGATCGAGAGGGCATCGACGGGCTCGCTGTTGACGAGTATCGACAGCTTGACGAGATCGCCTTCCTCGTAACCTTTGATGTGATAGTCGAACGACGCGTAACCGCGCGACACGCTCTTCAAGCGATCATAAAAATCAAACACCACTTCATTGAGCGGCAATTCATAGATCGCCATCGCGCGGGAGCCGACGTAGGTCAGCTGCTTCTGGCGGCCGCGACGGTC
>JAIEPV010000069.1 GCA_019748215.1 Hyphomicrobium sp.
AGCGCGCCCGTCAAATCGAGCGGCTCGGCGTGGGTGCGCCAGTTGTCGCCGCGACGCGCCTGATGCGCCGCGATCCTTGCCGTCATCTCGGCATCGCGGGCTTCGGCGGTGGCGATGTAGATGGCGCGCGGCCCAAAGCTCAGCGCGCGCGCCTCCGCGATCGCGCTCTTGCCCGAGCGGGCACCGCCTGTCACCAGAATGATCCTGCCCATGTCCCTCTCTATTCTATTGCCGCAAGCGCCGCCAGCCGATCACGATGCCGCTCACCGAGACGATCAGTCCAAGCAGCGACAATAGCCAGACCACGGCGTCCCATGCCGGGCGATAGCGCAGCAGCAGCGCAAAATCAAAACTGTGAAGCGCATTGAACAGCCAGCGGTAGGTTCGGCGGCTGTCGTCGGTGCGGCCCAATATATCGCCGGTGACGGGATCGAGGTGAAACCAGCTATGGGCATCGTCGTCAAAACCGGCCCGCAGCACCGGGATCTGGCGTTGCTGGTGGTGCGGATACCAGTAGGCGTCGGGCGCTTCCAGCCGCAGCCGCATTGTCATGGTGACATCAGGCATCAGCCGGCGCGCGGCTGCGAAAATCCGCTCGTCGGATATCGCTGCCGCATCGCCCGTAGCGGGATCGAGCACACGACGTCCGCCGTCGCGGCCGGTCAGCACCACCAGCGGCTTGCCACCGAGCCAGACAAAGCGCGCTTCGACGGCCGCAGGGCGCGGCTCACCGGACGACAGCTTCGACAAAAACTCCGCTGGCATTTGCGGGGCTTCGTTGCCGCCATAACGAACCGCCACCTCACGCGCCGTTCCGCGTCCGGCAAAGAAATCGCCGGGATTGAGCGACAGCCAGCCGCTGAACATCCAGGTCATGACAAAGACCCCGCCGATCAGTCCGGCAATGTGATGCCAGGCCATCCACCCGCGATACGGCGTGACCGCGCCGCTGGCATAGCGCTGGCGCAGCCGCACGCGCAAAATGCCGATCCAGAATCCTGTGACGGCCACCACGATGCAGACGCCGGAAATCCACAGCACCACCAGCCGCCAGGTGGCGCCGTCCTTGCGCAGGACGGTCGGATAGATCCAGTGCGGAATCGACCCAAGCCAGTTCCAGACCCGCTCGGTCCGTGTGGTGTCGAGCGCGATCTCGCCATTGCGTGAGGAGACGTAAAGCTCCGTCCCGCCGGGGTCCCCGACTGAAATCAGATAGAGCGGTCGCAACGGATCGAAGCGCGCGGTAACGCTCCACTGGTCGCGCTCCACCGTTTCCATCAGCTCCGGCCGCACGGCGTTGGGATGCAGTGCTGCGACCGCAAGCGCCTGTTCGGGCGTGATGTGCTCGACGATGTGGCCATCGGCCGCCGAGACGGTCTTGCGCTCACCACCCCAGCCGAGCAGCCGATAGACCGGTTCCTCGCTCAGCATCGCGAGCCGCAAGTCGCGCGGATAGCGTGTGAAGCCTGCGGCTTCCATCGCGCGATCCGGGCTCATCTGCACCTTCTCCCAGGCGATCGGCGGCAGTGCCATCAATCGCTCGGTATCGGTGAGCTGTGGAAACGCCACATACATCATGACGACGCCCGAGACGAACCACATCGCAAACAGCAGGCAGGTGCCGATGCCGATCCAGCGATGGGTGACATAGAGCCATCGCCGCGCGCGTCGCATGATCCGGCGCCGCATCGTCAGAACTTCACGTTGAGTGCGAGTTCGCCCGTCCGCGGCATGCCGAGCAGCCACTGCGTGGTGTTGCCCGAGGTGGCATAGACCGTATCAAAGAGATTGTAGACCCGCAGCGACAGCGTGGTGTTGGCGTCCGGCTTCCACTGCACCCCGCTATTGACCACGGTGTAGGCCGGCCGTGTCAGCGTGTTGGCATTGTCGGCAAAGGTCTTGCCGATGATCTGGACGCCGCCATTGACAGACCAATTTGGTGCGAACGCCCAGGTCAGCCAGATGTTCGACACCTGCTGCGGCACGTTGACGGGAACGTTGCCGGCGAAGTTGACGGCGACGCCGTTCACCGACTGCACGAAATCGTCGTACTTCGCCCGCAGCCAGGCGGTATTGGCGTCGATGCGCCAGCCATCATCCAGCACCAGCCCGATCGAGGCTTCGACGCCGCGCGACGACTGCTGGCCGACCTGCTGGGTCTTCGTCGGATCGTTGGGATCGCGGGCCAGCAGATTGTTCTTGACGATCTGGTAGCCGGCCAGCGTCCACTCGCCGCGGCCCTGCCAGAACGATTGCTTGATCCCGATCTCGGCCTGTTTGCCGGTGGACAGTTGAAAATCTTTCTGTGTGGTCGCCAGCGTGATCAGGTTGCCGACCGGATCGACCGCCGTCGAATATTGCCCGTACAGCGCCAGATCCTTGACCGGATTATACACGGTGCCGACGCGCCAGCTCGTCGCCGAGAACGATTTTACGAAACTGTTCGATGGCGCGATCAAGTCGGCGCGGTCGATCACCGGCTGGTCCTGCCTGATGCCACCGACCAGCGTCCATTGATCGGTCAATGACAGCCTGTCCTCGGCGAACAGAGCGTACTGGTTGGTCACGGTATTGAAGGACGGGACAGTCGCGATCGGGCTCAGAAACACGCCCGGATCGAACGACCACGGATTGACCGACGACGTGCCGCTAAAGGGCGAATTGTTGGTATGGGTGAAATCGATCCGGTTGACGTCGAAGCCGGCGACGAATTCGTTCTTCATCCCGAGCACATGGCCGCGAAAGGTCGCGTCCATGCGGTCGCCGATCTGCTGCTGGTTGTGGAAGATTTCGATATAGGAGCTACGATCGATCAGGCCGGTGGTCTTGTTCCAGGCGTAGGTTTCGACATCACGCCAGTGCCGCTGGCTGTTCAGGTAATACAGCGCGTTGTGCACCGTGACGCTGTCGGTGACCTCCCACTCCGTCCGCAGCTGATTCCAGCTGTCGCGATAGCGGATGTTGCTGTCGCCGACATTGTAGTTCTTGAACCGTAGCGCCTCATTGATCTGGCCATTGATCAGCGGCGTCCCGAAATAACGCGACGGACTGCGGTCGCCGTAATCGGTAGACAACGTCCACGCCAGCGTCTCAGAGGCCTGCACGCGCACCGCGGCTGAAACCGCGACGTTCGAGGTCTTGTCGCGATCGACCCAGCCGTCCGACATGTTGCCGATCGCGGTCACGCGATAGGAGACGTCCTTGTTGATGGGGCCACCGCTGTCGACCGCGAGCCGTCTGGTCAGGTTGCTGTCAACAGACACTTCCGCCTCGCTACGTTGAACGGTCAGCGGCATTTTCGAAATCACATTGATGGCGCCGCCGATGGCGCCCTCGCCGTACATTACCGATGCTGGACCGCGCAGCACCTCGATGCGCTGCGCCGACCAGGTGTCGAACGGAAATGTCAGTGTGCCGGAGCCGACATAGAGCCGGGTGCCGTCATAGAGAGTCATGACAGTCGAATTGCCGGTGAAGCCGCGGGTGTTGAACGAGAGCCCGCCATTGCCGGGCGCCGGGCTTGCGGTGAAACCGGTCGCATCCTGCGTGACGGCGTCGATAACGTTGTGCTGGCCGCGTTCGGCAATCGTCTCGGCGTTGATGATTTCGACGCTGGCCGGCGTTTGCAGGCGCGTGAGGTTGAGGCGGCTGCCGCTGCCCGCGGTCTGGTTTAGCGTGAGCGTGGGGGCCGCTGGCGTCGCCGGAACAGTCGCCGCTGGCGTCGCCGCCGCGACCGCGGCCGCGCGCTTCTTTCCTCCACGGGTGGAACGGGAGGCATTCGTGCTGTTCGACTGGCGCGGGCTCGCTGTGGACGTCGGGGTTGTCACGACAACCGGATCGAGCGTCTGGCTCGGTTTTGGCGCGCTTTGCGACCACGCATCGAGCGGCCAGAGAACGGAAGAAAGGGCAACGGAATACAACAAGGACGTGCGCCGAGGCGCACGGAAGGAGACGGAGTTCATGACTCGACTCGCGGTTAACGTGGCACGTCACCGCGAACGAAGTCTCCCCTTTGGCCCGCATGTTGGGCCTCGGTTCGGCTACCACCAGGACACCCCGCCCAATGTGCTCGCGTGTGACCACGACCGGCGGCAGGTCTCCTGGCTCGCGGGTCACTGTCTTTCGTCGCCTTCCCGGGTTTGATCCCAGTGGCAATTTGGCAAAAGACTCGCCGCTTACAGTTGCGGGGGCAGCCGCGGAATCGGGACCTTGTTCAAGGAACCACTTTGTTCAAAGAACCGCCCTCACCGCATTCCCTTTTGATCCCCCGAAGGGGAACCGTCGCGAAGACACTAAGTTCAGTTTGTCGGCCGAGTCAATCGTACCCGCGCGCGCATCCGATCAGAGACTGCACCGCATGCGTGTTCGATCGCGCGGGCTTGTCAGCGGGCGTTGCTTGGCCAATATGCCCGCCAGCCGCAACGGAGACGCGTGAAAAATGGGCGGAGCCAGCATCATGCTGCTCGCATTGGTGATCGACGCGGGCCTCGGCTGGCCGTCGGCGATCCATGCACGGATCGGACATCCCGTGACGTGGATCGGCGCATGGATCGCCGCGCTGGATCACAGCTTCAATGATGAAGGTGCTTCCGAAGCGACGCGACGCGCGGCTGGAGTCTGTGTTGCAATTGCGGTCATTGCGCTGGTCGCGGGCGTGGGTTGGGCCTGTGCCGCGATACTGCCCGGCGGATGGTTGGGTTTGATCCTCGCGGCCGCTCTCGCATGGCCGCTTGTCGCCGCACGTTCAATGCACGATCACGTCGATGCCGTCGCGCAGCCGTTGCTGGCAGGCGACCTGCCGGCGGCACGGCAAGCCGTGTCCATGATTGTCGGACGCGATCCGTCAGAGCTCGATGCCGCCGGAATTGCGCGGGCGGCAACCGAAAGCCTGGCCGAAAATACCTCCGACGGGATCGTGGCGCCGCTGTTCTGGGGCGTGATCTTCGGCCTGCCCGGCATTGCCGCCTACAAGGCCATCAACACGCTGGACTCCATGATCGGCCATCGCAGCCCAAGATACGAAGCCTTCGGCTGGGCTGCCGCGCGCATCGACGATGTCGCCAACCTGATCCCGGCGCGCCTGACGGGACTGTTGTTCGCAATCGTCTCGGTCCGGCCGCGCGCCGCATTGGCAACGATGTGGCGGGATGCGGGTCACCACCGTTCGCCCAACGCCGGCTGGCCGGAAGCCGCGATGGCCGGTGCGCTTGGCATTCGCCTGTCCGGGCCGCGTATCTATGAAGGTCACCTTTCGCAGGAACCCTGGCTGAATGGTGAATTCCCCGACCCTTCCGCCGCCGATCTGAACCGCGCCCTTGCGCTGTACCGCCGCGCCATGCTTGTGCTGGCGGCAGGGCTCGCACTTGTTGCCCTGATCTAGCGACGCGAGCCGACAGGAGAACAGCATTCGCGACCACGGCGGCGATATCGACACGGGGCAGGCGCGCTTCGGCGGCACGGACTGGATCGACCTGTCCACCGGCATCAATCGCGCGCCCTATCCGCTGCCGTCATTGCCACTGCAAGTCTGGACGGCGCTGCCGACCGCTGCTGCGACAGCGCGCCTGCTGGCCGCAGCCGGTGCCACCTATCGATCGAAGGCGCCGATGCTTGCGGTCGCCGGCGCGCAAGCGGCGATCCAGCTGATCCCCAAACTTGCCGCGCCGGCACAAGCACGCATCCTGGCTCCAACCTACAACGAGCACGCGGCGGCGTTACGCACCGCCGGATGGCAGGTTGACGAGGTGACGACTCCAGCCGCGCTCGAAGGTGCCGACCTCGCCGTTGTCGTAAATCCCAACAACCCCGACGGCAAAACGCATACGCCGGAAGACTTGCTGCGGTTGGCGGCACGGGTCGGACGGCTGGTGGTCGACGAAAGTTTTGCCGACGCGCAGCCCGATCTGTCGCTGGCACCAAAGGCTGCACAAGGACGGCTGATCGTGCTGCGCTCGTTCGGCAAATTCTACGGCCTCGCCGGCGTGCGGCTCGGGTTCATCCTCGGTTCGGATACCGACGTCGCAACGCTCACCGAGATGGCAGGACCGTGGCCGGTGTCCGGCCCGGCCATCGCCATTGGTACAGCGGCGCTGTCCGATCGCTCCTGGGCCGAGGCCACCGTGGCGCGGCTGAGCGCCGATGCTGCGCGTCTCGATGTTTTGGCACAATCGGCCGGATGGAAATGTGTGGGCGGGACCACGTTGTTCCGGCTATACGACACACCAGACGCAACAGCAGCGCGCGACAGGCTGGCTCGGCATCAAATCTGGACACGCATGTTTCCTTATTCCAGGCGCTGGCTCAGACTTGGCCTGCCCGGCCAACCGGCGGAGTGGGATCGGTTGGCTGCGGCGCTGCGGAACTGAGCCGATGGAGTTCACCAAGTCAGACACCGAGACGCTGGCGCGCATCTTTCGCTGGCGCCGCGACGTGCGCCACTTCAAGACGACGCCTGTTGCTGAAGATGTGCTCGACCGCTTGCGCCACGCCATGGACAGCGCGCCGTCGGTCGGCAATTCCAGACCGTGGCGCGTCATCCGCATCAACGATCCCGCCTTGCGCTCCAGCGTGCGCGCCAACTTCAATCTCTGCAATGCGGATGCCGCCGCCGACTACAAAGACGAACAGCACCGGGAATATCTGCAACTGAAACTCGCCGGCCTCGACGCCGCGCCGGTGCAGTTGGCGGTGTTCACCGTCGCCGACCCGGCCGAAGGCCACGGCCTCGGCCGCCGCACGCAGCCGGAAACGCTGCGGCAATCGACAGCGATGGCGATCCATACGCTCTGGCTCGCGGCGCGCGCGGAAAATATCGGCGTCGGCATGGTCTCGATCCTCGATCCCCGCGCCATCGAACGGCTGCTCGATGTGCCCGAGGGCTGGGAACTGTCGGCCTATCTCTGTCTCGGTCACGCCGAGTTCATCGACGACACGCCACTGCTTCACCGCGCCGGATGGCAGGAAAGTATTCCTACAGAATGGGACATGCGGTAAGTGGGCACCACTTTTTTGCGAGCTATCCTACTTTGCATGGGGTTGTTTTCGCGATTTTGAGTCTGGCCCCTCTTTAGCGCGCGACCGCCAGCAGCCCATCGACGTCCAGATGCGCCTCGACATGCGCGGCGAGCCGGTCCAGTGTGTCTTCGACGCTGGCGGCGTAAGACGTCGCGGATGGCGTCGCGCCGAGCTGCCTGAGAAACGCCTCGCGAAAGCTGTCGCCGGAAAACATGCCGTGGAGATAGCTGCCCATCACGCGGCCGTCGGCCGAGACCGCGCCTTCCGCTTCACCT
>JAIEPV010000261.1 GCA_019748215.1 Hyphomicrobium sp.
GCGGGCAACGCGCGCTTTTGCGCGGCGACGCCGTGACGGGCCCCATGGATCAGGCCGAGGTTCAGACAGCCTATTCAACATGAAACTCACCGACGCCCAGCGGATCATTGCTACACTATTTCGCGTCAGGCGCTCCTGATCCTTATCAAGGCGGCGATAATCGCCGAGCCAAGCGAACGTGCGTTCAACCACCCAACGCTGAGGAAGCGGCACGAACGCCTTGACCTTTTGGGCAATGTTACCCGCAATTCGAACGTTGGCGTTCATCTTATCCCGGACGAACTCCGCAAATGGCGCCCCGCCATATCCGCCATCGGCATAGAGCTTCTTCGGGCTTTTGTGTTTCAACCACCTTGCCATGCGCTCGACCACGCGCTTACCGCCGACCTTGTCGTGCGTGTTGGCTGACGTGACCGAGATCGCCAACGGCAAACCCAGTGTATCAACCGCGATGTGGCGCTTGCGGCCCTTCACGCGCTTGCCACCGTCGTAGCCACGTTCACTGCTGGCAAACTTGCCTGACTTCACGCTCTGAGAATCGATGCTGGCAATTGAGGGTGTCGATTTCCTTCCCGCTGCGCGCCGCACTTTTTTCACCAGCGTCTGTTGCAGCCGCTTCAGCACGCCGGTCGCGCGCCACGCGCGAAAGTAGGTGTAGCACGTCCCCGGCGGCGGAAAGTCACGTGGCAGATTCCGCCAGTGGCAACCGTTCTTGACCAAGTACAGGATGGCATCGACCACGCGCCGTACGCTTGTCTTGCGCGGCCGTCCACCTGGCTTTGGCGCTGGCAGCAAAGGCTCAATCAACGCCCACTTTTCATCCGTCAAATCCGAGTTATAGCCGCCGCGGCTCGCAACCAATTGTCCCGTTTCCACCGTGCCTCCTCCGCCTGCCAAATTCGTCTCGTTTCGCCAAAACTAATTTGCCGTGGGCGTCATCAACCGCGCCCAAACGGCAAAAACCTGCGCGCGGGCAAGCGGTTCCGCGCCAATTCAGAAAAAGGAGCAGTTTCTTGATTAAGAAATGGAGAGCCACAATTCGACTTGCGCACGGCCTGCATCAGGTCGTGTTCGTTCAGGCGGACACCTTCCAAAAGGCGTCTTTGATGCTCGAACTTCAGTTCGGGAAGGGCTGCATCGTCCGACCGCCCGTCGTGGCGGCGCTCACGGTCCGTGCGAATGCAAGAGGTGATGGGAGGACAAGCCTTGCCAGTCGATTGCTCGCGCGGCTCGATCAACTGTGAAGCGAAGGCATCAGCGAAGCCGCGCGGTGTCGCGCCGCAAATGGATCGCGCCCGCGCCCGAGGTCGCGCCATTCTCGCGGATGCCGGTGACGGCGTTGGTTAGATCGTAATCGTAATCGACGTAGAAACTGTCCGGCCACGTCATCCGCGTCCGCCGCGAGGCGGATTGAAATCAGCGAATGTCGCTCTCACCGATTGCATCAGCACTCGCGATTGCTGCGATGCGGTTTCTCAAAAACCAAATGCCGATTGGCAGAAAGTATATGGCCACAGCGGTGACGCCAAAAGGTACAAGCCTAAATGGAGAATTATCAGCGCCTGTTGCATTCAGAAACGCGCTTGTCGCTAGACCAACACAAACCATGACCAAAGCAGCAGCGACCAGCATAACTATGGGAATTTGCGGCTGTCGGCCCATCTCAAGCGCAGCGAGAACCTGACTGTTGACTGGTATCGAAATCAGAAGAAAGAGCAAAGCCAATCCGAAGATAGCGGGCCAGAATTTTGGCCTCGTTCTTCGCGAGCGTCGAGCCAAGTTGAAGAGTCCAAATGACCACGCAACAACAAATGTCGACGGGAAGACTATTCCCATGGACCGCACACTCTGCTGGAACCCACCCGAGGTGTTTGCCGCGAGAAGTTCTAGGAACGCCAGCGTGATCCCGAAAACCGCAACGACAACAATGGGAGGGGCGCTCGCTATTCGATCTCCGATCATTACTGTGATCCCGGGCAAGCATCGGTCGGGCCTCTAAACTCGACGCCAACTCGCGCCGCCCCGCCGAGTCTCACCTGCCCCTCAACTCCGACCCCGATGAAGATGGGTTCAAAGCCGGCAGCTCTTTGACTGCCTCCGGCCTGCGCGTCATTGAAACCTGACGCGCTGAACGGCATTTCACTGACGTTGCCGACCCCGCCGGTGGCGTAACGATTTCCAAGTCGAGCGCCCCAACCCGACACCACGCGACTTTGAGTGTAGATGCCGTCTCGGCCTAACCCCGCAGTAAGCCTCACTCCCGCTCTTCCGCCCTGTGCGCCCGCGCTGGTGCGGTATGGGCCTTGAACATCAACGGAGAACCGGTCGCCTGATAAGACTGACCCTTCGGCAACAGGACACATCCTGTAGCCGTTAAGCCCAGTCAATGTGTCTATCACGTCCATTGTCGATAGCGAATTGGCACCGCGCATGAAGCCTTGCCAGCTTCCATCGTAAAGACCGCCATGGTTGCCGTCCATGAAGATAAACCAAAACAGAGGACCATCTATCGGGCAGGTGTAGGCACCGTCCTTTTCGTAATGGCAGCCAGGCGCAGGTTTGTTGTCTGGAGTGGGTACAAATCCCTGAAGTCCCAAAGCATCTATAAGGTTTACAGGGTCGTCGCCCACATACCCATACAAGTTCATCCCGCCGCCAAACCCGATCGGATCGGTTTGCATAAAGCGGCCGAGATCGGCGGAGTAAGCGCGCGCTCGATAGTGATAGAGCCGCGCGCCCGGCAACCACATCTGGCCGGTGTATTGGAACGTCCCTATATTCGTGGAAGCTGGCACGCCATACTCATCGTAAGCATTGATGTTGGACGCCGCGCCCGAGCTGTTGGTCACCGCGATGATGCTGCCGCGTTCGTCGCCCACGAGCCAGCGGCGGTCGCTTGTGCCTGAGCCTTCGTACCAAACCAGCGGCTCATTAATGCCGGGGCCGAAGACATAGCGCCGTTGCATGACGTTAGAGCCGTTATACTCGCCGATCACCTGCACCCCGTCATAGAGAAATCGCGTGGTCGCGCTGGAGGCGACGCTCTCGCGCAGACGGCCGAGCGCATCGTAGGCGAAGCTGGCAGGGCTCGCGCCCGCTGGTGTCGCTGCGGTGAGCCGGTTGAAGATATCGTAGCTGAACGTGCTCTCACCCACTCTCGTCATATTGCCGCGCCCGTCGCCGTATGCGGGCTGCGCTTGGGTGATGCCGGTATATTGGTTCAGGCCGTTATCGACGTAAGCAGTGGTGCCGTTGTTCGGCGTCGGCGTGTTGTAAGCCGCATTGCTCGCCCCGCGCTCGACGATCTGGGCGCCCGCATTGTAGTCGAACGTGCGCGTCAAATCCTGACTCGTGCCGGAGAGGTTCTGCGTCAGCGTGGCCAGCCGCGAGGCGGCGTCGAAGGCATACGTCGTGATTGCGCCATTGCCGCCAGCTCGCGAAAGCTGCGTGCGACGACCGAGATTATCGTACGTAAACGTCGCCAGCACGCCCGCGCCCGAGGTCGCGCCATTCTCGCGGATGCCGGTGACGCCGTTGGTCAGGTCGTAGTCGTAGTCGACAAAGAAACTGTCCGGCCACGTCATCCGCGTACGCCGCGAGGCTGCGTCATACTGATAGCTCACCGTCCCGAGCGGCGAACCGGCGCTGGTAACGCGCGAGAGCTGGTCGTAGGCGAAGCTCTGCGTCTGGCCGTTGGCGACTGCCGTGAGCTGGCGCGAGAAAAGATCGTACGTGTAGTTGATCAGAGTCTCGTCGTTCCCATCGCAGGTAGCGTCCGTCAGCCGCCGCACATGCGTGACGCGAAGCAGGTTATCGAGAGCAAAACAAAGCGTCTGGTCATCGCGACGGCGGACTTGTGTGACGGCTGAGGCGGCGTTGTAGCTGTATTGCTCGTAGTCGGTGGTTGACGAAGTGTTCGGCAGATCGGGCCGCGGATAGTAGGTGCGCGAGAGCCGCGCGAAGCCGTCATATTCATAACCAGTGCGATTGCCCTGACCGTCGGTCACAGCCCACGGCAAGCCTGAACTAGTATCATAAGCCGTCGTGACTTCGTTGATCGGGCTGGCCGTGCCGTAACCGGTCGTCACTTGCGTGACTTGGCTGTTGAAATCGTAAGTCAGGCGCGTGATCCGGTCTGGGCCGTTCGCACCTTGCGTACCGAGCGTGCAGGCCGATGACGGCAAGCTGCCAAACACGGCAGGGTTCATCCGCACCGTTTGGCAAAGCAGCCGGCTCGCATCATCGTAGGCGTATTGCATCACCGCCTGCGTCGCGCTCTGGGCGACCAACGCGCTGGTGGCTGGCCGCCCCTGCGCGTCGTAAGTGGTGTTGACCTGTTCCAACGTCGCGAAGTTCGCCCATGCGGGGTCGGTTTGCGCCGTGACCGTGCCCTGCGCGGCGACCGTCACTTGCCCGTCACCGTTGTAAGTCAGCCTCTGCGCCCGATGCAGGCCAGCGCCCGCGCCATCCGGATCGGGACCAACCACGCCAATCGTCTGACGCATCGCATCATAGCGGAGGCGCGTCGTGTCGTTGGCGCCGCTCAGCGGACCATCGACGGTCAAGAGATTGCCGACGCTGTCATAGGTGAGCGCCGTCGTGCTGGTGAGCCCGCCCGTGCCTGACTGAATCGTTTGCGAAACCGGCAGCCGATTATTGGCGACACCGTTCGATCCATAGCTGGTCACCGCGCGCGTCTCGTCTGCACCATTGGCGCACGACGCGCTCGTCGCGCACGCCGATGTCTGCGTCAGGAGCGTGACCGGCGTGGGCGCGGCCACGATCGTGCCGGTATTGTCTTTGTAGTACGCAGAAAGGCTCGCATAGGTGAGACGCGTCTGCGGTCGCGTCCCTGTACCCACCGGCGCCGATCCCGTGGGCGCAGGTGCTGTGACCGTCAGCAAGCCGCCATGCGTCGTGTCGTATGTGTAGTCGGTGCGGAAGCCGCGCTCGTCCGTCGTCGATGTCGGCAGATTGCAGGTGCGCGGATTGGTGCAGGTCCCGGTCGGAAAGCTCGCCGTCGTTACAATATTGGACAGCCCGCTGCCCGCCACCGGGATTTGCGTCGTCTGCGTGACATTGCCCCGGGCGTCGTATTGGAGACTCGTCCGAACGCCCGTTGGGGCCGTGACGCTCGTCAGCCGGCTGTTGCTGTCATAGGCGTACGTTGTGTTGAGACCGCCGCTGACGACGTCAGTTAGCCGATTGCTGCCGTCAAAACCAATCCCGTAATACGCCCCGATCGGTGGCGTGACGGTCACGCTACGCGCACCGGTCATCACGGTCGGAAAACTATAGGTCCAGGTGCCGTCGCCATCGGTCACCTGCGAAACCCGCCCAGTCGCTGCCGTGTAGGTCACCGTCAGCGTCACGCCCTCGGGGCTCACAATGCTGGTCACGCGGCCCGACGTGTAGGCGTAAGTAGTGACCCGGTTCAGCGCATCGGTGATCTGCGTCGGCGTCGCCGCGTTGAACTGGAGGTTCGGCCAAGTCTGCGAATAGGTGCAGGTATCGGCGCTCGGATTACAGTAATCGACGGCGTTGTTGAGCGCGGTGACGCGCGTCAGCCGCAGGAAGTTCGCGCTGTTGTCGAAATAGTCGAATTTGAGCTGATAGCCGAAATTGTTGGTCACCGACTGGAGACGTTGCGTGTCGGTGTCGCGCTCAACATAGGTAAAGATGGTCCGCTCGCCGTCGGGCTCAGTATAGGAGATGATGCGCCCTTCATTGGCCGCCGTCGGCAAAGTTCCGTTTAAGTCCTTGTCAAACACCGCCACTGCGCCATAGCGGCTGGTATAGGTGTATTCGTTGTTGGTGCTGTTGAAAGTCAGGCTTGAACCGTCAGCGTCATCGGGCGTGTAAACACCACTCGCCAACGTAAAACGTTGCGATGACCCAAACAAAGTAACCGTGTAAATCGCGCCTGAGCTATTGATTGTGCCGGTGTAGTTGTCGCGCCACGCTTGGACGCTTGAGTCAAACCATCGCGCGTAGACAAAGCCGCCGGCACCAGGTTGCCCGATCGAAATGCTCGGCGAATAGACCCAGAGCGCACCGTCGACCAGATCAACGCCGTTGACATCGACGGTGGCGCGCACCGGCGGCGGCGGGATCGATTGCGCAAACGCTGGGCTTAGTCCAGCAACGGTGGCGCTCATCAGCGCCAACGTCACGATGAGCCGCTTCACCCACACCCGCGCTACGATCCGCTGCATCGCGCCGCTCCTACACCTGGGGTTGACAACAGCCTTGTTCCGGACTTTGGCTGGAGTCAATCGAAACGCGAAAGCGCGTTTGATTTTTCGGGGAGGACGCGATGAGCGTTTCTCGGCGCGTTTTGTTGGCTGCCGCGAGCTTATTGGCGTGGCGCACACACTCTGCGCACGCGCAAAGCGGGGAGACCGTCGATTACACATACGATGTGCAAGGACGCATCACGCGCGCGGAATATTCAAATGGCGTCGTCGTCAACTATGCGTACGACAACGCTGGCAATCGCATCACGGTAAGCCGCACCGGTGGAGCAACACCGCCTCCGCCGCCGGTTTTTTCTACGACAATAAATCTCTCGACCGCCACAGGCCCGGTCAATTTGCGCACGCTTGCAAACACCGCCGGATACGACGGTCTTCGCAATGCGACGATCACCTTTGTCGTCGGAAGCGCAGTGACCATCACAGGCGTAGCCGGCCGCGCGGGAATTTATCCGGTTGACGGTTCAGCCATCGATACGGGTCTCTGGCCCTCGGCGAGCTACACAATCGCGCTCACTCTACAGGTGAGCGGCAAAGTCTATGGCGGCGGAGGTGCGGGCGGAGCAGGCGCGAGCGACTTCAACCAACCCGCCCAGGCTGGCAATGCAGGCGGCGACGCTGTGTACGTGCAAGAAAATCTGACCGTGGTCGTGAACTCTGGCGGGCAGATACGCTCAGGCGGCGGCGGCGGCGGCGGTGGCGGCGGCTGGATACGAAACCCCTCGGGCGAACCGATCTTCTACAATGGCGGCGACGGCGGCGGCGGGTTTCCAAACGGTCCCGGCGCCAACAATGGGACGACAGGCGGCGGCGGCGCAGGCAGCGCCGGTCAACCGGCTATGCCGTCAACCCGATTGACCGGTGCGGGCGGCGCGGGCGGCGGCGCGGGCGTTGCGGGCTCAGCGGGCGTGCCCGCCTCCGGCAGCGGCGGCCCAGGCGAATGGGTCGATAACGGCTCGAATTTCGGCGGCGCGGCAGGCTACGCCATCCGCAAGAACGGCAAGACCGTGGGCGTCACCAATAACGGCACGATAACCGGGACGGTTGGCTAGGCTTGGGGACGACGGCCTACATGGGCAATAACCGGCCTCGT
>JAIEPV010000215.1 GCA_019748215.1 Hyphomicrobium sp.
TCCGACGCACCAGAGGGGGCCGCAATGAGCCAGACGACCGTCGTGCACGGCGAAAAAATTTCGCTGCTTCGCGTGCTTGGGCCAGGCCATGTCTGGGCCCTCGGTGTCGGCATCGTTCTGGTCGGCGAGTTCATGGGCTGGAATTTTGCCGTGGGCAAAGGTGGCGCGGTTGCGGCCTTGATCGCCTGCTGGGTTGCAGGCTTGCTTTACACCTGCGTTGCGATGATCGATTCCGAAGTAACATCGACAGTCGCCGCCGCTGGCGGTCAGTATGCGCAGGCAAAGCACATCGTCGGACCGCTGATGGCGTTCAATGTCGGTCTCTATTTGGTGTTTGCCTACACCATGCTGGAGGCGGCCAACGCCATCACGCTCGGCTATCTTGTGCAGACGGTCGGCACCATGGCCGGGTTCGAGAACGTGCATGACAAGCCGTTCATCGTTCTCACCATCATGTTTCTCGCATGGCTGAACTATCGCGGCGTGTACGCGACGCTGACGTTCAATCTTGTGCTGACGGCAGTGGCATTTGCTGCGATCGTGATCTTGTTTGCGGCCGTCAAGCCGTGGACCAACGATCTCCTCAACCACGGTGAGTTGTTGAACGGCTTGCCCTACGGATGGCTCGGAGTGATCGCGTCGCTCCACTTCGGCTTGTGGTACTATCTCGGCATCGAAGGGACGTGTCAGGCAGCGGAGGAAGTTCGCTCACCTGCACGATCGTTGCCGCTCGGCACCATGACCGGCATGATCACGCTGCTTATCGCGGCGACGATGACTTGGTACATCTGCGCCGGCCTGATGCCGTGGGAATATCTCGGCCAAGCTGTGACACCCATGTTTGATGCGGCCCGGCTGACCAATTCGACACCTTTGATGATCCTGTTGTTCGTTGGCACGGTGTTTTCGACGCTCGCCTCGGCAAACGGCTGCATCAACGACGCATCGCGGGCATGGTTCTCGATGGGCCGCGATCGCTATCTGCCGACGTGGTTTGGGGCTGTGCACCCTAAAAATCGGACGCCTTACCGCGCCATCGTGTTCCTCGTTCCGGTGGCGCTGGTGTTTGCTTATTTTGCTCCGCTCGATCAGGTCATCACGTTTTCGATTTTGTCGGGCTTGCTCGGCTACACTTACATGGCGTTCAACGTCGTCATGTTCCGGCGCAAATGGCCGCTTGGCACGATCAAGCGCGGGTACGTTCACCCATTCCATCCTATTCCGGCTGTGGTTCTTCTTGTGCTTTGCGCGGCGACCTACTTTGCAGTGTTTTTGGGCTATGGCACCCAGCTGATCGCGATGATGGTGTTCTTTGTCGTGGCGTCGTTGTGGTTCCATTTCCACCGCTATAAGTATGTGCGGCGCGGCCAACAGTTCACGATGCAATGGCCGCGGCCGCAAGGCTACTGATCCGGCGGCGGCACGGTTTGGCCGATGGCACGTGGCAAGGCCGTCGCTCATCTTTTGATCGCGTTTCTGGCGCGGGTAAGCGAGGAGAAGCGTCGTGCAGGTTAGTGTTCTGCTCGTCGTTGCGATGATCGGATGTGCGGCGCTGGTGTGGCTGGCTTGGCGCGGTCATTCGCTAGTGCTGCAATCGCGCCGCGCTTTGCTTGATGACTGCAGCGACGTCCTTGAGCGACGGCGCGTCGAACATGCTGGCGACGGATTTCCACGTCTCGAAGGCTTCGATCGCGGCAGGCTTGTGCGTGTCGATCTCGTTTCCGACACGATGACCATCCGCCGGCTGCCGCAATTGTGGATGGTATTGACGCGCCTCGAAGCGCGGCCGGAACTGGCTGAGATCTCGGTCCTCGTGCGCCCCACTGGGATGGAGTTCTACTCGTTGACGGAGAACCACCCACACCGTTTGCGAGTGCCGCCAGAGTTGCCGGCTGAGTGCTTGGCGCGCGGCAGCGACGCCTTCGCGCAGCGCCTGCTCGATCAGATGGCGCCGACGCTTCAACGCATTTTCGCCGATCCGCGCATCAAGGAAGTGGGCGTGACGAAAAAAGGTCTGCGCCTGGTCTGGCAGGCCGCCGAGGGCCGACGCGGCGAACATCTGCTCATGCGGCAATGCATATTCGATGACGCGAAGGTGAGCGGCGACGCACTGCGCGCCCGCCTCGCGCAGCTCGATGCGCTGAGTTGCGCACTTCACGGGTTGGCCGAGGCAAAAGCTGCATGACGCCGCGTGAAGAGCCCAAACCCATCAATCCATATCTCGTACTCACCATCGCAGCGCTTCTTCCTGGGGGAGGTCATGTAGCGATCGGGCAAGCGCTGCGCGGCTTGGGGTTTGCGTTCTTTTCGCTGCTGCTGGCGATCGTGACATGGCATCTATCGACGCCCGAGCAATCCTTCGTCGGCCGTTCGGCGGGCGGCTTGTTCGTATGGGCTCTCTCTATTCCCGATGCCTACAAGCTTGCGCGACTACGCCTTGAAGCCTGGAGCTGGCGAGCCGAAAGGCGCGCGTGATGGCGGCGCGTGCATTTCCAGTTACGCGATACGGTTGTCGGCAGTGGCGCAACGCTCTGCGAGTGTCTTGCGCATGACGACGGCCAGATCGCGCGGCATGTGTCCCAGTTCGCCGTCGCGTGCAACGAGAGTAAGACGTCGCGTGATTTGCGGTCCTGGCAACCGGCCGGTCGTGAGGCTTCCTTTGGCGAGATTTGCCTCGATGAGGCACAGCGGCGTTGTGATGGCGAAGCCGCTTCCTGCCGCCACCATGGCCGCTGCCCCAAACGGCTGCTCAAACTCAATTCCTCTTGGAAAATCGAGGCCGAGCCGGCGCAGGTGGCGTTCGATATCCAACCCGGTTTGTGATCGCTCGCTGAAACGGATGAGCGGCAATGTCTCCGCCAGTTTTTTCATATCCTGCAAAGTTCGCACCGGCGGGGTGCCCTTCGGCAAAGCAAGGATATAGGGTTCCTTGATAAGTTCGCGGCGTTCGAGGCCGGGGAGATCCTGCAGATCGTCAACCCCGAGAAAGATGTCGAGCCGCCTCGTCAGCAATTCTCCAGCGTGACTGGCGGTCAAGCCGGACAGGATGGCGACAGCATCGGCGCGAGTCGACAAGTAAGATGCGAGCGGCAATGCCAGAACGCGGCTGAGCGAGTCCACCAAACCGACGCGGATTGCGGGCAACTTTCCCCGTTCGGTTTCGCGCAGCAGCGGCGCAATTTGACGGGCGTCGGCAATGAGCGCGTGGGCTCGCGCCCGCAAAAGGCCACCGGCGGTGGTCAGCGCCAGCGGTCTGACGCTGCGATCGAACAGTGTCGCGCTGGTTTTCCGCTCCAATTCGGCGATGGCCAACGAGATGGCGGGCTGCGTCAAACCGAGGCTGCGGGCCGCCGACGCCATGGCGCCCGCTTCACACACGGCGAGGAAGATTTCCAGCGATCGAAGATCAAACGGCAGGCTGCTGTCACGGTCACTCATCGCCCTACAATAAGTCAGACTTATAGTGCTGACAATGGCGCGACTCTGTAGGGTAATCGTCGCGATCCGTTTGTTTGGAGCCCGCCATGGCGAGCCAACGCTATTCGATTTTCTCGGTCATTAAGGAAGCGCTGGTCGGCCACACCGGCTGGATGCCGACATGGCGCGATGCTAGCCCAAAGGCCGATTACGATATCATCATCATCGGCGGCGGCGGTCATGGCCTCGCCACCGCTTACTATCTAGCGAAAACCTTCGGACTGTCACGCATCGCGGTTGTGGAAAAGGGCTGGATCGGCGGCGGTAATGTTGGCCGCAACACCACGATCGTGCGCTCAAACTACATGCTGCCCGGCAATATCCCGTTCTATGAGCAGTCGTTGAAGCTTTGGGAGGGCCTCGAGCAAGACATCAATTACAACGCCATGGTCAGCCAGCGCGGCGTTTTGAACCTCTACCACTCCGATGCGCAGCGCGATGCCTACGCGCGGCGGGGCAATGCGCTGCGATTGCACGGCGTCGATGCCGAATTGCTTGATCAAGCCGCCGTTCGCAAGATGCTGCCCTTCCTGAACTATGAAAATGGCCGGTTTCCGATCCACGGCGGATTGCTGCAGCGGCGCGGCGGCACGGTTCGCCATGATGCCGTGGCTTGGGGCTATGCGCGTGCCGCCGATCAGCGCGGCGTCGATATCATCCAAAATTGCGAAGTGACGGGCTTTAGGCGCGACGGCAACCGGGTGACCGGAATTCAAACCTCACGCGGCTTCATCGGCGCAAAGAAAATCGGCATGGCGGTTGCTGGAAATTCATCGCGCGTTGCGACAATGGCAGGACTGCGCCTGCCGATCGAAAGCCACGCGCTGCAAGCATTCGTATCGGAATCGATCAAGCCGTTCATCGATGGCGTCGTCACGTTTGGCGCCGGACATTTCTACATTAGCCAATCGGACAAAGGTGGCCTTGTCTTCGGCGGCGATATCGACGGCTACAACAGCTATGCGTCGCGCGGCAACTTACCTGTCGTCGAAGATGTCTGCGAAGGCGGCATGGCGTTGATGCCGCGCATCGGCCGTGTGCGGTTGCTCCGACAGTGGGGCGGCATCATGGACATGTCGATGGACGGCAGTCCCATTATCGACCACACACCGATCGACGGTCTCTATATCAATGCCGGCTGGTGCTATGGCGGCTTCAAAGCGACGCCGGCATCGGGGCTATGTTTTGCGCATCTCATTGCGCGGGATGAGCCCCACCCCATCGCAACCGCTTATCGCCTCGATCGCTTTCGCACGGGTCATGCGGTCGATGAAAAAGGCCAAGGACCGTATCCTAATCTTCATTGATTGTGCGTCAGTTTAATAGGAACGCAGAGAATGCGCATCGCCTGTCCCTGCTGCGGAGATCGCAGCCTTGACGAATTCATCTATCACGGTGACGCGACTGTCACGCGGCCGGACTATTCGATGCCGAGTGCATTGGATGATTTCATTGCTTACACTTATGAGCGCCGAAACCTTGCCGGCGATCATCAGGAGCTTTGGTATCACGCGGCTGGATGCCACGCATGGTTGGTCGTGGCGCGCAATCTGACGACCCATCGGGTTTTGAATGTATCGCTTGCGCGTGACGTTGCTCTAGCGCGCCTTGACACGGCGGAAGGTGGCGCGTGATGGCAGCGCTAAGACGCACGAGCACCGCGAGCGGCATCGTCGACCGCAGCCGCACCATCCATTTCAAGTTTGACGGCGTCGAATATCCGGCCCACCCGGGCGATACGTTGGCCTCGGCCCTGATCGCAAATGGCGTCACGCTGACAGGGCGGTCGTTCAAGTATCACCGCCCGCGCGGGATTTTATCGGCGGGCTCGGAAGAGCCGAACGCGCTTGTTGAGTTGCGCACGGGCGCATACCGCGAGGCCAACACCAAGGCAACCGTCGTCGAAGTGTTCGATGGTCTTGAGGCATCCAGCCAAAACCGTTGGCCGTCGCTGAAGTTCGATGTGCTGTCGATCAATTCGGTGCTGGCGCCGATTTTCGTCGCAGGCTTTTACTATAAGACATTCATGTGGCCGGCGGCGCTGTGGGAAAAGCTCTACGAACCCGCCATTCGCCGTGCTGCCGGTCTTGGTCGCGCGTCGGCGGATGCCGACCCGGATCACTATGAGAAAGCCACAGCATTTTGTGACGTGCTGGTGATTGGCGGCGGTCCGGCTGGCCTGATCGCGGCGTTGCAAGCGGCGCGATCTGGTGCGCGTGTCATTGTGGCCGATGAAAACTTTACCCTTGGTGGCCGCGCTGTCGACGATGCGCGCATCATCGATCGGAAATCCGCGCTCGAATGGGTTGCGGGAATAGAAACCGAGCTTGCATCGATGTCCGATGTCGTCGTCATGCGGCGCACGACGGTCTTTGGCACCTATGATAGCGGCACGTATGGCGCGCTTGAACGCGTGAGCGATCATTTGCCGTCGGCGCCTCATGGCGTGCCGCGGCAGCGATTGTGGCGGCTCGTTGCAAAGCGCGTCGTGCTGGCGTCGGGCGCGACCGAACGGCCGATCGTGTTCGGAAACAATGATCGGCCCGGCGTGATGCTGGCCGGCGCGGTGCGCACGTATGTCAATCGCTACGGCGTTGTTCCCGGCAGCAAGGCCGTCGTCTTCACCAACAACGATTATGCCGCCACGACCGTCAGCGATCTCAAGCGCGCCGGGGCCGAAGTGGTGGCGCTGGTCGATTCGCGCGCCAATCCTTCGCCGGCCGTTCGCGCGATTGCGGCTGCCGCAGGATGCCGCTTGATTGCAGGCGGCGTCGTCACATCGGCGCTCGGCGGCAAGGGCGTAACCGGCGCTCGCGTCAGACACGCGGACGGCGTTGAACAAACCTTCACTTGCGATCTAATCGCGATGTCGGGGGGATGGAACCCGAACATTCAACTCACCACGCACCTTGGCGGCAAGCCGATGTGGAACGACACGATTGCTAGCTTTACGGCAGGCGTCATCCCCAGCGAAATGGTCGTCGCCGGCGCAGCAGCTGGAATTTATGGCTTGAGTGACGTGCTGCAATCGGGCGCTCAGACCGTGTTGGCCGTCGTAGCAGGCGATGACGCGCAGAGCCTTTCGCCATTAGCCATCGACGCTGAAAACGAGAGCAGCGCCATTGAACCGTTGTGGCGCGTCGCGGGATCGCACGGCAAAGCGTTCGTCGATCAGCAAAACGACGTCGCTGTCGGCGATATCGAACTCGCCGAGCGTGAAGGCTTCCGTGCCGTTGAGCATTTGAAGCGCTACACGACACTCGGCATGGCAACCGATCAGGGCAAGACCGCCAACGTCAACGCACTCGCCATCATGGCTGAACTGACCAAGAAATCGATCCCCGAAACGGGCATCACGGTTGCCCGGCCGCCGTATACGCCGGTGGCGATCGGCGCGTTCGCCGGCCATCATCGCGACAAAGACTTCAAGCCGACAAGGCTGCCACCGTCGTACGCGTGGGCAAAAGAGCAGGGCGCGATGGTCGTCGAGACGGGGCTTTGGCTGCGGCCGAGTTATTTTCCGCGCGCGGGCGAGAAGGATTGGCTGCAATCGGTCAATCGCGAGGTGCAAACGACGCGCTCAGCCGTTGGCATTTGCGATGTGTCGACGCTCGGCAAGATAGATGTGCAAGGCGCTGACGCAGCCAAATTTCTCGACCTCGTCTACATGAATGGCTTGAAGACACTGGCCGTCGGCAAAGCCCGCTACGGCGGCATGCTGCGTGAGGACGGCATTTTGATGGATGACGGAACGGTCGCGCGCTTCGCCGACACTCATTACTTCATCACCACGACGACGGCGAATGCCGTCAAGGTTTTCCAGCATCTGGAGCTGTGCAGCCAGTGGCTGTGGCCTGAGCTCGATGTGCAGATGATTTCGGCCACCGAGCA
>JAIEPV010000127.1 GCA_019748215.1 Hyphomicrobium sp.
TCCTGAAACTTGCCGATGCGCTTGTCGACGGCGCCGGTGAAGGCACCCTTTTCGTGGCCAAACAGAATGCTTTCGACCAGATTCTCTGGGATAGCGCCGCAATTGACGGTGACGAACGGCCGGCCGGCGCGCTCGCTCTCGCCTTGGACGGCGCGCGCGATGAGTTCTTTGCCAACGCCGCTTTCGCCTTCGATCAGGACAGGTATGTTCGAGACGGCGGCCCGCTTGCCGAGCGTGATGACGCGGCGCATGGCCTCGCCCTGCATCACGAGATCGTTGAAGGTCAGCGTCCCTTCGACTTTTTTCTTGATGCGATTGATTTCGCCGGCGAGGGCTTCGATTTTCAGAGCGCTTTTGATCGACACGTCGAGCCGTTCCGGGCTGGCCGGTTTGACGACGAAATCGACGGCGCCAGCGCGCATGGCGTTAATAGCTGCTTCAATCGATCCGTGAGCCGTCTGAACAATGATCGGCGGCGTGCCGGGCCGGCTTGCTAAGCGGTCGAGAACGGCCATGCCGTCAACGCCCGGCATGATGAGGTCGAGAAGCACGAGCGCGATGCTTTCGCGATCGTCGCCTTCCAAAATTTGCAGGGCCTGTTCGCCGGACCCGCAGGTCTTGGTCTCGAAGCCAAACCGTTTAACGGTTTCTTCGAGAATGCGGCGCTGGGCAGGATCGTCGTCGACGATCAGAACACGCTTTGACATGGACGCGATTGCACTCGACTGTTACGCGTCAGCCGGGAGTAACAACTCCTGAGATGCTCCAGGATCGGACATCTCTTGACTGACAAATTACTCAACACGGCCAAGAGTGCCCGAGATCGGTAAACCAATCGTTGCAATGTGACGCGTTTTTTGCGCCGGCTCGTGGTTAGCGGCGGAATGTTGTGGCATCACGGCGCTTTGCAACGTTGCCGCTGGTGGCATTTTATTCTCTTAGCCCGCCGTGCTAACGGTTCCGGCCGCTGATTTGGCAGCAAACCCCCCACGGGAGATCCGAGACTATGCTGACCGACGCGCATTTGAATAATCAAACGTCCAGCTCGTCGATCGTGCGCGCGGCCCCGGCGCCGGGCGGCGCACCGGCAGCAGCGGCCCTGCTCGGCGATATGCCGACTTGGAATTTGTCCGATCTCTACGCCGCTCCCGACGCGCCGGAAATCAAACGCGATCTCGATGCCGGCGCCGCCGAGGCCGCGCGTATGAAGGCCGCCTATCAGGGCAAACTTGCGGAGCTTGCGGCAGACGGCGGCCAACTTGCGATCGTCATTCGCGATTATGAAAAACTTTCGGACGCGCTTGGGAAACTCGGTTCGTACGCCGGTCTTTATTACGCCCAGAACCAAGCCGATCCGGCCCGCGCGAAGTTCTACGGCGACGTGTCCGAAGCGCTGACCAAGACGTGGACCGATCTGATTTTCCTAGAACTCGAACTCAACCAGATCGACGAAGCGATTCTGAAAGCCGCGTTGGCGCATCCTGATCTTGCGCGCTTCAAGCCCTGGTTTGTCGATCTGCGCAAAGAGAAGCCGCATCAGCTCGAAGAAAAAATCGAGACCTTGTTTTCGGAAAAGTCGCAAACCTCGCGCGGTAGCTGGACCCGGTTGTTCAACGAGACGATGTCGAGCCTCAAATTCACCGTCGCCGGTGAGCCCGAGACGTTGTCGCTTGAGCCGACCCTCAATCTGTTGTCCGACCCAAACGAAGCCCGGCGCAAGGCTGCTGCGGAGGCACTGAGCAGTGTGTTTCGCGCCCATGTGCCGCTGTTCACGCTGCTGACCAATACGCTCGCCAAGGACAAGGAAATATCGGATCGCTGGCACGGCTTCAAAGATGTCGCCGAAAGCCGTCACTTGGCCAACCGCGTCGAAGCGCCTGTCGTCGATGCGCTGGTTGCCAGCGTGCGTGCCGCTTATCCGCGCCTGTCCCATCGCTATTATGCGATGAAGGCCAAGTGGCTCGGAAAGGAGCGGTTGTCATTCTGGGATCGCAATGCGCCGCTGCCGGATAAGCCAGAGCGGGTGATCGCATGGCCTGAAGCCGAGCAAATCGTGCTCAGCGCCTACAGCGGCTTTGCGCCGGAGATGGCGTCGATCGCCAAGCAATTCTTTGACAAGGACTGGATCGATGCTGCCGTCAAACCTGGCAAGGCGCCGGGCGCGTTCTCGGCGTCGACGGTGCCGTCCGTGCATCCGTATGTGATGATGAATTATCTGGGCAAGCCTCGCGACGTGATGACCTTGGCCCATGAACTGGGTCACGGCGTTCATCAGATGCTGGCTCGTGACCAAGGCCCGCTCTTGGCGCCGACACCGCTGACGCTCGCTGAAACGGCGTCAGTGTTCGGCGAGATGCTGACGTTCCGCGCGTTGCTGTCCGAGACGACGAATGCGCGAGAGAAAAAGGCGATGATCGCCTCGAAGGTTGAGGACATGATCAACACGGTTGTGCGCCAGATCGCGTTTTATAGCTTCGAGCGGCGAATTCACGAGGCGCGCCGCGAGGGCGAGTTGACTGCCGATCGTATCAACGCCATCTGGCTCGAGATCCAAGCCGAGAGCCTCGGTCCATCGATCGATCTCAGCGAAGGCTATGAAGTTTATTGGACCTACATTCCCCATTTCATTCATTCGCCGTTCTACGTTTACGCCTATGCGTTCGGCGATTGCCTGGTGAATTCGCTGTATGGTCTTTATGCCGAAGCGCATCCGGAGTTCGTCGGCAAATATTTCGATCTGTTGAAAGCCGGTGGGTCGAAACACCATTCGGAACTGCTAGCGCCGTTCGGTTTAGATGCCCGCGACCCTGAGTTCTGGAACAAGGGCCTGAAAGTTCTGGAAGGGATGATTGACGAGCTCGAAGCGATGGATCGCGCCGCCTGACGATCGGGCGCAAACAATTGCAATTTCGGGCGGGGTCAACCAACCTGGCGTGTGAAGTCAAGTGGTAGCGACCGCCAACTGCTAAGATTTTGCGTCTTCCCAAGGTGACCTTGCGGGAGTAATAGCCGCGCAACTTTGCTGCATTGCAGCTTTTATTGGCGAGGTGCCGGATGGCACAGACGCGCGCGGCCAAGCCCGGCCAAGATGGCGGGGCCGCTGACGATCACGGTGCTCAAGCATTTTGGCCGCTGGTCCTAGGCTCGATCGGGGTCGTCTTCGGCGACATCGGGACGAGCCCGCTTTATGCCTTTCGCGAAGCCATGCACGCCGCACACAGCCGCGGCATGTCGACTGGTGAAGCCGTGATCGGCATTCTGTCGCTGATCACGTGGGTGCTCATCCTCATCGTCACGGCGAAATACGTGATGGTGCTGCTGCGTGCCGACAATAAAGGCGAAGGCGGGACGTTCGCGCTGATGGCGCTCGGGCAAACGGTCGCCAAGCGATCGTCGCCGCTGCTTCTCGCGCTTGGCGTCGCTGGCGCCTCATTTTTCTACGGTGATGCGGTTATTACGCCGGCCATTTCGGTGTTGTCGGCCGTCGAAGGTCTGAAGCTGATCGCGCCGCAGCTTGAGAAAGCAGTGATCCCCGTGTCGCTTGTGATCATCGGCGGGCTGTTCTGGATGCAATCGCGCGGCACCGATCGGATCGCGATCTTTTTCGGACCGATTACCGCCGTGTGGTTTGCGGTCCTGGCGCTCGGCGGCATTTTGCATATCAGCGATAACTTGCAGGTTGTGGCGGCCCTCAACCCATGGAACGGCGTGGTTTTCGTCTGGCAGCATGGCACGATGGGGCTGACCATCATGGGCCTCGTGTTTCTGGCGGCGACGGGCGCTGAAGCGCTCTATGCCGATCTTGGGCACTTCGGTCGCAAGCCGATACAGACGGCATGGTTCTATTTCGTTTTTCCGGCACTGCTGCTGAATTACTTCGGCCAAGGCGCGCTCGTTCTGAGCGATCCGGCAGCTTTGGATAGTCCGTTCTACAAGCTGTACCCGGACTGGGCGCTGATCCCGATGCTGATCCTGTCGACGTTCGCGACCGTGATCGCAAGTCAGGCTGTGATCACCGGCGCATTCTCGCTGACGCGGCAGGCGATCCAGCTCGGCCTCGTCCCGCGCTTTGAAATTCGCCACACGTCGGAAAGCATGGCCGGGCAGATCTACATGCCGCGCGTCAACTGGTTCTTGTTTGTCGCGGTCATTTCAGCGGTCGTGCTGTTCAAGAACTCGTCGAATTTGGCCGCTGCCTATGGCGTCTCGGTGACCGCCGCCATGGTGATCGACAGTTTGATGGCGTTCTTCGTTGTCTGGCGTTGCTGGAAGTGGCCGCTCTGGCAAGCGCTGGCACTGATGGTGCCCTTCCTGCTGATCGAACAGGTGTTCTTCTCGGCTAACCTGCTCAAACTATTTGAAGGCGGATGGGTGCCACTTATGATCGCGGCCTTCCTGGGGCTCATCATGTTCACCTGGGTGCGCGGCACGCGGGTTCTGGCGAAGCAGACACGCCGCAATGAAGCCGATCTCGATTGGCTGGTTCGCAAGCTTGAAGCCAAGCCGCCGCATCGCGTGCCGGGGACAGCCGTGTTCCTGACCGGCGATCCCTATGCGGCGCCGACGTCGATGATGCACAACTTGAAGCACAATCGCGTCATGCACGAACGCAACATTCTGCTGTCGATCAAGACCGAAGACACCCCGCGCGTGCCTCGCCACGAGCGTGTGACGGTGGAGCGGATCTCCGATCATTTCATCCGCATCATTGCCCGGTACGGCTTCATGGAAACGCCGAGCGTGCCCAAAATCCTGGAAACCTGCCGCCGCAAGGACTGTAATATCGACATGGGTTCGACGTCGTTTTTCCTGTCGCGGCGCTCGCTCAGGCCGACGTCGCGGTCGGAGATGCCGCGCTGGCAGGAACGGCTGTTTATTGCCCTGGCCGGGTCCGCCGAGGATGCTACGACCTACTTCCAAATCCCGACCGATCGGGTGGTCGAAGTGGGCACGCAGGTGGCCGTTTAGCCTAGCCATTCCGCACCCTCGCCGGCAGCGCTCCCATGCGCGCAGGCGGCGTCGGCAGGGGCGGTCATTGCGCCCGCGACACCGCGGTCTTGTCTCCACGAGACGCGTCGGCGCGCAAGACTGGCGTTCTGCTGCTTGATGCACGGCTATTCTTGCGATACGACAACCGGATGAAACCCGTTTGATCACTGGGGAGAGCACATCGTGAGTGTCGATACCTCGGGCGGCCACGCCGCCATGGACTACAATGAACACGACCGGACCTATTCGAGATTTTTGCGCATCAGCAAATACGGCATCATAGCGCTGGTCGTTTTGCTGGCGTCGATGGCGTACTTTCTGGTTTGAGCCGGGCCGCGGATGATGTCGCGGCAAATCATTCCATGCAGGGCAGACTCGTTGCTGAGGCTGCCCTTTTCGTTACTCGGATCGGAGCGGTGCTTCGTTTGCGGACTCGACGACAAACACGGTCTGATCGCCGGTCGATGGTAGACGTTTTCACAGTCGCTCTTGATGTCCGGCAATCGCGCCGGGTTTCTCCCACTCGAATCGGAAGCTCTAATGGTTACGATAGCTGTTACCAGTGAAGCGGCCGACGAACCGCGTGTCGCGGCGTCGCCCGAGACGGTCAAAAAGTTTTCGGCCCTCGGCGCGACCGTGCGGGTCGAAGCCGGTGCCGGCGCGCGGTCACGCTTTGCCGACGATGCATACCGGGCCGCCGGCGCGACCGTAGTCTCGCGCAGCGAAGCCCTTGCCGGCGCCGACGTGCTTCTCGCCGTGCGCCGCCCGCCGGTGGACGATATCAAGGCTTTGAAACCTGGCGCCATCGTCGCCGCCATGATCGATCCATATGGCGATCGCGCCGCGATCGATGCCCTGGCCGCCAGCGGCGCATCGATCTTTTCGATGGAATTCATGCCCCGCACCACGCGGGCGCAATCGATGGACGTTCTGTCGAGCCAAGCCAACCTCGCCGGCTACAAAGCCGTGGTCGACGGCGCCTCGATGTTCGGCCAGGCTTTGCCAATGATGATGACGCCCGCCGGAACGGTCCCTGCCGCCAAGGCCTTCATCATGGGCGTCGGCGTCGCCGGATTGCAAGCTATCGCGACGGCGCGCCGTATGGGTGCGCAAGTCACAGCGACCGATGTTCGCCCCGCAACCAAAGAGCAAGTGCAGTCGCTCGGCGCCAAGTTCGTCGCGGTCGAGGACGAGGAATTTAAACAGGCACAAACGGCAACTGGCTACGCCAAGCCGATGAGCGCGGACTATCAGGCAAAGCAGGCGGAATTGGTCGCGGCGCATATCAAACTGCAAGACATCGTCATCACCACGGCGCTGATCCCCGGACGGCCGGCGCCGCGCCTCGTCACCAAAGCCATGGTCGACAGTATGAAGTCCGGTGCCGTGATCGTCGATCTCGCAGCCGAGCGCGGCGGCAACTGCGAACTGACTGAACCCGGGAAAACCATCGAAACCGCGAATGGTGTCAAAATCTTTGGTCCGCTCAATCTCGCCGGTACGATCGCCGTCAACGCGTCGAGCCTGTACGCGAAAAACCTTTTGTCGTTCCTCGACATCATGTTCGACAAAAAAGAAAAGGTTCTTGCCGTGAACTGGGACGATGAGCTGATCAAGGGCACTCTCATCGCCAAGGACGGCGTCGTCGTTCACCCCAATCTCAGCGCCAAGAACTGATCAGGAGCCGCCCCATGCGTTTAACTCATTTGAAAGCAGCGACACTGGCCGCAGGGCTGCTCGCGCCGACTGCTGCATTCGCATCGGGTGGGGAAGCTGTCAGCCCGTTCGTTTATGAGTTCATGGTCTTCGTGATCGCGATTTTCGTCGGCTACTTCGTCGTCTGGTCGGTGACGCCAGCCCTCCACACCCCGCTGATGAGCGTCACCAATGCGATTTCCTCCGTGATCGTCGTCGGCGCGCTGCTGTCGGTTGGCGTGGCGCTTACGGCCTCCGACAGCATCTTCGCGCGCTTGTTCGGATTTTTGGCTTTGATCATGGCGTCGATCAATATCTTCGGCGGCTTTCTGGTCACCAACCGGATGCTGGCGATGTACAAAAAGAAAGAGCCGGTGGTGAAGAAGTAATCGGCGCGGGTACTCCGCGCCAACGTTCCGCATCACGTCCATTGACAGTCGTCTCGTCCGACCCCACGCCTAGGAATTTCAATCATGTCCGCAAATGTCGCCGCGCTTTTGTACCTTGCCGCGGGTGTGCTGTTTATTCTGGCGCTGAGAGGGCTATCGAGCCCGGCGTCATCGCGACAGGGCAACATGTTCGGCATGATCGGCATGGCGATCGCCGTGCTGACAACGCTGGGCTTAGCCCAGCCGTCGCTGACATCGTGGATCTTGATCCTGGCAGGGCTCGGCATCGGCGCGTTCATTGGCGCCAAGACGGCGCGCGAAATTCCAATGACGATGATGCCGGAATTGGTAGCGGC
>JAIEPV010000240.1 GCA_019748215.1 Hyphomicrobium sp.
GCGCAAGGTGCCAAGCAGATTGCGGGACAGGGCGAAGCGGTCACCGCGCCGCTGGGCAAGACCCTCGCTTTCCAGACCTGCAACTGAAATACGATCAGGCCCATGCGATCGCCACGCTTAGCGCAGCACGCGGCACTGCGGTTGTTTTGGCGACCTGTACGTCTCGACATGAATTACCAATCGATTTGACGAACTTTGCTATCGCGCAGAAACCGTACACCTCGGCGACGCTGCTTTCGGCTTTGCGGTCAGCACTTGAAAAGACGACATTTCCATCGCGCATGGCATCGCTTGGCGCTTAAACGATTTGAGCTCGTGGACGTGCTGCAAGGTGGCCGCGCTATTGCTTTGAGGGTGCGCTCGGCTGAGTGCTACGCAGCTTGCATCGCTGTGGTCCTGAGCCCGCATATGCGGACGATGCGCGTAAATCCGGCCATATCGGCGCTTTGCAGACCAAGCGTCACGCCAGCGCCACGATGGCCACACCGCGCTGACAATGGCGCATCCGGCAGCGACCCGTGATTGCCGCATTTCTCCGCGATGTGATACCTACGTCCAGGATATGTAGCGGGGATTTTTATGGTTTTGCGAGCGATCGTTCTCGCCATCTGTCTGATTTGCTCGGCCTCGATTTCCAAGACCGCCGTGGCTGGCCCAGCTCTGCTGTTCGACCCGTCGAACGGCAAGGTGCTCTATGCCGAAGATCTCGACACGATGTGGTACCCGGCTTCGCTCACGAAGATCATGACGGCGTACCTCGCTTTTGAAGCCATCAAAGAGGGCAAGCTGCATCTCGACGATAAGGTCGTGTGCTCTCTGGTTGCGACATTGCAGCCGCCAAGCAAGATCGGCTTGCCGGTCGGCGGTGAGTTGACCGTCGATCTGGCGCTGCAGGCGATCATCATCAAATCGGCCAACGATGTCACCGTGATGCTGGCCGAAGCCATTGCCGGCAGTGAACGCGCCTTCGTCGATAAAATGAACGCCGCCGCCCAGCGCCTCGGCATGACGCGCACGCATTTCGAAAATACCAATGGCCTGCCCGACCCGGCGCAAGTCACGACCGCTCGCGATCTCGCCAAACTGGCCCGCGCCGTGGTGGTTGAGCACGCGCAATACGCGCACTACTGGACGCTGCCGGACATGCGGATCGGCAAGCGCCGTCTTGGAAGCCACAATGCACTGCTGAGAACTTTTCCTGGCGCAGACGGATTGAAAACAGGCTTTACTTGCGATTCAGGCTTCAATGTCGTCGCCAGCGCCACACGCGACGGGCGCAAACTGATGGCCGTGGTTTTGGGTGAAAGCTCCGGCGATGAGCGGGCCGTGCGCGCGGCGAGCCTGCTCGAGCATGGCTTCATGAACTACGGGTGGAAAGACCTGTTCAATACGTCCAACATCGACACGCTGCCGATAGATCCCTCAGCCCGAGCGGCCGCATCGGTGCGGCAAACGGTGATCGCGTGGGACTGCGGCAACAACAGGCGCCGCGCCGCTGAAGGCAAACGCAAAAAAACTGCGAAGGTGAAGGCAGCCGACAAAGCGATGGCCGTGCCAACAGGTATTGATGCAATCGCGGTCGACCAGAAACCAGCCCTCAAAGGCTCGGTTGAGGGCAGTGGAGCCGTTGCGACGCCTTAGACAAACGCGTTTGCCCCCGCCCTCTGACGTAACGGCCGCGCCGGATCACACCAGCAGTTCGAGCGGGCCTTCGCGCATAGTGCACCCAGGAGGCGCGGCGTCCGGCCGAGCGTTTTCGGGCATCGCCTGCGACGAGCCGGGTGTGCCATCTTCGGACGGTTGCCCAAGACCAGAGGCGCCATCCGTTTCGTCAGCCGCGTCCGGGTTGATTTCGAAGGCGCGATCGGTGTCGGCAAAGTCGCCGGCTTGGGCGATAATGATATCATCGGAGCTATCGGCCGCTCGCGCGAAATCTGCGCTGGTCATCGCACCGATCGTGAGAGCTACAGCAGCGATCGCTGCAAAAGACGCGCGCAACGCGACGGTTGATCGCCTGACTTTGATGCCCATGCCATGCCCTTTCACTGGCTTTGCCAGAGTTCCGTTGCAAAGCTCTGATCCAGAGCTCTCAACCAAACAATAGAAGCGGACCTGCAACGACGCCGCACAACAGGCCGAAGTTAACCTTCGCCGCAAACTGCGCCGATCAGATGACCGGTGAATGGCGTCGATCTTGCTCTGACCGAATTCAATACGTGCCTCGACCAGACATTGGCGTCCAGGGCCGCACGCCGACCTTCGGCGGCAATCTGGCGTCAGACCCATCAGCTTAGCAACGAGTAGGACATTCCGATGACGCCGTCACGCACAGCGAGCTGGCAAGACGAGACCGACGCCACGCCGACACCGCGCGACGTATTTTTCATGGCGGAGGTTTTAGAAGGCAAACACGGCGCTCATGCCGCCGATGTGGCCGATTTCTTTTCGGCCTATCACGGCGACAAGGGTGATGCAGGCCGCGCATGGGCCTGGAGCGGCGTCGCCGAACTGGTACGCACCCGTGAGCGCGCGCGATTGGAACAGCGCTGACGCGTGATGGCACTGCATGTCGCGCTGGTTTCGACCACTCGGTTCATTGAAATGGCGACTTCGATTGCGCTGTCGCTGTCGGGTGGAATGCCAAAAATCAGCAAACAAAAAAGCCGGGATCGGGTCCCGGCTTGGGTGCATTTCGGGGTATAGAACGCGGCTTACATCGGTGCGCCAAGGACCAGCGTCCAAAACGATTTGAACTCCGTCTTTGGATCCTGCACCAGTGCGATGCCCATATGATCGGCATCTGACATCAGCAGATTTTTGTTATGGCCGGGGCTGTCTTTCCAGCCGCGCATGACTTCATTGAAGTCGATCTGGCCGGTGCCGACGTTTTCAGCGGCCAGCCGGGCTTTGTAGCCGCTGCGCTTGACGCGATCCCATGGGTTCGAACCGTCGGAGCCGTAATGCGAGATGCGATCCCACTTGGCGAGATCGCGCGAGTGGCCTTTGGCGGCTTCGGTCAGCTCGGGGTTGAGCTTTAATGGCTTCAAGCCGTTTTCTTTGCGATAGGCGTTGATCAGGTCGCGCGCCATCTCGGAATCGAGCTGGGTGCGAGAATAGTCGCGGTCCGCGAGAATACCGCTCGGCGCGGTTTCGTAGGTGCCCGCAGGCGCCTGATCGTCGAGTTTAGCGACCTTCGTCAATCGCGGAGCAGACGGATCGCCGCCAAGCGCCGTGCTCGATTTGGATTTCGACCCGAGGGCCGAAGTAGTGGGTGACGGGTCGACCATTCCCGATGACAGGGATGCGGACCCAAGACTGCAACCGGCAATGAGGGTTGCCAAACCGGCTGAAAGCGCGACGCGAAACATGACTGCTACTCCCGGCACACGACGTGCGGACAGCTTCATCATTGCCGCAAATCCGTAAACGCAGCGTTAACGCTAACCAGAGAACAATCGATTGGGAGGCGCGGCCGCGCAAGCCGTGCGCGTGCGGTCACCATTGTCGCGTGCATGTCGTCATGTCCCTCGAACCGTCGGCTGTTCCCCGGCCGTTTCTATCATCGCCCGAACAAGGTGTCGCTAATTTGGCGACGCGGCGGCAACTGCGAGTCAACATGAACATCATAGACCGGCGCACAGGCAATCGCGGCCAGGCCCTTGGAACAGCGCGCCGAATACCTCAGTCTTGCGCCAAGGATGGCGACTGATTCGCGAGCCGCTTGTGGATCGCGCGAGGGTAGCGCTGCCCGGCACCGACAGCGATCAAGTCCCGGCACGCTTTTTTACAAGCACGACGATGATGGTAGGCCCGCAATGACTGTAGTCCGATGATGACCTCGCCCATGACCCGCTTGCGACGTGATGGCGACACACCGGCAGCCGTGATGTCGGTGGATGACCTCGTGCTGGTGCGGATCGCGACGGCGAAGGGTCATGCGACACGCGCCGACCTGCAACGGGATCTCGGCTACTTCTATGGGCCACGCGCGGCCGGAACGCAGTTTCGCCGCTCGGCCGAGCTTGCCATCGGCGCGCTGACGCAGCAGGGCATGATTACGGATATCAAAAGCCGGCTACAGGCGACGGCCGCCGGGCAATCCATGGCAGCCGCTATTCTCGCCCGGCCCCGCCCGGCTGTCGCCGGTTGGGAGGGTGCGCGCGATGCTTTGATTGGGCGCGCCATCGGCTTGACGTCGCTCAGTGCGGCAACTCAAAAATCGTTCGACCGCGCCGAGAGCTTGGCTGCCTTGGTGTTGCAGCACCACTTTGGAATTTCGTCGTCGCGGATTTTGTCGATTCCCGATCTGCGCAGCGAACTCGCGATCGTCGCGCTGGAAAAGGCCTTCGGCGATCGCATCAAGACCGGCCTTGGGAAGGCCAGCGGCCGTGGCGCCGGTAAAGGCTCGGGGCTACCCGGCAAGACCGGCCGATTGCTGGCCGGGCAACTTTTAAGGCAGCCGCGCGAGTTTTCCTCCGACGGCAAACTGGTCGTCGCGCTTGCCGTCGAAGTCACGAACGCGACCGACGGCACGCTCGATGGATTAAAGCTCACCCTGTTGCGGCGCTTGATCCGGCCAGTCGAGGGGCCAAGTGATGGGATCGGCGCGCGCCACGGCGGCGTCAACGAAGCACGTTCTACGGCGCCGCATCCCGATAACGATCAGGCGCCGATCACCAGCGGAGCGGTCGCTTCGCCGCGGGTCGTGGTGCGCCCAGACATGGCGGAATTCGCTGGCGCTGTGGTGGATGCGGCACGGCCCATCTCGGAGGGCTGGCCAGGCAACCGCAAGGCGTTTATCTCTTTGGTCTGGCGTGCGATTCGCGAGACGCGGCCGGATTGGGAGCTGACCGAAATTGCCTTCAAGGGCATGCTCGCGGAGGCGCACCGGACCGGTCATGTTGTACTGGTCGGCGCCGATCTCAAAGAGCGCTGTGATTTGAACGCGCTAGAGGACAGCAAGATCCTCTACAAGAACACTGTTTGGCACTTCGTGCGCGTCGAAGACTAAAGGTATGTCGTTTCGCCATGGGCGTCGAAGGCGGTCCGTTGAAAAAATCGTCGTTTGCTCCCTCGCTGGCTCCAGACAAGCTCAGCGAAGCGTTTGAGCACTCGATCACCTGGGAAGATGACCTCTGGCGCGCCGACCCTGTCGACGTTCCCGAGGTTCATGCCAAGGCACGCCGAAAATTTCATGATCTGATCACCACGGTGACGTCCGGGCGTGGCTTCCACGTGCAGGAGCGCATCCTGCTGTTCCACGGCCAATCGGGAGCCGGCAAAACCCATCTTGTGCGCGCGCTCAGAACCGAGACGCATCGTACCGGACAGGCCTATTTCGGCTATGCGCAGATGACGCCGGATGTCGGCAACTATGCCGACTTCTATTTGCGTCGCCTCGTCCACTCGCTCGAAAAGCCCTACGATCCCGACCGTTTCGGCGAGAGTGGATTGTCGCGGCTGACCAATAAACTCGTGCTCGACAGCAAAGTGATCTCGGCCGCCGATCTCGACACGCTGCGCGACGCCCAATTGGACGACCAGCAATTGGCGCGGCTGATATTGCGTCTTGCCGACGACATCGTCGCGAGTGAAAACTTCCAGACCCGCGAACTCGACATCAATATCGTGCGCGCGCTGCTCTATTTGCAGCGGCGCGATCCGCGCATCGATCAGCGCATTCGCCAATACCTGCACGGTCGCCAGCTGACAACGATCGCACTCGAGGCTGTTTGCGCACTCGATCCAAACAGCGGCGAAGATCGCTCGTTCGAAATCATTGCCGCACTGGGCGCCCTGGTGTGGACGGTTGAGCGCGCGGCGCTGGTGTTCTGCATCGATCAGGTGGAAGACCTGCGCTTTTTCGATAATTCCGAAGAGCGCTTTCAGCGTGCCGTGCGCGATCTCATCCAGATTGCCAACCGGCTGACCAACGCCATCATTGTGATTTCGTGCCTGGAAGATTTCTATGGCCAGGTGCGCGGGCTGGTGGCGCAATCCTACATCGACCGCATCGAGAAATCGGGTCCGGTGCTGCTGCGCGAAAGCCGCACGCCTGAAGAGGCGCGTCTGATCATCGCCAAGCGCATCGCCCATCAGGCCGAGTTGAGCGGCGGCGGCATGAGCTTTCCCGATGCCTCGCAATTTTTCGGGCCGCAGTTCTTCGAGGAATTCGCCGGGCTTTCGACGCGACGTTTGCTGGAACACGCGCAAACGCGCATTCGCGAAGCGACGGCAACCGACCAGGATGATCGCGACGGCAATGGAGACGGCGAGACGCCGCCGAAATCGTCGTTCATCAGCACGCTGGCGCAGGCCCTTGGCCAGGCCGTCGGCTTTGGCGCGACCGAAGGCGAAGACGCGCCGAGTGCCATGTCCGCCGTGCAATTCCGCGAAATGTGGGAGCGCTTCGCCAACGAGAGCGAAGCTGAAATGCCGGCCGACGATCAGGAACTCGTCGACGTGCTTGCGGCCACGCTGTCGCTCGCCCGCGACGAATGGGGCCGCGCCATCGACGTGACCGTCAAGCGGCTCGAACTCGGCGATGATCTGCCGGCGTTCGATCTGACCGTGCGCCATCGCACCGGGTTTGCGAGCGACGTGCGCGTGTTCCTGTGCAACCGGCCAACGCAGGGCGGCGGCTTGAAGCGCCAGCTCGACAAGGTGCTGACGGCGATGCAGGGCAAGCCGTGCTTCATGCTGCGCGCCAGCGACTTCCCGCCGAACAAGAAAAATCAGACGGCGCAGGCATTCCGCAAGTTCCGCGATGGCGGCGGGCGGCAGCTGCTCGTGCCGATCCCCGAGTGGGAGCGGATGATGACGGTGCGCGAGTTCACGGCGCATCATCGTGGCGATGCCGGCATGGTGCAGTGGCTAGAAGGCACCAAGCCGCTGTCCAGTCTGATCTCGATCGTGCATCTGTTGCGGCTTGATCTCCTTGGCCGGTCGGTGCCGCGCCTGGTGCAGAAGGATATGGACGATCCGCAGGCGTCGCTGGACGGTTTCAAGGCCGACAATGGCGTCGCTGGCGCCGGCGAATTCAAGGACCGCAGCGCCTCACAAGACCCGGCCAACGACGACGACGTGCCACTGTCGATGATCCTCGACGAAAATGGCACTTACGGATCGAGCATCCTATCGGGCCGCGAAATCGGCGCGCGTAGCCGGCCCGTGTCGCTGAACAAGAGTATCTTGAAGCGCCACGCTGCGTTCCTCGGCGGCTCGGGATCGGGCAAGACGACGCTGGCGCTGTCGCTTATCGAACAATTGCTGTTGCGCGGCGTACCCGCCGTGCTGATCGACCGCAAAGGCGATCTCGCGAGCTATGCCAACCCGGATGTCTGGCGCGCCAACGACGGCGATACACCGGAACGGCGGGCGGATCGTGAAAAGCTGGCCGACGCCATCGACGTCGCGGTCTACACGCCGGGCCGCGCCTC
>JAIEPV010000080.1 GCA_019748215.1 Hyphomicrobium sp.
GAGGGACCGATCAAGAAAATGGCAGCGCGCGCCAAAATCGCCGACATCGTTTTGCCCGCCGGGTATCGACCGTCGGAGAACGAGCCGTTCATGAGCGAAATGCACCGCGCCTACTTCCGCCGGCGTTTGCTGGAGTGGAAGGACGACATTGTTCGTCAAACGCGCGAGACATTGGCCATCCTGCACGAAGATTCAGCGCAGCATGCCGATCTCGCCGATCGCGCGACTTCTGAAACTGATCGCGCTACTGAACTGCGCACGCGTGATCGTCAGCGCAAGCTGATCGCCAAGATCGACGCGGCGTTGACGCGGATCGAAGACGGCAGCTACGGCTATTGCGAAGATACGGGCGAGCCAATCGGCCTGAAGCGGCTCGATGCGCGTCCGATTGCGACGCTGTCCGTCGAAGCGCAAGAACGCCATGAGCGGCGCGAAAAAGTCTATCGCGAAGAATAGCTGCTCGTGCGCCCGGCGGATGACGCACGGGCTGGCAGTTGCGTCGATCCGCGACACTCATTTACAAAGTCTTAAAACTTAGGCCGCATCCTTCGGTTTCCGAGACTTGGCCCGCCGTGGGCACAGCCGTCGCAGGGGATGTCGCCAATGTCCGCACCGCATGATTCGAACCGGCCGCGGGCTGGCATTGTGCTTCAAGCTGCTCTTGCTGCCATCCTGTCGGGTGGCGCGGTTTCGGCGCTTGATGTCAGCGCGAGTTCCAATCCAATTTCTATGAATCAGGTAAGCGCTCGCGTTGCCAGTACGAGCGTTCCATCGCTCGCGACAGGTTCGGTGCGCATTGCTACACGGCCACTTGTTCTGGATCATTTGACGCCGAGTGATTTCGGCGACGCTGACGGGGCGCACTGACCGCGCGGCGAGCGTGTTATCTTATTCGAACAGATGAATTACGACGCTACGAGCGCTCAGCCTTTAACGCCTGCGCCATGGCTTGACCGTCATTTTGCCCGAATGGGTCGAGAGTGGGGTGGGCCGCGCTAGACGCTGGAACGGGCGGTGCGCGGCGGCCCGCGAAGATCCCCATCCTCGATGGCGGCTCCATGACATCGGCACCACGCGCACCGAAATCTGGCGCGCTACGAACAAACGCTGGTGCGGCGGCCCGACTGTCGTCCGCCACAGTGCTCGGCTCGCGCTGCGGCGGCATAATTCCGGTTTCGATGACGACGTCGACCGGTCCGCCCGTCATGATGAGATGCTCAACGGTGTCGCGCCTTATTAAAACCAGGCGGCGTTTGCTATCGAGCGTGGTTTGCTCGATGACGTCTATCCGAGGTTCAGCACGGGGTCTAAAAAAAGGCGATGCCCCGCCGGAAAATGAGCCGCGCACATAGAGCATCGCAACGACGCTCATGGCGGCGACGGCAACCACAATCGCGAACCACGACACGATTTCCAGCATTCGGCCCTCTCACTGTCCGCACCCGTCAGCATGGCCTGCCACGGTGCTCGATGCTGAACTTAGTAAACTGTAACGAAGCTCATTTGCTATGCTGCAATTCGAAAAATCATGGAGCTAGCATGCAATCGTTTTTAAGCTGGCGAGCAAAATATCGCCTTTGATGACCCCTGTGCGCGTGACCGCAAGCGCCGACACGATCGATCACCGCGGTTGCAGCGTTAAACCGGCAACGCCAACCGCGATATTGAGACCGGTTTCACCTTTGAGGCTCAACGGTTGCAGCGTGACGCTTTTTGCGTTGCCACCTATCAGCACTTGTGCGCCGCCACCAAGGCCAAGGGACGCATCGGCAGCGACGCCGTAGAATTCGCCAGCGAGCTGTTCATCTGGCAGTTGGCTGCTTGATCCCAACACCGCCCAGACCAGAACGCTTGGTCCCTTAATGCCGATATCCAGTCCAATCTTGCTGATTTTGCCTTCAAATGACCGGTGCGGTCCTCCGCCCGCCGGCTCGTACGAGCAGTCCAACAATTCCTGCGATCCGACGATGAGGCCGACCCCGCCATTGCTGTTGCACGTCAGCGTGCCGGCCTTGATCTGCTGTGCAGTTGCGACGGAGGCAAGTCCCGTCAGCGCGCCGAGGACGACGATCGTGCGCCACGCGATAGCGGTCACTGAGATTGAGCGGCACGCCATGCGGTAACCCCTATCAATTGTCTGTCCGAACGGAACGTTCGAATGCAACCCACATAACATATTTTTGCATCCGGCAGATGCATCGATTGCGTCGGGTGCCGTCATCGGTCTCGACGATATGCAGGTTTCGATCGACGGAGCAAGGCGCCCATCTTCAGGCGTCACCTGGCAGCCGTCTTACACAAAAAGCCGGAGAGAACCGTCCAAACCAGAAAGCAAAAACCGATGTGGCTTTCGCGGTCTTCGCCGATTGACGACCTCGAATCGCGGGTGAGAGACGGCACTTTTGCCGGTATGCAAATTGACGGCATTTTAACTCTAATGATTGAAGTGTTGAGGCTGAGCGACACTCCGCTTCATTGCGGCACATTTTTTCAGTTGCGTATGAGTTTCCCCTTGATGTCCACCACCGCTACCGCCCCCACCCTTGAGAATCAGCTAGTTTCCGTTTCCATGAGGGATCGCGAGGCGTTGAAGATCGAGGCTCCGCCTCTGGATCCGCTGCCTTCAGCGGACGGAGCAGGCGGGTTTCTCTCCACAATTATGATTATCGCGACGGCCGGAGCTGTCGTCTTCGCGCTGCTGGCGAGCGGATCGGGCGAACCCCTGCTGCTGACTGTCATTGCTGTATTGGCGATGCTCGGCGCATTCTTGCTGTTCGGCATCGCGGCCGGTCATGTGCGGATCGGGGCGCGCACCCCGCAAGGCGATTTGCTCAAAGCCGCCGCAGATGGCCTCGACGATGCCGTCATCATCGCCCGGCGCGACGGCCTGCCTCTGTACTGGAATGGCGCGACGGATACGCTGTTTGGCGTGACGGAGGGCGGCCCCCTCGCATCGATCGATGCCACTTTCGCCGGTGATCCCGAAGCCGCGCAGGCGCTCTACCGGTTGACGCGGTCGGCGGAACGCGGCGAACGCCGGCAAGAAATCATTCGCATCAAATCTGCGGCGAGCGGCGTGCAATGGCTGCGCATATCGGTTCGCCCGTTCGCATCGCTCGACAGCGACGCCGCCGACAAAGCCGATCAGGGTTTGCTGGTGCAATGGCAAGTCAGCGACATTTCGATCGACAAACGCCTCGAAAACGAAAAGCTCTCAAATCTCGAAAATGTTCTTTCTGCATTCGATACGATGCCGGCCGGCTTCATCGCGGTCGCCGGCGACGGTTCGATCACGCACATCAATGCGTCGTTTGAATCTTGGCTCGGTTATGCCAACGGCGCATTGCGTGGCCGGGCTGCGCGCCTGTCCGACATCGCCGGTGTCGACGGCAGCCGTCAGCTGGCGATGCTGGCGCTCGATACCGACGGCGAGCATCGGTCCGTCGACCTCGATCTGACGCGCAACGATGGGCGCATCGTGCCGCTGACACTTTACGTCGAACCGGCTGGAAGCGGCTTTACGCTGACGGCGATCAATCGCACCACCACTGGCTTTGCCTCGTTTGGCCGCATGGCGGACGCGCGTGCGACGCCGTTTTTCCAGTCGGCGCCTTTTGGCATCGCGACACTCGATGCCGAGGGACGGATTTCGAGCTGCAACACGGCCTTCACGCGCATGGTCCTTGACGGACGGCCAGGAAGCGACGCGCTCGCGGTGGACGCCCTGTGCCGCACGGCGGAGATGGACGAACGCACGCACGTCGAGGCCGGTGTCGCCCAAGTGCTCACGGGGCGCGGCAATGTCGCGCCGATCGAAATCACCGCTGGCGATCAAAAGCAATTTACACGCCGCGTCTATCTCGCGCCGCTGGCCGCGGTCGCCGGTCAGGAGGCGGCGGCGCTCTACGTCATCGATGCGACCGAGCAGAAGGCTCTCGAAGCTCGCTTCGCGCAGGCCCAAAAGATGGAAGCTGTCGGCAAACTTGCAGGTGGCATCGCTCACGATTTCAACAACGTGCTGACGGCGATCATAGGATTTTCGGATCTGCTGCTGCAAACGCATCGCCCGAGCGACGCCGCCTACAAGGACATCCGCAATATCCAATCGGCGGCCAACCGTGCCGCTGGCCTCGTCTCGAACCTGCTCGGATTTTCGCGCAAGCAGACGCAGCAAGTGTCGACGCTCGATCTTGGCGAACTCGTCACCGAAATGGTGCCGACGCTGAAAACGTCGGCCGGCGAAAAGGTTGTCATCAATACCAAGTCCGAGCGCGATCTGTGGGTCGTGCGCGCCGACCAAAGCCAGATCTACAACGTCATTCTCAACTTGTCGGTCAACGCCCGCGACGCCATGCCGAACGGCGGTAAGCTGACCATCGCGACGCGCAACGTAACCGAACGCGAAAGCCAGAAGATGGTCGATATCGCCGGCTTCCAGGCGGGTGAATACGTGCTGATCGAAGTGGCCGACACCGGCACCGGCATGAGCGCCGAAGTGATGGCGAAAATCTTCGAGCCGTTCTTTACGACAAAGGGTATTGGCAAGGGCACTGGGCTCGGCCTCGCGTCGGTGTACGGCATCGTCAAACAGTCGGGCGGGTTCATTCAGCCGGAAAGCGAAATCGGCAAAGGGACGACATTCAAGGTCTATCTGCCGCGTCACCAGTTCGACAACGATGACGACGGCGAGGCGGCATCGCCCGTCAAGGCCGCTGCACCGAAGAAGCCGGCGAAGGCTGCCGATCTCACCGGTACTGGCCGGGTCCTCCTGGTCGAAGACGAAGTCGAAGTGCGCCAGTTCGCCGTGCGTGCGCTGAAACGGCAGGGCTACAAAGTGCTGGAGGCAGCCGACGGCGTTGAAGCACTGGAGTTGATGCGGGCCAATCCAGGCGCCGTCGATATCGTCGTCTCGGACGTTGTCATGCCGGAAATGGATGGGCCGACGCTGTTCAAGGAGCTGCGCAAGGACCACCCGTCGATCAAGTTCATCTTCGTGTCGGGCTATCCCAATGAAGCCTTCCGCGAGACGCTCGGCACCGAAGATTTCGCGTTTTTGCCAAAGCCGTTCTCGTTGCCGCAGCTGGCCGCGAAAGTGAAGGAAGAGCTGGCGAAGTAGAGCGATCGGTTTCTATTTAAATTGAAAAAAATTACCCCACGATTGTCCCACATTGTCGATTTCCCCGATTGTCGGTTTTGCTCTTGTCTCAGTGGGTTTGGCGGTCTTTCTAGTAACGTCCGGACTTCTTGCAAAGATGATCGATTCGCCCAGTTCAATTGTCTCTTGCTGCGAGTACTCAAGAAAAGTTCCTATAACGAAAACTGGACTGTTTTCATTAAATAGGCGCAGGTCACTCGCGGTGGTTACTTGCAATTTTATGTTGGGTGTTTGGGGATCTGCCAATGTTACGTGCCATTCGCCTGACCCTGGCTTCTTAAACGTAGCAAACACCGTTGCAGGCCAACCAGGCGCACAAACAACCTTGCCACGAAAATATGTGTCGAACTTTGCAACACGGTTGCCGAATGTGCCAACGCCTAAGCTCCGGACGGCACTACGCAGGGAAATATGATCGGTGCAAACCCTTGGCTTCACTTCGTAACTATGGGGGGGTCGGGCCTGCTTTTCATTGCTCTGGGAACTTGCGCTTGTCGTTCGTCCACCGTGTGACGGATAAATGCGCTCAAAAGATGCCCAAAGTTTTGTCGTAAAGGTCCAGTGCCCCGCTTAATTGAGCTACGCCTAAACCAAACAAACTAAACACCGAGAACACGGCGCTAGCTGCCCCCTTCCGATCTCGCCAAAATATCCGCGCAAGAATCGCTAACTTAGAAATAAGCTTTGTCCACACCACTTCCGGAACGCCCCTCCGCGCTGATTGCAGTCGCGGGACGCCGAACTTGCGACAACTCCGTATGTGGGACGAAGGGAACAGCGTCAATAGGCGGCCTGCCCACAGATGGTCGTTATCAACGGGAAAGAACAAAACAAGATTGACGCTGGAGAACAAAAGTAGTACAATCGCCTCAAATTGCTGAAAGGCTGCAACTGCCATAGGGATGAGGGCGACGGACATGGATCGATCGGATTTGACGGTGTTTGAAGGGGGAAAGATGGACAAGAAGCAGGCGCTCGAGCAGGCACTCGCGCAGATCGACAAGAACTTCGGCAAGGGGTCGATTATGCGGCTCGGCGCCAACGACAAGGCGATCGACGTCGAGGCTATTTCGACCGGCTCACTCGGTCTCGATATCGCGCTCGGAATTGGCGGTCTGCCGAGGGGGCGGGTGGTCGAGATCTATGGCCCGGAATCATCTGGCAAAACGACCTTGACACTGCAAGTCATCGCCGAGGCGCAGAAGAGCGGTGGCACGTGTGCCTTTATCGATGCCGAGCACGCGCTCGATCCGTCGTATGCCCGCAAGCTCGGGGTCAAGGTTGAGGATCTGCTGATCTCGCAGCCGGACACCGGTGAGCAGGCGCTGGAGATTGCCGACACGCTGGTGCGCTCGGCTGCGGTTGATGTGCTGGTCATCGATTCCGTTGCGGCTCTGACGCCCAAAGCTGAACTCGAAGGTGAGATGGGTGACAGCTTACCGGGCCTGCAAGCGCGTTTGATGAGCCAAGCCTTGCGCAAGTTGACGGCGTCGATCTCGAAATCGGGCACGATGGTCATCTTCATCAACCAGATCCGCATGAAGATCGGCGTGATGTTCGGCAACCCGGAGACGACGACGGGCGGCAACGCGCTGAAGTTCTATGCGTCCGTGCGTCTCGACATTCGCCGCATCGGCCAGATCAAAGTTCAAGACGACGTGGTCGGCAACCAGACAAAAGTGAAGGTCGTCAAAAACAAAGTGGCACCACCGTTCAAGCAGGTCGAATTCGACATCATGTATGGGGAAGGAATTTCGAAGACCGGCGAGTTAATCGATCTGGGCGTGAAAGCCGGGTTGGTTGAAAAATCTGGTGCGTGGTTCTCGTATGACGGGCAGCGCATCGGCCAGGGGCGCGAGAATTCTAAGACGTTCATGAAGGAAAATCCCAAGCTCGCCGCTGAACTCGAACGCGCCATCCGCGCTAACGCCGGATTGATCGTCGAGAAGCTTTTGGTCAGCCCGGAAGCAGGTGAAGACGACGGCGAGATGCCCGACGCCGATGGCGTTCTGCCCGATGAGGATGTGGCGATCAAAAAGGGCGTGAAGGTCAAGCGCTAGGGCATTTTCGGACGACGTCGGTCCCGGTTCGTCGTCAGCAAATGCGGCAAAGCAAAAAGCTAGCGCGCCGATCTCTCACCATCAGATCGCATAGCGCGCTAGCGGCACAGGCTAAAAACGGCGTGCCGCGCAACGCAGGCGGTCTGACCGCCAAGTTGCGGCGCTTCCTGGACACGACTTGGGGCCGCCGCTACAACGGCGGCCTTGAGACCGTCCGACCTTTGAAAGCACGCATCCATGGCTGGCGTCAGCGA